>JASHSB010000027.1 GCA_030036945.1 Methylovirgula sp. | reverse complement strand
TTCAGCCATGCGGCGCCTATAACACACGCCAGAAAGGCTTGCAACATGCGATGTTGCTACCGCATTACTCTGCGCCGCCAAGGCGGTAACATGCCCGCGACATAGGCCTGTCTCAGGATGTTATAAATAGCGGGGTAATCGTGGGCCAATGGCGGACAATCGGGGATGCCCGTGGGATTATGTTATGTCAGGTGCATAATCGCCCATCAAGTCGCGACGGCGTCGCCCATCGCGCGCTTTCTTTGCTGCCGGAAGCCGGCTAAGGAAGCGCGAGGGAATCCGGGCCCAATCCGATGTTCAAGGCCGTCCACGTCCTCAACGGGCCAAATCTCAATCTACTCGGCACGCGCGAACCTGCAGTCTACGGTCACGAAACCTTGGCCGTGATCGAAGCGCGGCTGGCCGAAACCTGTAAGGCGCACGGCGTCGTCCTCTATTTCCGCCAATCGAATCAGGAGGGCGATCTCGTCACCTGGATTCAAGACGCCGGCCGGGCCGGCGAACCGATCATCCTCAATGCCGGCGCCTATAGCCACACCTCAATCGCTCTCGCCGACGCCATCAAAGGCGCCAACGCGCGCGTCGTCGAAGTGCATCTCTCCAACATCCACGCGCGCGAACGATTCCGCCGCGTCTCGCGCATTGCCCCCGTAGCCTATGGCGTTATCCTCGGGTTCGGCGCGGCATCCTACGATCTCGCACTGCAAGCTTTGCTGTCGGCCAAGCCCGAAAGTTGAACGCATGACGGAAAAAAAGGCGGCGACGGCGCCGATCGACCCGCGCCTCGTGGAAGCGCTTGGAGAAATTGCGACGCGTCTCGATCTCAGCGAGATCGAGATCGTGCAAGGCGAGTTGCGGATCAGGGTCACGCGCCAGGGGGGCGCGCTGCTTGTTACGCCGGAAGACAGCACGCCGCCGCCCCCGCTAGCGCCTGGTCCGAGCGCGCCGTGGCCGACTGAGACGGTTGCCATCCATCCGGGGACCGTGAAATCGCCCATGGTCGGCACGGTTTACCTGCGTCCGGCACCCGATGCGGCGGCTTTCATTACCGCCGGCGCGCAGGTAAAGGCGGGCGACAAGATTTTGCTGATCGAAGCCATGAAGACCTTCAACGACATCGTCGCGCCGCGCGCCGGCACGGTGACGGCGATCCTGGTCGAAGATGCGCAACCCGTGGAATACGACCAGCCGCTTGTCGTGATCGAATGACCCGGCGCGCGTTCCCCAGGTGCAACCGCTTTTTCTGATCGACGCCCATGTTCGACAAGATCCTCATCGCCAACCGCGGCGAAATCGCTTTGCGAATCCTGCGCGCCGCCAAGGAATTGGGGATCGCGACGGTCGCCGTTCACTCGACCGCCGATTCCGAGGCAATGCACGTCAAGCTCGCCGATGAATCGGTCTGCATCGGGCCGCCACCGGCACGCGAATCCTATCTCAACATTCCCGCTCTGCTTTCCGCCTGCGAGATCACCGGCGCGGAGGCGGTGCACCCGGGCTACGGGTTTCTGGCCGAAAACGCGCGCTTCGCCGAGATTCTCGCCGAACATCAGATCTGCTTCATCGGCCCGAGCCCGGAACATATCCGTCTCATGGGTGACAAGATCGAGGCGAAGCGCACCGCCAAACGGCTCAATATCCCCTGCGTACCAGGTTCCAACGGCCCTGTAACCGCGGAGGATGCGCTAAAGGTCGCCGAAGAAATCGGATATCCGGTGCTCGTCAAAGCGGCGGCGGGCGGCGGCGGGCGCGGCATGAAAGTGACGCGCAACGCCAAAGACTTGTTGGTCGCGCTGGCCACCGCCCGCAGCGAGGCGAAGGCGGCCTTCGGAGACGACGCCGTCTATCTCGAAAAGTTCCTCGACAATCCGCGGCATATCGAAGTGCAAATTCTCGGCGACGGCGAAGGCCGTGCGATTCATCTCGGCGAACGCGATTGCTCTTTGCAGCGCCGCCACCAAAAAATTCTCGAAGAAAGTCCCTCCCCGGCGCTGAATGCCGCGCAGCGGTTCGAAATCGGCGAGATCTGCGCCACGGCGATGCGCGAACTGAAATACAAGAGCGCCGGCACCATCGAATTTCTGTACGACGACGGCCGCTTCTACTTCATCGAGATGAATACCCGCATCCAGGTCGAGCATCCGGTGACCGAAATGGTCACCGGCTTCGATCTTCTGAACGAGCAGATCAAGATCGCTGCCGGCTCGCCATTGAGCATCGCGCAAGCGGACGTCGCCCTTTCGGGCCATGCGATCGAATGTCGGATCAATGCCGAAGATCCGGTCACCTTTCAGCCGTCGCCCGGCAAGATCGAATATTATCATCCGCCCGGCGGGCTCGGCGTGCGCGTCGACAGCGCCGCCTATGCCGGCTACGTCATTCCGCCCTATTACGATTCGCTGGTAGGCAAACTGATCGTGCATGGGCGCACCCGCAACGAAGCGCTGCTGCGGCTGCGCCGCGCGCTCGACGAATTCATCGTCGATGGGATCGATACGACGCTTCCTTTGTTCCGCGCGTTGATCCGCAATGCGGACATCCAGAACGGCCTTTATGACGTCCATTGGCTGGAGAAATTTCTGGCAAGCGGCGGGATGGAGGTTGTGGTGGCGTAGGCGTCTCGCACGGAAATTGCGCGGGAAGATTTCCGTAACTTTTGTTGAACTTGGCGGCGCGTTCTTGACGGCGCCGGTAAGGAAGACCCATCTTTAGCGCATGACGCGGCCCCGCGACGAGTTCGAGATCACGCCGGACATTCTTCTGCGCGCCTATTCGATCGGCCTCTTTCCGATGGCGGAGAGCGCCGAGGACCAGAACCTTTTCTGGATCGACCCCGAAGCGCGCGGCGTCTTTCCGCTCGACGGCATGATCGTCTCCAAGAAGCTTGCCCGGACGATTCGCTCGGAGCGTTTCAAGGTCCGCGTCGATTGTGATTTTGAAGCGGTAATCGACGGTTGCGCCAGGGCCGGCACGGGCCGCGAGAAGACTTGGATCAATCAACGGATTAGACGGCTCTACGGACAGCTTTTCGAGCAGGGCAAGGTGCATACCGTGGAAGCATGGCGGGACAATACGCTGGCTGGCGGCCTCTATGGCGTCGTTTTGGGCGCCGCCTTTTTCGGCGAAAGCATGTTCCATCGTGAGCGGGACGCGTCGAAAGTCGCGCTGATTCATCTGGCGGGGCGGCTCGCGGCGGGCGGTTTCCGTCTCCTCGATACCCAATTCGTGACGCCGCATCTCGAAAGCCTTGGCGCCGTCGAGGTTACGAAGGACCATTACCGCGTGCTGCTCGCCGAAGCCGTCGCGCAAACGGCGGATTTCTGGATCTGGCCGAAGGGGCGGCAAGTGTCTGGACAGGATGTGCTTGCCGTCCTGCCCCACAAGCATAAATCGGTCGGCACAGGCCCGCGCCTTCCGGCAAACTAAAGCCCGTCGTCGCTCGGCGCCGAATTTGGCGGAACGGATTGTTGACCGGGCGACGTGGATGGGGAGCCGGGCGGAACGAAGCCCGGCGGCGGCCCCACTTCGATCGGCCCGCCCGGCTGCAGCGGCGCACCGTCGGTCTCGGTGCGTCGCAAGGCGGGCGGCGCCGCTTGCGCCGGTTTCTGCGGCGTCGCGACCGGAGCCGGTTGCGGCGTGACGGCGGGAGGCGGCGCAGCGATCACTTGCTGATCCCCTTTGCAGCCGGTGAGCCAAATATCATAGACGGGATGGTCCAACGCATGCAGGCCGGGGCTCGCCGCGAACATCCAGCCGGTGAAAATCCGCTTCGTCTTGTTGTCGGTGCCGAGTTCGTCGACCTCCACGAACGTATCGGTCTGCGGCGCCTCGGTGGGCGGGCGCGTATAGCAGACGCGCTCGGTAATCTGCAGCGTACCGAACTGCACCGTTTCGTTGGTCGCAACTTCGAAGGAGATGATCCGCCCGGTGATCTTGTCGAGGCCGGAGAAGACGGCGATCGAATGTTTGATCTTGTCGGCATCGGCGGGGGTCGCGGCCGAAGCGGCCAAAAGCCCCGCGAGCGCGAGAATAAAACGCATTCGAGGCTTTATCATTCCCATTGCGCCGATCGGGCCGCCTTGAATCGGGGACCAAGCATCACGAAACTCCGGCCGGAATAGGGCCTTCCCTGTCCCGCACTGTTCAGCCAACGATCTCGTTGCCGGAGAAAAATTGTTGGATCTCGATCGCCGCCGTCTCCGGCGAATCCGATCCGTGCGCCGAATTCTCGCTGATCGAAAGCGCATACTTCTTGCGTACCGTGTTCGCCGCCGCCTTGGCCGGATCGGTCGCGCCGAGCACGTCGCGATATTTCCTGACGGCGTCGTTGCCTTCGAGCACTTGCACGACCACGGGCCCCGCCGTCATCGTCGCCACGAGCTCCGGAAAGAACGGCCGCTCCTTATGAACGGCGTAGAACGTCTCGGCTTGCGCGCGTGTCATCAGTACGCGCTTCTGCGCGACGATGCGCAGTTCCGCGGCTTCGATCATGGCGTTGATCGCGCCGGTGAGATTACGACGCGTCGCGTCCGGCTTCAAAATGGAAAAGGTGCGCTCCACGTGTCCTCGCGATCTTCGAAAGTGCGGCGCTTATAGCCGCGCCCGCCAAGCTCGGCAACCGCGCACGCCGCCGCGCCCTGGACAACGCTGGGCGCTTTCTATAAAGCCGGCCCGCATCCGGCCCAGGTAGCTCAGTTGGTAGAGCAGCGGACTGAAAATCCGCGTGTCGGTGGTTCGATTCCGCCCCTGGGCACCAGCATCCTATTGAATTCGCGTGTATATCAATACGTTAGCATTCCGCGCCCGCGATTGGTCCCACACCTAGTCCCACACGCTCACGGCAATATCCGCGGCCTTAACAGGCCGGCGCTCGTTTTTGCGAGGCGTCTACAAGAAAACGCGCTAACAGCAAAACCGGTGTTGCAGCGTATGCTACGCGATGGGCGCCAGCTAACTTATGCTGCCGGGCGCAATATGACTTTCGTCCATCCGTCGTCGCGCGCGTCAAAATGTTTATATGCGTCAGGCGCTTTTTCCAGCGGCAATACATGGGAGACGAGGAAGGATGACTTCGCTTTATCTTCAGCGACGAGCGCGCAGAGCAGCCATTTATAGGCCTTGACCGGACATTGGCCCGAGTCCATCCGCAGCCCTTTCTCAAAAAAGAGCCCAAAATCGAAAGCAATTTGCCCGTGTTTCATCAACGAGCCCGTAGGCTTTGAGTCCCTCGGGGCGAACACCCCAATGACGCCAATCGAGCCGGTCGCCCGCACCGATTTGACGAGCTTATTCATTGTGTCGTTCGGCACCACATGTCCGGCGGGATCGTGGCATTGCCAGCCGCCGCATTCGCAGCCGTGATCTGCGCCCTCACTGTTGGTATGCTTCATGACTGCAGCGACTGGATTCTCGTGCGAGTCGTCGATCGGGATCGCTCCGATCTTTTCGGCGAGACGGAGCCGATCGGGGCGCAAGCTGCGCGGTTCCTGAAGTGCGCACGTGCTGTGGGCGAAAACGTCAATCATTTCGATCATGGGAGGACAGTTCAATGCGTCTCCTCATTATTATTCTTCTGATTGTGTACCTGGCGGGGGTGGTGGTTGCTTTGGTTCCTACAGTTCAGGCGAATTGGGCTTCCAGCGATCAATTCTTCAGTTCGATCGCAAACGCGCTTCCCGGAGCATTGGCGTGGCCCGCAGCGGTTTATCGCGATGCCATTGACCGCGGCTAAGCCTGCCGCGTGGCCTTCCTGAGCGATTCGGCG
>JASHSB010000026.1 GCA_030036945.1 Methylovirgula sp. | reverse complement strand
ACGCGCATTACCTGCCAGTCGGGACCGTTGACCGGCAGCGCGACGCCGCCCGAGAGGCAGCCGCGCGCGTAGAAGCCGATGGTGCGCGTCGCCACGCCGGCCGGCGTCGTCACCCGCCCGAACAAAGCTTTGGCCGGCGTTCCCGGCGCGTTGGGATGGGCAAGCGGCGGCAAGGGCTTCGGCTGCAGGGAGCCGAGAGTCTGCGCGCGCGACGCCGTGCAGGCCAGCGCCGCCACAACGGCCCCCAGGATGATCCCGCCCATCCGAATTCTCCCGAATCGGGCGGGAAGCGAGGACGTACCCATAGATGCCATCAACCTTACTTAAACTTTACAGTTTACGCTCGCTGAGCGTCCATGCAGCATGGATCGCGATATTTTAGAGGATGTCATGCACCGCATTCCTGGCATTCTTCTTTTGCTCTGCGGATTTTTTTGGCTCGCGCCGGCCAATGCCACGGTGCGGATAGACATCGACCTCACCACCCAGACGATGCACGTCGAATCTTCCAGCGGCAGCTATTCTTGGCCGGTATCTACCGCCCGCGCCGGCTACGTCACTCCGCGCGGCACGTTTCATCCCTATAGCCTCCAGGCGGTGCATTTTTCACGCAAGTATTATGATTCGCCGATGCCGCATTCGATCTTCTTTGCGGGAGGCATCGCAATCCACGGTACCTACGAAACCGCCTGGCTGGGGCGGCCCGTATCGCACGGTTGCGTCCGAATTGCGCCGGAGAACGCGGCGTTGCTGTTCCAGATGGTCAAAGCGGAAGGAGCGGTGATCACCATCTCCGGAACGCCGCCGGCCAAGATCTACGGCGGGAGCGAGCGGCATCGGCGCTTCGGCTATGCGTCGCGTCGATATTATAACGACGATTTTCCGGCTCAGGGCTGGCGATTCGACCCGTTCGGCCAGTAATTACTCCAAAAGATCGAGCAGCGCCGGAATGAGCGGGGCATCCGCGGGCGGCATCGGATAGTCGCGCAGATTTTGCGGACGCACCCATTTGAGCGCCTGCGCGTCGCGGCCATGTACGATGCCACGCCAGCGCCGGCAGACGTAGAGCGGCATCAGGAGGTGGAAATCCTCATAGGCGTGGCTTGCGAAAGTAAGCGGCGCGAGACAGGCCTCGTCGACCTCGACACCCAGCTCCTCGGCGAGTTCGCGGATCAGCGCCGTCTCCGGCCGCTCGCCGGGATCGACTTTCCCGCCGGGAAACTCCCATAGTCCGGCAAGCGGTTTTCCTGCCGGGCGGCGGGCGATCAGCACCCGTCCATCGGTGTCGATGAGCGCCGCGGCGACGACGAGGAGGAGCTTCACGGTCGCACCTGGGCGCGCAGTCGTTCGACCGCGGCGGGTAAGTCCGTCATCCGCGCGAGTACCTCGCGGGCGCCCGCTTCGGCGAGCAAACCGGCCAAGGCCGGATCGGCGTGGCTCGCTCCGGCAAAGCCGATCACGCCCATGCCGGCGCGCCGCGCGGCGATGACGCCGGCGGGCGAATCTTCGATCACGATTGCCTGCTCGGGCGAGACGCCCATGCGGTCGGCGACATGAAGAAAAAGATCGGGCGCCGGCTTGCCGTGCCGAACTTCCGCGGCGCTAAAGACGCGATCCGCGAAAAGCGAGGCAAGATCGGTTACTTCGAGCGACAGAGCGATGCGCTCGGGCGGTGACGAGGAGGCGACGCAGACCGGATAGGGAAGCGCCGCGACGATATCGCGGATGTCGCGCACCGGCTGCAACTCGCGGCGCAGCCGTACGAAGAGTTGTGCCTGCACCGCTTCGCTGAACTGCAGCGGAATCGGGCGGCCGAGCCTTGCTTCGGCCTCGGCGAGAACGTCGCGCGTGCTTCTGCCCATGAAGCGCTCCCGGCATTCGGCCGGCGTGATCTTCCAGCCCAGCTGGGTCAGCATATCGGCCAGGATCTCGAGGGCGATTAGTTCGGAATCGACGAGCACGCCGTCGCAGTCGAAGATCAGCAGAGTCACGCAACGGCTTCCGCAATGACGGCGCCAATCTGGGCTTTGATCTTGGCCGCATAGTTGGCCGTCATCGCCGCTCTCGGAAAGGCGATGTCGAAATCGGCGACGATCTTGGCCGGGCGGCCGCCCAAAAGCATAATGTGGTCGGCAAGCCTAATCGCTTCGTCGATGTCGTGAGTGACGAGCAGGGTCGTCACCTCGGTGTGCTCGACCAGCGCCACGAGTTCGTCGCCGAGCCGCATCGCCAACGCCGCGTCGAGCGACACGAAAGGTTCGTCGAGAACGAGAAAATTGGGATCGACGGCAAACGCCCGCGCCAACGCAACGCGGCGCGCCAGACCGAGCGACAATTCGCCGGGGAAGTAGCGCAGGTGCCCGGCAATGCCGAGGTCGGTCGCGATGCGCACGAGATTCGCTTCGCTTGCCCGCGGCGCCGCCAGCCGCAGATTGTCGAGCACGCTGCGCCAAGGCAGCAGGCGCGGCTCCTGGAACACCATGCCGATCTTGGTGCCCAGCGGCAGCGTTACCATCCCCTCGAAATCGCGATCGAGGCCGATGACGATGCGTAATGCGGTCGTCTTGCCGTAGCCCGATGGGCCGACGAGTGCGTGGATCTTGCCGACAGCGAGCGAGGTCGAAAAATCGCGCAGCACTTCGCGCACTTCGCCCGACGCGGTGCGGAACGCTTTGCGCACGATGTCGATCTCAAGCTGTCTTGATGCGCCAACGGGAGACATGTTGCTCGAAGGGTTGCACGAGGAAGCTTTCGATCGCCAGCATGATCCCGACGAAGGGAAGCGCATAGGCGAGAAGCAGCGCGACATCGAAGACTTGAAAGGCGGTGCCGATCTCGAAACCTACTCCGTTCGAGCGGCCGAGAAGTTCGACGACGAGAACGATCTTCCAGACGATTGACAGGCCGGAACGCGTCGCCGCGGCGACGTAGGGCGCGAGCTGGGGAAGCAACACGTGCCTGAGCCGCGTTTGCCACGGCATGGCGAAGACCGTCGCCATCTCCTCCAAGCCGGCGTCAAGCGAGCGGGCGCCCTCGCGGATCGTCACGGTCGCATTTGGCAATTTGTTGAGCGCGACGGCGAGAATCGCCGCCGTGTCAGTCAGGCCGATCCAGATGTAGGCGAGCACGATGATGACCAACGCCGGCAGGTTCAAAAGAACGACGAGCCAGGGATCGCCAAGCCGGTCGAGCGTCACGCTGCGGCCCATGAGAATGCCGAACAGGGTGCCGAAAAACATTGCCAGCGCGAAGGAAATCGCAACCCGCGCCAGCGTCGTGCCGAGATTGAAGAACAGCGCGCCGGAGCGGGCTTCCCGCAGCATTACGTCGACGACGGCGAGCGGCTCCGGCAGGAGCCGGCTCGCCGCGAGCATCGAGGCCGCCTGCCAAATCGCGATTAACAGAAGGAGCGACAGGATTCTCAGGAGCACGTCAGTTGTCCGTCGCTTCTTTGTAGAACGTGCCGCCGTCGAGTTCGGATGCCGGCCCGACGAGCGTCGCGCCGCCGATCTGCGCGAGGACGAGGTATAACTTGCGCGCGTCGGCCTCCTCCTCGGCGATCGGCCTGACATCGGCGCCTTCGAGATAGCGCTTACGATAAAGAGCGAGCGCCTGCGGACTCGACGTACCGATCAGCGGAGCGAGCTTCTGCCACTCGGCGTCGGAATGCGCCAAGATATCCTGGGCCTGCCGGGTCATCGCAAAGAAACGGCGCAGCACGTCGCGATGTTGCTCGGCGAACGTCTCGTCGAAGACATAGCCGATCATCGCCACCCGTCCATTCGCGCCGAGGTCCTTTTCGACGTCGTCGACGCCGATCAGGCGCTTGAAACCATGCAATTCGAGATCGACGCAGAACGTCCAGAAGTTCAAGGTCGCGTCGCTTTCACCTTGCAGCGCCTTCTGCCAAAGTAGCGGCGGCGCACCGTAGAGAATTGTCGATTGCGAGGCGAGATCGATCGAAGAGCGCTTGGCGAGCGCTTGCAGCAACAGCCAGCTTTTGTCGAGCGGGCCGCCGGCAACCGAAAGTTTCTCGCCTTTGAGATCGGCGAGCGATTTGATTGGCGAGCGGGCGGGTACCATCACCGCTCCGAGCGCGCTGGAATATGGATAGAACTGGAGCTTGCCGCCGAGGCTGCGCTCGCGCGAAACCCAAAGCCAATCGGACAAGATAATGTCCGCGGAGCCGCCCATGATAGCGATCTTGCCGGCATCGGTAGAGCCCAGTTCGGCGATCCGCAGGTCGAGCCCGGCTTTGGTATCGAGCTGACGGTCTTTGATGACGGCAAGTTCCCAGCTGAAGGTACCGCTCTTTTGCACCGCAATGCGAAGCACGTCCGCGGCATGTGCTGGGCCGCCGCCTAAGAGGAGCAAACCGAGGCAAAACGCCGCAATTCCGCGGATCGGTTTCTGATGCATTGCAACCTCGGCTTTCAAAGGAAGGAATTCATGCATTTCCGTATCTCGCTTTGGCGCCGCGGGGATTGTCTTGAATCGGTCGATCGGGCTACACATCTGCGGGGGTACAACGATAAAGCCGATCGTCTGGCGTTGCGTAGGCGGCCAAGGCCGCCTCGGGAGAGGGGAAGGAAATCATGAGTTACAAAAGCATGGCCTTGCTGACGAGCGGCATGCTCGCCTTGCTGGCGGGGCCGGCGCTCGCAGCGGGAGATCCCGCCGCCGGCGAACAGATTTTCAAACATACCTGCATGCTCTGCCACCGGATCGGTCCGGGCGCGGCCAACTTCGTCGGTCCCGATCTCAACGGCATCGACGGCCGTACCATCGCTTCCGAAGCCGGCTACGACTACTCCGCGGCCGATCAAGCCAAGAAGCAGGCAGGCTTCGTCTGGAATGCGCAGACGTTCGACAAATATATCACCAATCCGCAAGCCGACATTCCCGGCACCAAGATGCTTTTCCCGGGGCTGCCGAAAGCCAGCGACCGCGATAACATCTGGGCCTACATTTCGCAGTTCAAGGCGGACGGCTCCAAGAAATAGACCGCCCGAGCGAGCTTTCCGGCCGACGCGCTCGCCGCGTCGGCCGCATAAATCTGCCGCGGCAGGCGCGGCTCTCCGTTGCATTGCGCCGCTCATTCTACGGCTCCGCCGCGGCGGATCAGCATGCCGCGCGCCGGATCGTAAGCGATTATCGCGCCGGCCAGGAATACGATCGTGCAGCCGATATCCACCGCCAGCGAGGTGAGGTCCAACTGTTCGTAGAAGGCAAAGCGGACCAGTTCGACCGCATAGGTGAAGGGATTGAGCCAACAGAGCGCGGCAAGCCAAGGGCTCTTCTCCTGCACCTCCCAGAGCGGATAGAGCGCCGATGACGCGAAGAACATCGGGAAAATGACGAAGTTCATGACTCCCGCGAAGTTCTCCAACTGGCGGATCAGCGACGACAGCACCATGCCGAGCGATCCGAGCATCAATCCGGAAAGAAACAGCGCTGGAAGAACGGTCACATAGCCCCAAGGCGAGTCCGGCGAGATTCCCCAGAAATAGGCGATCAGCAGATAGGTATAGACCTGTAGAACGCCGACCGCCGCGCCGGCGAACAGTTTGCAGGTCAATAGATACCAGCGCGGGAAAGGACTCACCAGCAGCGTGCGCATGTTGCCGGTCTCGCGATCGTAGACCATCGACAGCGACGACTGCATGCCGTTGAAGAGCTGGATCATCGCCATCAACCCCGGCGTGATATAGACATCGTAGGTCACGTAGGTCTGATACGGCGGGATGATCGAGATGCCGAGGACGGCGCGGAAACCCGAGGCGAAAATGAACAGCCAGACCAGCGGCCGCACCAAGGCGGAAATAAACCGGCCGCGCTGATGCACGAAGCGCAACGCCTCGCGCCACACGATTCCTTGCAGCGCAATCGCGTATTGCACCGGATTGAACCCTTTGCGCGGGAGTCGCGCCGCGGCAACGCTGGTCATGGACTGGCCTCGGTATGGATGTCGGCGCCGGTGACCTTGACGAAGGCCGCGCTCATATCAGCAGCGCCGGTGCGCGCCAGGATCTCGGTGGCAAGGCCTTTCTCGAGTACCCTGCCTTCGTGCAGAATCACGACCGAGTCGGTCTTGGCGATCTCGTCGATGAGATGCGTCGTCCAAAGCACGCCGATCCCCTCGCTGGCGACGAGACCGCGCACCTGCGCGATAATGTCGGCGCGTGCCTTCACGTCGAGCCCGACGGTCGCCTCGTCGAGCAGCAATAGTTCGGGGCGATGCAGGAAGGCTCTGGCGATTTCGACGCGGCGGATCAAACCGCCGGAAAGATTGCGCACCCGATCGGCGGCGCGCTCGGCGAGGCCGGCGCGTGCGAGCACGGCGCCGGCGCGATGCTTTGCCTCGCGCGGACCGATGCCGTGCAGGGCGGCGTGATAGATGAGGTTCTGCATTACGGTAAGTTCGAGGTCGAGCGTGCGCGGCTGGAAGACGACGCCGAGGCGGCGCAGCGCCTCGCGGGTTTGCCGCCCGATCTCGTAGCCGAAAATCTGGATTTTTCCGCTGCGCGTCGCATAGAGATGCGTGATCAGCGAGAAAAGCGTGCTCTTGCCCGCTCCGTTCAATCCGAGAAGAACGGTGAAGCTCCCCGGCTCGACGACGAAAGAAACATTATCGAGGGCTTTGCGCTTGCCGTAAAAATGGCTGACGCCTGCGACCTCCAGCGCGGCGGTGCGCAAAACGTCCCTTTCGCGCGTGACTCGTTCATCCAGCGTCAAGACATTTTTCCTTTTGGGACATTTCCGCCCCCCAAAGGGAAAGACCCGACCTGGACCGG
>JASHSB010000025.1 GCA_030036945.1 Methylovirgula sp. | reverse complement strand
GAGGTTGGCGCCAATCGGTGCCAAACGCCAATTGATTGTTACGTGTGGCGATTGCCCGGCTCTATCAATGACACGCCATCTTTTCGCTGCGGTGCACAAGCACATTTGATCACAGCCGAGAACGTTTCCAAACTGATGCCGTCGCCTAGCGCCGTAGGGCGTCCCGTTTGTTATGGATCGCCCTTTTGGCTTTTCAGGCTACTCGCTTGACATTGTGCGGGCGGCTTTCTAGAGCCTGCCACTCCGGTCGCCCGTGGGGCGTCCGATCATGACGGCTCTTTCCGCCATGACGCACCTGCGGCGGCCGCTCCAATCTTTCCGCGAACCGCCTGTCGGCAAAGCATCGCTTTGCAGAGGAGGGCGCGTACCTCCGCCACTGCCGGCGGAAGACGCGGTTTGCGGCGCGCTTCGGCGTGGGCGCGGCGTCCGTCGGCGTAACCTTGAGGACGCGATGACCAAGCGCTTAGAATCCAAATATAAAATCGACCGCCGCATGGGGCAGAATATCTGGGGCCGGCCGAAGAGCCCGATCAACCGGCGCGAATACGGGCCGGGCCAACATGGCCAGCGCCGCAAAGGCAAACTTTCCGACTTCGGCACGCAGCTCAAGGCCAAGCAAAAGCTCAAGGGCTATTACGGAAATATTTCCGAGCGCCAATTCCGCAAATATTACGCCGAGGCGATCCGACAGAAGGGCGATTCCGGCGACAATCTCATCGGCCTTCTGGAGCGCCGCCTCGACGCGCTCGTCTATCGCGCCAAATTCGTGCCGACCGTGTTCGCGGCGCGCCAGTTTGTCAACCATGGCCACGTGCGCGTCAACGGACGGCGCGTCAACATCCCTTCCTATCTGGTGAAAGTCGGCGATGTCGTTGCGGTGAAAGAGGCTTCACGCCAGCTCGCGGTCGTGCTCGAAGCGGTGGCGCTGCCGGAACGCGACGTGCCTGAATATTACGAAGTCGATCACACCAAGATGACCGCGAAACTCACCCGCGTTCCGCTGCCCCGCGAGGTTCCGTATCCCGTGGTGATGGAACCCAATCTCGTCATCGAGTTCTATTCGCGCTGAGCGGCCTCAGAGAGTGCCGAGAAACTTCGCGAAGTGCAGCAGCCCTTCCGGCCAGGGCCCGTGGCCGCTTTGCGCATTGATGTGCCCAGCGATCCCGGCGTCGATAAGCTGGGCGCGCCAGGCATGGGCCAACGCCTCGACGTCAGCGTACTGCGCATAAGAATCATTGCGGCTTGCGACCAGAAGAGCCGGGAAGGGAAGCGGCGTCATCGGTACCGCGCTGAAATTTTTATCGACCGTATCCATTTCGGCGATGGCGCGCGGCGTCGGCGGCGCGACGAGAAAGGCGCCGCGTACCTTGCCCTTGAGCTCGGCGGCGGCATGCGCGACCGCGAGCACGCCGAGGCTGTGGGCGACGAGCACGACCGGCTTTTCCGCGGCTTCGACTTCGGCGACGATGCGCCGACACCATGCCTCGAGCTGGGGACGTTCGAAATCTCTCTGCGCGATACGGCGCGCGGTCGAGAGCTTCGTTTGCCATCGGCTCTGCCAATGCTCCGGCCCGGATCCGCCAAGCCCGGGAATGATCAGGATTTCAGCTTCGTTGGCGCGCATCCCGCCGTCAGGCCTCGGCCCGATGGATCGCGATCTCGCGTGCCATCGCACCGACAAAATCCCGATAGAGCGCGGCTTCGAGCGCCTCGAACTGCGCCGAGCGCGCCGCATGCTGCGGGTCGCCGGCGGCGATTCCTGCTTCGACGGCGCACAAATGGCCGACTTCCTCGGCAAGCAGTGCATTGACCCTCGGCGCCAAATCGGAGCCGCCCAGGTTATCTTTGTAACAGCCGTAAACGTCGAGCGCGCGGCGTTCGATGAGCCAAGTCACATAGAGATAGACGAGCTTCGAGCGTTCGAGATCGTCGAGCTGCGCGAATTTGGCGTCGCATTGGTGATCGAGTTCCTGGAAATACGTCTTGGCTGCCTCCGGGCAGAACATCGTCTCGACCCGATAGAAGTCGAAATCACGCCCGCCGAGCTTCACGGCGAGCTTTTTCAGCAACAATGCGTGGCGGCATTCTTCCAACGCGTGCGTCAGCAGCGTGCGGGTGACGATCTCAGCCCTTTGGCTTTTAACGATCTTGCGAAAGCCGATGTACTCGAGGAATGAGAACGTGTTCAGGAAGCGCGCATGGACGCGATCGTCCTTTACGACGACGGCAATTACCGCCGCGAGCCGATCATCTGATTTCATTTCTCCGCCTTTGTGCCGCCGCCGAATACCCGGTTGAAGATAAAATCGACACTCTTCAAGTGATAGTCGAGATCGAAGAGCGACTCGAGCTCGGCGTCGCCGAGCGCCGCTTTGACCTCGGGATCTTTTCGGAGCAACGTGAGGAAATCGCCTTGACCGCGCCAAGTCTGCATGGCGTTGCGCTGCACGGTGGCGTAAGCCGCCTCGCGGCTCAGTCCTTTTTGCGTCAGGGCAAGCAGCACGCGTTGCGAATGGACGAGGCCGCCCAGCGCCTCGAGATTCTTCTTCATGTTGGCGGGATAGATCACCAGAGTTTCGACGATTTCGGCCAATCGAGCGAGCGCGAAATCGAGCGTCACCGTGGCATCGGGGCCGATCATCCGCTCGACCGAAGAATGCGATATGTCGCGCTCGTGCCAGAGCGCCACGTCCTCCATCGCCGGCAGCGCCATGCCGCGCACCAGGCGGGCGAGGCCGGTAAGATTCTCGCTGAGCACGGGATTGCGCTTGTGCGGCATGGCGGACGAGCCCTTCTGGCCTTCCGCGAAATATTCCTCGGCTTCGAGCACCTCAGTACGCTGCAAATGGCGGATTTCGACCGCGAGGCGTTCGACCGACGAGGCGACGACGCCGAGCGTCGCGAAATACATCGCATGCCGGTCGCGCGGGATGATCTGTGTCGAAACCGGCTCCGGCTTAAGGCCGAGCTTCTCGGCGACATGTGCTTCGACGCGCGGATCGATGTTGGCGAACGTGCCGACCGCGCCGGAAACGGCGCAGGTCGCGATCTCGCTCTTCGCCGCGACGAGCCGCGCCCGGCAGCGGCCGAATTCGGCGTAAGCCTGCGCGAGTTTCAGGCCGAACGTCACCGGCTCGGCGTGAACGCCGTGGGAGCGGCCGATCATCGGCGTGAACTTATGCTCGAAAGCGCGGCGCTTCAGCGCGGCGCGCACCGCGTCAACGTCGGCGACGAGCAGATCGGCGGCACGCGAAAGCTGCACGGCGAGGCAGGTATCGAGCAGGTCGGAGGAGGTCATCCCCTGATGCAGAAAACGCGCTGTGGGACCGATCGACTCGGCGAGATAGGTCAGGAAGGCAATGACGTCGTGCTTCGTCTCCTTCTCGATCGCGTCGATCCGCGCCACGTCGAATTTGAGTTTGCCGCCCTTTTCCCAAATCGTTTTCGCGGCCTCTTTTGGGACGGCGCCCAGTTCGGCGAGCGCATCGCAGGCATGAGCTTCGATCTCGAACCAGATGCGAAACTTGCTCTGCGGCTCCCAGAGAGCGGCCATTTCGGGACGGGAATAGCGGGCAATCATCGCGTCTCACACCAATTCGCCGCGCGCCCGCTCGGCGGACTTGCGGATTGCGGCGATATTGCCGGCGTAGGCTGCGGGGCCGCCCTTGAATACGGCCGAACCCGCTACGAGCCAATTGGCGCCGGCGCCGGCGACGGCGCCCGCCGTTTCAGCGGTAACGCCGCCGTCGACTTCGATTTCGATCTCGCGCCCCGCCGTCATGGCGCGGACGATGTTGAGCTTCTCGATGCTCGAGGCAATGAAGGCCTGGCCGCCGAAGCCCGGATCGACGCTCATCACGAGCACCAGATCGATGTCGTCAAGGACGTGTTCGATCGTCGCAACGGGCGTCGCCGGATTGAGCGCGACGCCGGCCTTCTTGCCGAGCTGGCGGATCAACGCCAGCGAACGGTGCAGATGCGGTCCGGCCTCGGGGTGGACGGTAATCACGTCGGAGCCAGCCGCCGCGAAGGACTCGATGTAGCAATCGACCGGCGCAATCATCAGATGCACGTCGAGGCACCGATCCGTAACCTTGCGGATCGCCCGTACCGTATCCTGGCCGAAGCTGATGTTGGGCACGAAATGCCCGTCCATGACGTCGATATGAACGATGTCGCCGCCCGCCGCCGTCACGTCCCTGACCGCCTCGCCGATATGGGCGAGATCGGCGGCGAGAACGGAAGGGAGAATGGCCAAAGGGCGCATGTTAGTCCGCATGGCTCCGGGATGCGCATTGCGGCGAAACGGACGTCGGTCGCGAGGAAAACTGTCCGCCGAAGTTTCGCACCGACAATCGGGATTGCCAAGGCGCTCTAGCATGGCGTGGCGGCGCAAGTCCAGGATGCGATAACGTTTCGCCGAGCTTGCCGACTACGCTCAGCCCGCCGCCCGCTTCAAGGTGTTCCATTTGGCAAGTAGGTGCGGAATCTCCCGCGCCGTAACCGGCGGGCTGAAGAAATAGCCTTGCGCCTCGCTGCAGCCGACGCCGCGCAGCCAGGCGAGCTGTTCCTTGGTTTCGACGCCCTCCGCGGTGGTGCGGATGCCGAGGCTGTTGCCGAGAGCCACCATGGCGCGCACGATGGCCAACGAGCCGTCCTTGCCGGACATCATGCGGACGAAAGACTGGTCGATCTTGATCTTGTCGAACGGGAAGCTGCGCAGATAGTTCAGTGAAGAATAGCCGGTCCCGAAATCGTCCATTGAGATACCGATGCCGAAATTGCGCAGTTCGTGCAACTTGTCCATGGTCGTCACATTGTGGGCGAGCAGGACCGACTCGGTAATTTCGAGTTCCAGGCGGCGAGCCGGCAGCCCGCTTATCGTAAGCGCGTCGGTCACGGTCTTGACCAGCCGCTCGCTCTTGAATTGCACGGCCGATACGTTCACCGCCAATTTGACGTGCCTGGGCCAGGAGATCGCCTCAGTGCAGGCGTTGCGCAAAACCCATTCGCCCAGCGGGATGATGAGACCGATTTCCTCGGCGAGGGCGATAAAGTCGCCGGGCGACACCACGCCGCGCGTCGGATGGTGCCAGCGCAGCAGCGCTTCGAAGCCGATGATCCTGTTTTCCGAGAGATCGTAGAGAGGCTGATAGAAAATTTCGAATTCGTCGTTGGTGAGCGCGTCCCGCAGATCGAGTTCGAGCGCCCGGCGCACTTGCAGTCGCACGTCCATCTCGGGTTCAAAAAACCGCCAGGTCGCGCGGCCGTCGGCCTTGGCGAGATAGAGCGCCACGTCGGCGTTCTTCAGAAGAATGTCGTAACTTGCCCCGTCGCCAGGCGCGACCGAGATGCCGATGCTGACGCTGATCGTGACGGGCTGCGCCTCGATGTCGTAGGGCGCGCTCAGGACTTCGACGATGCGGCGCGCCAACCCCGATGCTTGCTCCGGCCTTTCCAAGTCGCATTGCAGGATCGCGAATTCGTCGCCGCCCAGCCGGCTGACCGTATCGACCTCGCGCACGCAAGAGATCAATCGTTCTGCGACGCTGCGCAGCAGTTCGTCGCCCACCGGATGGCCAAGCGTATCGTTCACTTGCTTGAACTGATCGAGGTCGAGGCTCAGGATCGCGAAGCCGGCGCCCGATCTGCCGATATGGCTGATCGCCTGATCGATACGCTCGGCGAACAGAAGTCGGTTCGGCAGTCCGGTCAGCGCGTCGTGCCGCGCCATGAACACGATGCGCTCCTCGGCGCGGCGGCGCTCGGTCACGTCTTCGTAGGTCGCGACCCAGCCACCATCGGCCGTCGGCTGCCGGGCGACGGCAAGGACGCGATCGTGGCTCAGCTCCTGAAAGCGCGTATTCGCCGGGGGCTGCCGGATCAACGACAATTCTTCGCTGAGCAATTCGTCTACCGCTTTGCCGAGATGGTTGCCGGCGGCGACGCTCAATTCGAGCACGTCGCGGAACGTGATACCCGGCTTTATGCGTTCCGGCGGCAGGCGGAAGAGCTGGCAGAAGCGGCGGTTGACGACCTTCAGTCGCTGCTCGCTGTCATAAAGACACAGGCCTTGGCACATGTTGTCGAGAGCGGCATCGAGCAGCAGGTTCGCGGAGGTCAGCTGCGCCTCCTGGTTCTTCAGCATGCTGATGTCGCTGTAGACGATGATGAAGCCACCATCCTGCGTGGCGCTGCGGCTGATCCGCAGCCAGCGTCCGTCCTTGAGCTGTATCTCAAAGGTGGGAGGCGAGGTGCGGTCGAAGCTGAGAACGGTTTTGGCAAGCTGGTTCGAGCCGGCGGTCTCGGCGAGGTCGCTCGGGGTCATCCGTTCCGGCGCGCAGCCGAAGAAATCTGCGGCCTGCGAATTGGCAAGCGCCACGCGATGGCCAGCGTCGACGACCACGATACCTTCGCGCGAGCTCTCAAGAGCGTCGGCGAGCCGCACCTGCGCGGTGCGGCGCTGTGCGACTTCGCGCTCCATCATCGCCCGGATGTTGTCGCGCATGACGGCCATGGCGGCGAGCAGCGCGCCGAGCTCATCGGGGGCGCCGCGTGGAATGACACCGTCGAGCTTGCCGTCGGCGATTCGCCTGGCAATCGCCGATGCGACCGCCACGGGACCGGTGATGCGTTGCGCCAGCAGCCACGCGACGAGCGCCGAAATCAGCAGTGCGCCGCCGGTGGCGGCAAGATCGAGATGCGTTGCGACCGCGACGGCCTGACGGGCGCTTTGCCGATATGTAAAGCCGTCGCCAGCCGTGTAATTGATCAGTAGATCGATCTGCTGCGCAACGGTGGAAGCGTAAGGATCAAGCAGCTCCCAGGCCCTATTCGGCGGAACGCCCGCCGGCAGGTGCTGGCGCGCTTCGCTCCAAGCATCAACGGCGCGCTGCACCTTTGTCGCGGCGCGCGCCGCGCGACTCGATTGCGAGCGTTCCGCGGCGATCGAAAGATCCTCGGAAAGCGTCTGTTCGAGGTCTGCCATCTCGTCGTCGAGCTTGCGCTGCGTGATGGGATCGGGGGCGCTCCAGCGGCGCGCGAACGCGGCCTGCATCTCGGAGAAATCG
Source organism: Methylovirgula sp. (assembly GCA_030036945.1). Taxonomy (GTDB): domain Bacteria; phylum Pseudomonadota; class Alphaproteobacteria; order Rhizobiales; family Beijerinckiaceae; genus Methylovirgula. Next base: position 5,392 of record JASHSB010000025.1, on the reverse strand, counting down.
GCTGCCGCCGCGCGCGCGTAATTGATCGACATCAGCGATTCGTCAAAAGTCTTGGCGACGAGCACGCCAGCCCGCTTGATGCCGATCGACGCATAGCCGCCGAGCGCCGCGGTGATGATGCTCATGACGAGGAAGGCGAACAGTATCCGGCCGCGAATCGTTCCCGGCAGTAAGGCTAGACGGGTGATTGCCGGCCGCGCCTTCTGCAGCAGGGCGCGCAGCGGCAAAGTTACCGAAGGCATCGAAGACTCGTTCTTTAGCGACGGTTGCTAGAATTGGCTCCTCTTGGGTTAAGACGCTCCTAAGACTTGCCTTTAGGCTCCCTGAAAGCCTCGGATAAACTTTTGCTTAACCGAAAACCGCGAGATTCCCGCCGTGGATCTGGGCCGGGCTCCCGGGCGGGAACAATGCAGTCTGACGGCAGGAGGGTGGGGATCGCGCCGATGCAGTTCGGCGCCGCCGTAGCTCTCGGCGTTTTGCTGTTTCTGGGCGGTTTCCTATTTCTCGGGGGCGCCGGGTTGACTGCGCAGGGGCCTTACATCGTCTCCCAGAAGGGCCGCGCCTTCCATCCGCTTACGCTCAACATCAAGCGCGGCGACACGGTGCGGATCGTCAACGACGACGGCGACCTGTTGCACCATGCATACGTCGAATCCGACGTGTTCAATTTCGACTCCGGCGACCAGTTGCCGGGCAGCAAGACCGACGTCGTCTTTTCGGTGCCGGGAACGTTCAACGTCCTCTGCGGAATTCATCCAAAGATGAAGCTCGTCGTCATCGTGAAATAATAGTCACACGATCGTCGTGCCGAACAGCACGGAATGCAGGACGTAATAGACGGCGAGGAAAGTAGTGAGCGCCGCGCAATAGCCGGCGGGGACGACCAGCAGGTCCCAGGGGGATAGCCGCAGATCGAACCTCGCCCAGATCTCCTTGATTCCCAGACGCACCCGCGTGAAACGGGCAGGGACGAAATCGTCGCCTATAATCGCCAAGAGAACCGCGACGATTGGGGCGTGGCCGATTGCGTCGATCTTGCCGAATTCGAACACCGCGCTGACGAACATGCCGGAGAGAACGATTGCGGCGGTCCGACGCGCCAGCGGCGTCAAGAGCAGCGCGAAAGATAAGGTAAACTCGACCACGCCGGCGGCGCGCATGAAGAACTCCGGTGTGTATCCCATGGTCATCTGGGGATGGACGTTGATGAGCGGAAAGGTCCACTCCGGATAGGCCCATTTCTCGATTGAGGCCCACATTAGCGTCACCGCGGCGCTACAACGCAGGACGTCGACGGGCCGCGCGCCGAAGAAATTGCGCTGCAGACCCACCAGGATGAAATAGGCGGCGATCCCTAGGAAGATCGGGTAATCCATGAGGTGGAAGACACCATATTGGCCAATCGCGAACGAGAATAAGCCGACCATCCCAATTCCCGTGATCGGCAACGTGCCGCGCCAAATGAGACAAGCCGCCAAACCAAGCTGAATCCACGGAATGACCGGCGAAGGGGTGGTGAGTTCGGGCGTCAGAATGATGCCGCCCTTCGTCCACAGCGCGACGAAGAAGAAACCGCAGGTGGCGCGCATGAGAACTTCGCTATTGTCGCGCAGCCCGCTTGTTACCCGATTCAGCGCGGCCTGCAGGGCCGCGCCGATCATGCTCATTTCAACGAGGTAGCCGGAGAGCAGCGCCAGCAGCGCCGAACCGACCAACAGTTCGAAATCCGGGCAGAGAACGTTTTCAAGTCCGCGTGGCTGTCCGGCGACGTTGTAGGCGCAGAACCATTTGATGTGCGCGCTCGCTTGTTCCGAAAAAAGGAAGCTCAGTCCGAGCGCAAATCCGGCCACGGCGGCGAGGCGCCGCCAGCTTTTACAGTTACGCATTACTTACCCCCGCATCTTGGGCAGGGGTAAATTTAGGAGAAATTTAACTAACTGTCTTTGCCAATCCTAATATTTGGTTAATCAAACTTCTGAAAAGCGCATCCATTAACCTTTCTTGCACAATCCCGCCGGACGCTTCGCGCCATCGCCCTCCGGCAAGGAATTGGCAAGCCCTTCGCTCCTACGCTCAGGGCTCAAGTTCAAGAGGGACGGCAATGATCCTCGCCTTGAGTCTGATAAGTTTGATCGCTGGCACGAGCCTCGCTTGCGCTGCGCAGCGCATGCCGCTTTATTGTGCGAAGTTCGAGCAATGGGGCGGCACGCTGTTCGTCTCCGGGCTCACTCTGCTCGGCACGCTTCTGCCTCGCGTTTGCTGAACGCTAGCGCGGCGGCGCCGGTACGTCGACGTGCTGCGACTTGCCGGTGAGCGTTTGCAAAAAGGCGAGGAGATCCGCTTTCTCCTGCCCAGAGAGATGCAGCGGTTTGATCACTTCGGCGCGGCTCGGCCGGTCGACCCCGCCCTTGTCGTAAAGATCGATGACCGCGGCGAGCGTCGGCACAGAACCGTCGTGCATGTAGGGAGCGCGTAGCGTTACGTCGCGCAACGTCGGCGTCTTGAACGCATGACGAAGCTTGAGGGACGTCGGAAAAAGCCGGCCGCGGCCGATGTCGCCGTCCTTGGCGACGCCGATGTCGTGGAAAGAACCGTCGGTGAACGCCCAGCCGCTGTGGCACTCGTTGCAGCGCCCTCTGCCGTTGAAAATCGCAAAACCGCGTTTTGCGGGCGCGTCGATGGCGTTGTCGTCGCCCTCGACCCAGCGGTCGAAGGGCGCCTCGGTCGAAACGATCGAGCGTTCATAGGTCGCCATCGCCATTTCGATGCGCTTACGGGTGATTGCCGCATCGCCGAAAGCGGCGGAGAAGGCTTGAACGTACTGCGGAATCGAAGCAAGGCGCGTCTCGACGCCCGTTTCCGACATGTTCATGTTTCCGTCCGCGACGATCGGCGCGAAAGTGACTTGCTCTAAGCTGCGGAACTTTCCGTCCCAGCCGAGACGATCGAGCCAGGCGTCGTCGAGCAGCGTCGGGGTCTTCAATTTGAGAGCATGGCGCGCGTCGCCCACGGCCAAGGGCAGGCCGTCCTCCCAGCCCATGTCCGGCTTGTGGCAGCTCGCACAGGAAATCGTTCCGGAGGCGGAGAAAATCGGATCGAAAAACAGCGTATGGCCGAGCTTGGCCTTCGCCGCCGAGTAGGGATCGTCGTCCGGATAGGGGATTGGGTCGGTGCGCAGATATTTGGCGCGCAGCGAGGCGATGTCCGGCGCGGTGTTGGCGACCGACGCAGCAACTGACAGCGGCAGAAGCAGGCAAACGAGCAGACTAGGAAATTTCCAATTCATGGTAGATCCCGGCCCCTATTTTCGGGTCGAGATCTTGACGATTCCTTGCGGGAACAAAGCGGCCGCCGCTGGAGTCGCAGCGCTCCGCGGACGGCACCAAACGCGCTTTAGCCGTGACGGTTAAGGAACCTGCGGCAATGCATTCATTCCGCTGCAAGATGCGTTCGGTCGATGGCGGCCAGCGCCTGGCGAAGATCGTCGATGAGATCGTCGGCGTCCTCGAGGCCCACCGAAAGCCGCACGAGTCCGTCACCGATGCCTAGGGCGGCGCGCGCCTCCGGCGTTAGGCGCTGGTGCGTCGTCGTCGCGGGGTGGGTGAGGATGCTTTTGGCGTCGCCGAGGTTGTTGGAGATCTTGATGATCGACAAGGCGTTGGCGAAGGCGAAGGCGGCGCGTTTGCCGCCGTGCACCGTGAATGCGACGAGCGTGCCGCCGCCCGTCATCTGGCGGCGGACGATTTCGGCTTGCGGATGATTGGCAAGCCCCGGGTAGGCGAGATGTTGGATTGCCGGATGGCCGACGAGCGCCGCGGCGATCTTTTGCGCGTTGCGCGCCTGCTGCTCGACGCGCAGCGGCAAGGTTTCCAAAGATTTCAGCAAGACCCAGGCGTTGAAAGGCGAAAGGGCGGGGCCGGTTTGGCGCAGGAAATTGTGGATGTACGTGTCGATGAACGCGCGGCTGGCCAAAATTACGCCGCCCAGACATCGGCCTTGGCCGTCGATGTGTTTGGTCGCCGAATAAACGGTACAATCGGCGCCGTGCCGCAACGGCTTTTGCAGAATCGGGGACGCAAAGACATTGTCAACGACGAGCGTGGCGCCGGCGCGATGCGCGATTTCGGCGATTGCCGCGATGTCGCAGACTTCGAGGCAGGGATTGGTCGGCGTTTCGAGAAAGAAGGTTTTCGTTTCTTTGCGCACGGCGCGCCGCCATTGGTCGAGATCGGTGCCGTCGACCAAAGTCGAGGCCACTCCGAACCGCGGCAGCAGATCTTCGACGATGTAGAGGCAGGAGCCGAAGAGGGCGCGCGCCGCGACGACATGATCGCCGGCCTTCAACTGCCCCAGCAAAGCCGCCGTTACCGCCGCCATGCCGCTCGCCGTGCCGCGCGCCGCCTCGGCGCCTTCGAGGAGGCACATGCGCTCCTCGAACATGGCGATCGTCGGATTGGAATAGCGCGAATAGACGAAGCCCGGGGCTTCGCCCTTGAAGCGCGCCTCGGCCGCCTCCGCGTTGTCATAAACGAAGCCCTGAGTGAGAAAGAGCGCTTCTGAAGTCTCGCCGAACTGCGAGCGCAGTACGCCGCCGTGGACGAGCTTGGTCGCTTCCCGCCAAGTCTTAGGATCGAAAGTCTTAGGATCGCGGCAAGTCTTGGAATCGCGCCTGGGGGACTTCGCCATCTTTACTCCTCCGTTTCTGCCGGCCCGGGCAGAGCCGACAAGCCGGCGGACAAATAGAGGGAGGGCGATTACCGCGGCCCTTTTAGTCCCTTGTTTAACGTGGCGGCAAGCCGGCCGGCCCAAATGACCACGTAAGTTCTGCATAACCCTTGCTGCGTCTTATCTCAAGCAGAAAACCTGTTGGCTGGCGCGGCGGCAAGGCCATAATCGCTCTGTCCGAGCCTATCTTCCTGGCAGGACCTCAAGTCGCGTCGGAACATGCAATCGAGCTCTCTCCCCCTCGAAGACGAGAACGCTTCGCGGCTTTTCGGCAACGCTTTCGGACTGCTCGGCCGCGACAAGATTGAGCTGATGCTGCGGCGCAATCTCATCCGCATTCTCAGCGATGTAGAGGCTTCGCAACTGCAGCCCGCCAGCCTCGACTTGCGGCTCGGGCCACGCGCCTACCGGGTGCGGGCGAGTTTTCTGCCGGGTAGAAGCCGCAGCGTCGAAGAACAACTTAGGGTTCTGAAGCCCGACGAAATCAGCCTCAAAGGCCGCGGCGCGGTACTGGAACGCGGCTGCGTCTATGTCATCCCGTTGCTCGAAACGCTCGCTCTGCCGGTCAGCATTTCCGCCACCGCCAATCCGAAGAGCTCGAGCGGACGGCTCGATATCTTCACGCGTTTGATTACCGACCGCAGCGAAATCTTTGATGTCACGGAGC
>JASHSB010000024.1 GCA_030036945.1 Methylovirgula sp. | reverse complement strand
GAACCGTTCGGGCTGGTGATGATCGAGGCGATGGCCTGCGGTACGCCGGTCATCGCGTTCAATCGCGGCTCGGTGCCGGAAGTGGTGGAAGACGGCGTGACCGGATTTATCGTCGAGGACGAGACGAGCGCGATCAGCGCGGTTCGCCGCCTTGCGCAATTGTCGCGTTCGCACATTCGTCAACGCTTTGAGAAACGTTTCACGGCAAGGCGCATGGCGCGCGACTACCTCGACGTCTATGGCGGCCTGATCAAGACGGCCGCGCCGCGGCCGCGCTTGGTTTCGCCCTGAGACAAGTCGTCACTCGGTCTCCGGGCGCGTCTCGGGCATGGCGAGAAAGGTAAACAAAAGCGCGCAACTCGCGGCGGCGCCAAGGCCCAGAAAGGCGGTATGGCTGCCGTAGCGGTCGCTGATGTAGCCTGCAAACGTGGTGCTGGCCGCGGCGCCGATGCCCACCGCCGTGCCGATAATTCCCTGAATCAAATTGTAATGGCCGGTATTGCGCGCCAAGTCGGCGGCGATCAACGGCACGAGAACGCCGAGCACCGCCGCGGAAATTCCGTCGAGCACCTGAAACGTGACGACGAGATAAGGATCCGGCGCGTCGGCAAAAAGCACGCAACGCAGCGGGAGCGCCGCGAAGCCGAGCAGCAGCAAGGGGCGCCGGCCCCAGCGTTCGGCATGCCGGCCGATCCAAGGCGAACACAGCGCGACGACGAGTTGCGGGACGATGATGCAAGCGGCGATGAGGATTTCCGCCCAGTTCGCCGAGCGCATGGTCATGACGCCGCCCATCAAAGGCAGCATGGCGGCGTTGGCGAATTGGAAGAGGGCGGTCGCTCCGGCGAACGCAAGGAGCGGCCGATTGGCCAGCAGCCGCGGACCGAGCTCGTCGTGCCGGGCGATGCCGCTATGGGCGCGCACCGGATCGATTTCCGCGGCGCGGATGTTGGAAAGCGCGATCAGCGTGGGGATCAACAATGCGGCGGTCACCAAGAATACGGCGCGCGAGGAAAAAAGGTATCCGAACGCGCCCATGCCGGCGGCGGCGATTCCCGTGCCGAGCGACGCGAACCGGGCGTTGCGGCCAAGCCTCGGACCGATCGCGTGATAGCCGACGAGGCCAAGGCTGATGGCGGCGATGGCGGGATTGAGCACGCAATTCGCCGCGGCGCTGAGGACGCTTGACAGCAACACCAGCGGAAAGAGCGGCCAAAGCGCCACCATCAGCGCGCTCGCCCCGATCCCGATCGCGGCGAGCATGGCGGCGTCGCGTTCGGAGCGCACCGCATCGACCAAGGCGCCGCCCGGAACGCGGCCGATAAGCCCGATGATTCCCGCGACGCTCAGCACGAAACCGATGTCGCCCTGCGTCCATTTCTGCGCCGTGAGATAGACGGAAACGAACGGGCCGAAACCGGTCTGGACATCGGCGAGGAAGAAGACGAACCAGTCGAGGCCCAAGAGACTGCGGCGCGAGGGGTGTACGAACATTTTGCCAGTCGTCACCTCGTTGCCGAATTTAGCCCGCGACGATCGGTATTTTGCCGGTCGCGCGGACGCGCACACCCCCGTTACGCTTCGATCTATTTTGCTGGTGCCACCTTTGGCGGCGCAGACGTATTGGCGGGCGCCGCGCTTGGTTTTGTCGACGGGCCGAGTACGACAATCGGTTCGCCCTGCTTATATTCCGGTGCCACCCGCACTTCATCGCGAGTAAGCGATAAGACGATGTGATCGGAATTTCCGTTGGGAGCGAATTGGATGGCTCGCCAATCCACGGCGATCTTTCGCGTTCCGACTCCAAGGAAGCCGCCGAAATCGATGATGGCGGTGCGCGCCTGCCCGGCGTGGTCGACGAGGACGTCGACGATCTTGCCCATGTCCTCACCGCCGGGGCTGTAGATCTCCCGACCGAGAATGCCCTCGACATTTTTGTCGTCGAGTACGGTCGCCGGCGTCGCTCCTTGCGGCGTGGCCGACGCGGCCGCCGGTTTCGAGTTGGGTGCCGGTTGGGCCGGCGCCGCCGTTTGCGCCAAAGCGGGCAGGGTGCAAGCCGACAAAACGACCGTCAGCATCGGCAGCAATCGAACGGTGATGCGAAGCTTGGCGGTACGCCCCATGGATCTCCTCGGCGAATTCATCACGCGCTTTAGGCGTGGAAACGTGTCAAAACTATAGGCGGTCCCTCGCGCCGAAGGAACTGTTCCAGCCGAAATGCCGCGCTTGCGCTACGCCGACGAAACCCTTGCACCGACCTGCATCTGTGGCCTAGATGAGACGGCGTAGGCTTGGCCCGAACGGGGTGAATCATGGGTGGTTTTGGGGCACATGGCACGCTGCCGGCGTGGTTGCCGCTTTCGGTGCTTACCTGGATCACGATCATGGCCGTGTATCACGGCTTTGGGATCGTGTTTGAAGTCTGCGACCGCACCGGCTGGCTCGGCAGAGCCAAGGTTCGCAGGGTAGATCGGCTCGGCTATTTCGAGCTTCTGCCGAGAGTTGTGATCAATCAAATTGTGGTGCTTTTGCCCTGCATGGTGGCCGTGCAGTGGGCGGGGCTTGCCTACGTAGGCGCGCCGCATCTCAGCGCTTGGCGCTTCGTCGTCAACCTAGGACTGATGGCGATCGGCCACGACGTTGTGCAATACGCGACGCACCGCTACGTGCTGCATCATCCGAAGCTGATGCGCACACTCGGCCATGCGGTGCATCACTCGACCGGCGCGAGCAAGGGGATCAGTGCCTGTTACATGAGCCCGGCGGATTTTTTCCTGGAAATCGCGCTGCCGTATCTCTTGCCGCTGGTGCTCGTCGGCGGCGGCGGAAGCGATATCGCGTTTCAGCTGATCGTCGCCGGGCTTGGCGCTTTCGGCGGCCTCTACGAGCATTCTGGCTACGATTTCGCGGTGCCTTTGCGCGACTCGCGTTTGTTCCACGCGGTGCCGTTGCTTGGCCGGATTCTCGACACGATCATCACCAGCAAAGCGCACGGCGAACATCACCGCCGTTTCAACGTCAGCTTCAGCGACGGGTTCGGCAGTCCGGGAATTTGCGATACGGTGATGTCGACGCGCTGGGACAAGGTCGAAACGGCGCGCAAAACGCGCACTTCGGCTCAGTAGGGCGCGATCATCCGATACGGCGGCACGTTATAGAGCGGCTGTTGGCGTGGGACGTAATAGACGCGCACCGGCACTGCGCCGATTCCCGGCACGTAATCGATCGTCCGGGCATAGGAAATAATCGGCAAGCCGTAGGGGACGCACGTGGCGTAGTTCGGATAGCGATGCCAATGCGCCCAGTAACGGCCAGCATGGCAGCAATCCGCGGGGCCGCCCGCCCATGCCGGGGTCGCAGCGAGCGTCGCCAGGATAACGACAACAATCTTCTTCGGCATCGAGAAATCCACCGATCGTTCGCGGGAAGATGCGCCGTACGCCGCGGCGCGACAACGTCTTACGCCGGAATTATCGCGAACTTGGTTAGCATTCCGCTTCCAAGGGTTCGAACCTTTCGCAGACGATCTGGTTCGCCGGGCGCGATGCGCGGGTGGCGAGCCAAGCAGTCAAGGCGCGGCGATCTCAAACCAAGCTTCGACTTCGACGACGCAGTCGAGCGGCAATTCGGCGACCCCGATGGTCGCGCGGGCGTGGCGACCGCGTTCGCCGAGCACCTCGACCATCAAGTCGGAAGCGCCGTTCATGACGGCGGCGACTTGCGAAAATCCCGGCGCGGCGTTGATAAATCCACCGAGCCGCAGGCAGCGCCGGATGCGATCGAGATCGCTGAGCGCGGCCTTGGCTTGCGCCAGAACGTTGATGGCGCACCGGCGCGCCGCGCCGCGGCCCGCCTCGATCGACAATCCGGCGCCGATTTTTCCGACATGGGCCGGATCGAGTTTGCCGTCGTCGCCCAGGGCAAGCTGGCCGGCGACGACGAGCCAGGATCCGGAGATCACAAAAGGTACATAATTGGCAACCGGCGCCGCCGCTGGCGGCAAAACGATGCCGAGGGAATGAAGGCGATCTTCCGTCGCGCTCATGGAATGGCTCCCTCCCGGTCGAGACCCGTCATTGCGCCCATGGACGTTGCCGGCGCAAGCGGAAAAGAGCCCGGTTCGCTATTCTCGCGCCGGCCGCTATTATCCGTTGCCAGCGGCCAAGCGGCGTTTTAACACGGTGCCCGAGGGGTGCGCGGCGCGGGGAGCAACAAAACGATGGTCGAGTATCCCGGCGGATGGCGTGTTGTTTCGCGCGCGGCGTGGTTTTCTTTGGCGGCGCTTGTAGCGTCGCCGCTTCTGGCCGCTGATACTACGGCGTTAAAAGCGACGCCCGCCGGCCTTCAGGCTTCGATCGACGCCATTCCGCTCGCTTCCCACCGCGCGGTATACGATTTGACGCTGTTGAAGGCGGTGGGCTCGAAGAGCCCGACCGAGGCGCGCGGCCGTATCGCCTTCGATTTCAGCGGCTCGTCCTGCGAGGGCTACGTGCAGAATTTCCGCCAAGTCACGGAATTGCAGCCGGCCGAAGGTCCGACGCGCGTTTCCGACATGCGTTCCGCGACGTTCGAGGACGGCGGCGGCAAGAGCTTCGCGTTCAAGATGGAAACCAAGGTCGACGACGAACAGTCCGACGAAGTCGACGGCCGGGCGCAACGCGTTCCGGCGGGCCCCGTTTCGGTCGATCTCACCAAACCCAAAGAGACGAGGTTGGCGTTCGATAGGCACGTGCTCTTTCCGACCGAGCATTTGAAATATATTCTCGCCGCGGCCAAAGCGGGGGCGAGATCGCTCGAGGTGGAGGTTTATGACGGATCGGATACGGGCGACAAAATCTATGCGACGACGACCTTCATCGGCCGTCCGATCGACACGCCGGCAAACGAGCCGGCAGCGCTGATTCCGGCGCTTCGAGATGTGCGGCGTTGGCCGGTTGCGATCAGCTATTTCGATCCCGGCAACAAAGACGAGGCGCCCAACTACACGCTGTCCTTCGAGCTTTACGAGAACGGCATCTCGCGCGCCTTGCGCCTCGATTACGGCGATTTCGTCCTGGCCGGAAAGATGAGAAGCCTCGAGCTTCTGCCGACGCCGCCGTGCCCGAAATAGGGCGGGCAGGCCCGACGAGGCGGCAAATTCGGCCTAGCCGGAGGCCGATTCTCTGCTACGCGACTTCGCCGCGGCTTATGCTGAACCGCGCCTGAATCAGCGGCCCTTTCTCCGGTGGGATTTCCCTTTCGTAAATTTCTGTCTGGTAGCGGTTACGGTTATGCTTGGACCCCCGGCTGCGGAGGTCCGCCGCCGTGAGGCGGAATAGGTCCCCACCATGCAAAAAAGCGTCCTGATCGTCGAAGACAACGAACTGAACATGAAGCTTTTCAACGACCTCCTTGAAGCGCACGGCTATAAGACGGTGCAGACGAGAAGCGGCGTCGAGGCGGTCGAGCTGGCGCGCACGTACAAGCCGCAACTCATCCTCATGGATATCCAGCTTCCCGAAGTCTCCGGTCTGCAAGTGACGCAGTGGATCAAGGACGACGAAGATCTGCGTCACATTCCGGTAATTGCGATCACCGCGTTCGCCATGAAGGGCGACGAGGAGAAAATCCGCCAGGGCGGCTGCGAGGCCTATCTGTCGAAACCGATATCGGTCGTCAAGTTTCTCGAAACCGTGCGCAATTATATCGCCGATCAATAGGCTCCTGAGTTAAGCGTGAGGATGAGTTCGCAATGACCGCTCGGATCCTGGTCGTCGATGATGTCGCGCCCAATCTGAAACTGCTCGAAGCGCGGCTTACCGCGGAGTATTTCGACGTCACCACTGCGACCAACGGCGTCGAGGCGCTCGCCGCCTGCCGCAAGGATGAATGCGACGTCGTGCTTCTCGACGTGATGATGCCCGGCATGGACGGCTTCGAAGTCTGCCGCCGCCTAAAACAGGATGCTTCGACCGCGCATATTCCGGTTGTGATGGTCACCGCGCTCGATCAGCCGGCCGACCGGCTGAAGGGGCTCGAAGCCGGGGCCGACGATTTTCTGACGAAGCCGATCGACGAAGTGGCGCTCATCGCGCGCGTGCGTTCGCTGGCGCGCCTCAAGATGGTGCTCGACGAACTCCGGACGCGCGCCTTTACCTCGGTCAGTCTCGGAATGCCGGATCCGCTCGCGCTGGCGCTAGCCGAAGACGGCCTCGGCGGCCGGCTTCTCCTGGTCGACGACCGCGCCGCCTCCGCCGATCAGGTCATGTTCGTCTTGCGCGACCAATACGTCGTCGAGGTGGAGAGCGATCCGCAGGAGGCGCTCGTCCTCGCCATCGGCGGCCAGTACGACCTGTTCATCGTGAGCCTCGGGCTGCGCGGCTTCGATGCGCTGCGCCTTTGCAGTCAAATCCGTTCGTTCGAGCGCAGCCGGCAGTTGCCTCTCCTTTGTCTGGCCGAGGTCGAAGATCGGCCGCGCGTCCTGCGCGCCCTCGACATCGGCGTCAACGATTTCCTAAATCGCCCGATCGACCGCAACGAATTGATCGCGCGCATCCGCACGCAGTTGCGCCGTAAGCGCTATGCCGACAGATTGCGCGACAACGTTCAGGCCTCGATCGAACTCGCCGTTGTCGATCCGCTGACCGGCATTAACAATCGGCGCTATTTCGAGACTCATCTCGGGGCGCTCGTCAGCCAGGCGGCCGACCGCGGCCGGCCGCTGTCGCTGATGATCCTCGACATCGATTACTTCAAGGGCGTCAACGACACCCACGGCCACGAGGCCGGCGACAGAGTCTTGAAGGGTATCGCCGAACGGGTGCGCAAGGTGATCCGCATCCCCGATCTTGTCTGCCGGTTGGGCGGCGAGGAATTCGTCATCGCAATGCCGGACACGTCTCTCGAATGCGCTACGAAAATCGCCGAGCGGGTGCGCGCCGAAGTCGAACGTGACCGGTTCATTGTCGGAGAAGACGGGTCGCGAATGGCGATCACCGTCTCCATCGGGATTGCCGAGCGCGGCCACGACATAGAGCCGGACGAACTTTTCCGCCGCGCCGACCGGGCGCTGTATCGCTCGAAGACCAGCGGCCGCAACCGTGTTTCCGCGGACGCCGCCTGACGGCGCTTGTGCGTTGTTTAGGTAAACAAAAAGTCGCCGTTCCCGACAACAATTAAGCAGTTTTCTTTTTAGACCCAGCGCGCTAACGTCCTGGCTGCGGACGAGGCGGGCGTCGGCGGTCCCGGCCCCGGATGCGAACATAAAAAAGTTATCATTATATTTCAATGAGATACCCTGCGGAGTGCTCAGGTCCGCCGCATCTCCTGGGTCCGTAGGGTCGGCCGGCGCAGGTGGTTAGGAGTGGCCTCCTCGAGACGCCACCTGCCGCCGGCCACCTTCCCAATTTTTTCTTGGAGAGACGTCGCCAGGCAATCCCGGCGGACATAATGAATTGCTTGAAATGGAACCGGTAAGCGCCCAGGAATCCAAAGATTAGTCGCGGATCACTTGATCTTGGCTTCCTTGAATTCGACGTGCTTGCGGGCAACGGGATCGTACTTCTTGAGCGTCAGCTTTTCGGTCTTCGTGCGCGCGTTCTTCTTCGTCACGTAGTAATAGCCGGTGTCCGCCGCTGACTCGAGCTTGATCTTGATGGTTACCGCCTTGGCCATTTCTTCGTCCCTTAAATCGAGCCCATCGCATCGATCTCGGCGCGGGCGAAAAGTGCGCGCACCATAGGGACGGCGCCTGCCTTGTCAAGAAGCGACGACAAGCCCGAGATAGGCGGCAAGCATCAGCGCCAACGCAACGAAGAAACCGGCCGCCGTAACATCGAGGCCGAGACCGATTGCCGGCGGGCCGACGAGCATTCCCATCGAATAGAAGAGGATGTAGGCGGCGTTGCCGCTCGCCAGTTCGCCGCCGCGGCAATGCGCGCCGAGATATGCGAGGCCGAGCGCATAAATGCTGCCGACGACGCCTCCCCACACGAAGAGAAGCACGGCGAAGGCGGCAAATCCCGCCTCCCGCGTCACCGGCAGGAGCAGGGCGCCGATCGCGCCCGCGCCTGCAGCGAGCGCCAGCAAACGGCGCCGGTCGAAGCGGTCGGAGATCAGCCCGGCCGGTATCTGCAGCACGCCGTTGCCCAACGCAAAAACGGTGACCAGCGCGGCGCCCGTCGCCGCGCCGAGGCCGCTGCGCAGCGCATAGACGGGCAGAAGTCCCATCACTCCCGTCTCAATCAACCCGTAAACGAATGCCGCCAAGACGACGGTTGGCAAAATTGCCGCGAAGGCGAGAACCGAGGTTCGCCCCGGCCGGGCGAGGAGCGGCGCTTCCCCGCCGATCAGCGTGATCGGCAAGCTTGCCAACAAGAAGAGGGCGATGGCGGCAACAAAGGCCGCGCTTCCCCACGTGCCGATCACGGCGAGGACGGCAGGCCCGAGCGCGGCGCCGAACGCGAAGCCTGCCGTATAGACTCCCAGCGTCGCGCCACGTCTCGCCGAAGGCGCGGCGGAACCGATCCAGAATTCGCTGAGCGCGAAAAGAATCGTCAGCGCCGCGCCAAACAGACCGCGCAGCGCGAACCAAGTCCAATAGGCGTGCGTGGCGGCCAACGCCGCGAGGCAGGCGGCGCCTGCGAGCAACGCGAGGATCAAAAGCGGCTTGACGCCGACCCGTCGCGCCAGCGCCGGAACGAACGGGGCGGTGACCAGCGTCGCCAGCCCGCCCGCTGCCGCGTTCACGCCGATCGCCCGCGCCGAAAATCCCCGTTCCGCGAGCCGCACGGCGAGCAAGGTCATGGAGAGCGAAAGCCCGACGCCGGCGATCGCCACGGTCACAATCGCCGCGCCGACGGCGTGCCAATCGCCTGGGCTTTGCCGTGGCTCGATCTGTCTATCTTCTGCCGGGTATTTCGGCGGCGGTTTCGAAGCCATGCATGCGCAACGCCCATTGGTAGCCGATCAATGCACCTTTGAAGGCCGGGAGAAGCGCCAGGCAGAGAACCAGCGTCAGCGTCGGCCAGATCAACACATGATAGAGGATCGGCAGGTTGGGCGCGAATTCGTCGACCGAAAGCATCGACGCGCCGAGAAGGTGGGCGACGACGAGGATCGTGAAGTAAGGCGGGGCGTCGTCGGCCCGATGGTGCAGCAATTCGGTGCCGCAGACGCCGCAACGGTCGTTCACCTTGAGATAGCGGCGGAACATCGCGCCTTTGCCGCAACAGGGACAACGGCCAGCGAAACCGCGCCGCAACGCTTCCCAGACATCACGCCGCGGGCGGCCGGGGTTCTCGCTGGAACCGATAGGGGTTTCGATCGCTTCAATCGTCATTGACCGTAGATCCGCGTCTTAGGTCTGCCGGCGATGTAGGCGCGTGGAACGATTTCCGCCAGTCGGCTTCTTGTCGCGCCGGCTGGCGCGCTTGCCCCATTTCTTGTTGCGGAGCGGGACGCTCTTGCCTTCGCTCAGAAGCTCGAACCGCATGGCGCCGGCGAACGGCGACGCTTCGATCAGCTTGACGCTGACCTCATGCCCCAATTGGTGCATCTTGCCGGTGCGGTTGCCGATCAGCGCATGCAGGCTTTCGTCGTAGCGGAAATAATCGTCGCCCAAAGTCGCGGCGGGGATGAACCCGTCGGCGCCGGTCTCGTTCAGCCGGACGAACAGTCCGACTTGCGTGACGCCGGAAATGCGGCCTGAGAAGATCGTCCCGATTCGATCGCCGAGATAAAGGGCGATCAGCCGCTCGGCCGTGTCGCGTTCCGCCGCCATGGCGCGCCGCTCGGCGGCGGAGATCTGCGCGGCGATCTCGGCGAGATCCTCGGCGCTCAGTTCGGGTAGGCCGTCGCCGCCGAGCCGCAAGGCGCGGATCAAGGCGCGATGCACGATCAGATCGGCGTAGCGGCGGATCGGCGAGGTGAAATGCGCGTAACGGCGCAGATTGAGGCCGAAGTGGCCGTAGTTCTCATGGACGTACTCGGCCTGCGCCTGCGTGCGCAGCACGATCTCGTTGACGACGTTCTCGTGCTCCGTGCCTTTGACGCGCGCCAAAATGCCGTTGAATTGGCGTGCCGTCAGAACTTGGCCCTTGGCGAGCTTGATGCCGATCGAGGCGAGGAATTCGGAGAGCGCGTTGAGCTTTTCGAGCGTCGGCTCGCCATGCGCGCGGTAGATGAAAGCCTGATGACGCGCCTCGAGCGTCTCGGCCGCGGCGACATTGGCGAGGATCATGAATTCTTCGATGAGCCGATGCGCTTCGAGGTGCGGCGGCACGATGACCCGATCGACACTACCGTCCGGCTTCAGCAGGATCTTTCGTTCTGGCAGATCGAGATCGAGGGGGCTGCGTTGTCGGCGCGCGATTTTGATTGCCTCGTAGGCCGCAAACAGCGGCTTGAGAACCGGTTCCAAGAGAGCTTGTGTTTCCGGTCCCGGCAGGCCGTCCCAAGCCGCCTGCACTTGCATATAGGTAAGCTGCGCCGCCGAACGCAGTGTCACGCGATGCACGTCGTGGGCGCGCATATGGCCATTTTTATCTACGACCATCCGGATTGCGAGGGCAGGGCGATCCTCGCCGGCCCTCAGCGAACCGAGATCGTTGGAGATCCGCTCCGGCAGCATCGGCACGACCCGGTCGGGGAAATAAACCGAATTGCCGCGTTCCAGAGCGTCGCGGTCGAGCGCCGAGCCGGGCCGCACGTGGGCGGCGACGTCGGCGATGGCGACGAAGAGAATATGGCCGCCGGGATTGTCCTGGCTTGGATCGGGCTCTGCGAAAACCGCGTCGTCGTGGTCTTTGGCGTCGG
This sequence comes from Methylovirgula sp., assembly GCA_030036945.1. Lineage (GTDB taxonomy): Bacteria > Pseudomonadota > Alphaproteobacteria > Rhizobiales > Beijerinckiaceae > Methylovirgula. Next base: position 19,547 of record JASHSB010000024.1, on the reverse strand, counting down.
CCGGGTCGATGGTGACGAGCGGCATGTCGCGCCAATCTTCCCGCCCCGCCATGTTCGGGGCGCGGGCGCGCTCCGCCTCGGCAAGCGCTTCGGGACGAAATCGAGCGGGAATGCCGTGCGCATGAATTGCGATGAGGCTCATCGCCCGCTCGTTGGCGATGCTGCCGAGCCGCTCGCGGATCTTCACCGCGGGAAGGCCGAGCCGGCTGGAACGCAAAATGTCAACCGCGACGAGATCGCCGTCGCGCGCTTCCCCGCCTTCCGCGACGACGAACTCGCCTCGGCTAAGGTTACGTTTATCGACCGGAACGACGCGCCCGCCGTCGTGCGAATCCGTGCGGTAGATGCCGAGCATCTGCGATTTGGCGCGATCGAGCAGCTTGATCAGCCGCCCGCCATAGGCCGGCTCGCGCGGGCCCGCGTCGCGGCGCAGCTCAGTGCGGATCAGAGCGTGGTCGCCGACCCCCGGCACCGACATGCCGGGGCGCCGGCGGTCGAAGTGGAAAAGGATCTTGGGCGCCGGCCCTTGCGCCGCGTCCCATTCGAGCGGCGTGGCGATCAGCTCGCCATCGTTGTCGCGTCCGGCGATCTCGGCGAGCAGCACGGACGGCAGTTGTCCGGGCTTGTGGAGCTGCTTGCGGCGCCGCTCGATCGCGCCCTCGGCTTCGAGTTCTTTCAGCAGGCTCTTCAGCGCGACGCGGTCGGGGCCTTTGATGCCGAAGGCGCGGGCGATCTCGCGTTTGCCGATCTTGGCGGGCCGCTGTTCGCGGCCGATGAAAGCAAGGATTTCTTCGCGCGAGGGGAGCCCCCCGCCCTTCGCCGGTGGATTGCGCCGAATGGTCACGCGCGCTTGCTGCCTCCGGCGGTTTTCTTGGCGGCGGGCTTCGCCGCCGGTTTGCGGACGGCTTTGGCAGGCGCCTGCGGCGCCGACGCCTTTGGCTGCGCAGATTTAGCGTGCGCGCGTTTGCCGCGTGCGCTCTTCTCGTCGATGAGCCGGATGGCATCGTCGAGCGTGATCGTCTCAGGCGAGACGCCGTCCTTCAAGGTCGCATTGACTTTGCCGAGACTGACATAGGGTCCGAACCGCCCCTTGCGCAGCAAAATCTCGCCGCCCCCGGGGTGCTCGCCGAGCACGCGTGCATCTCCCGCGCCGCCCTCGCGTTTGGCGGCGAGCAGCGCGACGGCCTCTTCCAGCGTGAAGCTCGTCGGGTCGGTGTCGCGCGGCAGAGTCGCGTTGATCTTGCCCCAGTTGACGTAAGGGCCGTAGCGACCGCCTTTGACCGTTACGGCGCCGCCGGCCGGATGTTCGCCGAGGCGGCGGCTCGCAGCCTGCTTGCCGAATTGCCGCCCGGAAAGGCCGCTCTCCTTGGCGCCGATCAGATCGATCGCGCGGTTGGCGCCGATCTCCAGGATGTTCTCGTCCTTACCGACGTTCGCATAGGATTTGCCGTGCTGGACGTAAGGGCCGAAGCGGCCGATGCCGGCAAGGATCGGCTGTTTCGTCTCGGGATGGACGGCGACCTCACGCGGCAGGCTCAAAAGCGCGATCGCTTGGTCGAGAGTCAAATCGTCGGCGCTAAGCGGCTTCGGAATCGAAGAGCGTTTCGGCTTCTCGTCTTTCTCGCCTTCGCCTTGCTGTACGTAAGCGCCGAAACGGCCGTGGCGCAGCGTGATCTCGTCGCCGGTGGCCGGATCCGTGCCCAGCACTTTCGTCCCGTTGCTTTCGCCGTTTCCGTCGCCGTTGGCCAGTGTGCGCGTATAGGTGCAGTCGGGATAATTCGAACAGCCGATGAAGGCGCCATATTTGCCGAGCTTCAGCGAAAGCTGGCCGCTACCGCAGGACGGACAGGCACGCGGATTAGAGCCGTCCGCCTTGGGCGGGAAGATGTGCGGGCCGAGAAGCTCGTTGAGGCTGTCGAGCACTTGCGTGGTGCGCAAATCCTTGGTCGCGGCGAGCGCGCTCGAAAAATCCACCCAGAAGTCGCGTAACACTGCTTTCCAGTCGATCTGGTGATTGGATACTTCGTCGAGCCTTTCTTCGAGGCCGGCGGTAAAATCGTAGCCGACATAACGGGTGAAGAAGCTTTCCAGGAAAGCGGTGACGATCCGGCCCTTGTCTTCTGGATGGAGGCGCTTGTTCTCGATCCGCACGTAATTCCGGTCGCGCAACACGGCGAGCGTCGAGGCGTAAGTCGAAGGCCGGCCGATGCCGAGCTCCTCCATGCGTTTGACGAGCGTCGCCTCGGTGAAACGCGGCGGCGGCTCGGTGAAATGCTTGCTCGCCTCGATTTTATCTTTCGCGAGCGGATCGCCGACGCGCATCGGCGGCAAGCGCGCCGAATCCTCGTCGTCTTCGTCGTCCTTGCCTTCCTGATAAAGTTTCAGGAATCCGTCGAAGCGCACGACCTGTCCGCTGGCGCGCAGGTCGATGCGGCGACCGTCCGCCTCGGCGAGGATATCGACGCTGGTGCGTTCGAGATCGGCGGATTCCATCTGGCTGGCGACGGCGCGCGTCCAGATCAGCTCGTAGAGCCTTGCCTCGTCGCGCTCGAGGAAGCCGTGCGCGCGGGCAGGCAGCCGACCCATATCGGTCGGGCGGATCGCTTCATGCGCCTCCTGCGCGTTCTTGGCTTTCACCGTATATTTGCGCGGCGTCTTCGGGACGTAACGCTCCCCGAACTCGCCGCCGATGACGCGGCGCGCGGCGGCGACCGCCTCCGGCGCCACATCGACGCCGTCGGTGCGCATATAGGTAATGAGGCCGAGCGTCTCGCCGCCGACGTCGACGCCTTCATAGAGACGTTGGGCGATCTGCATGGTGCGGGCCGGCGCGAAGCCGAGCTTGCGCGAGGCCTCCTGCTGCAAGGTCGAAGTGGTGAACGGCGCGGCGGGATGGCGCTTGGCGGGGCGCGCCTCGATGTTCGCGACTTTGAATTTCGCCGTCTCCAGCGCCCGTTTGAAAGCTTCGGCCTCGGCGCCCGAGCCGACATCGAGGCGGGCGATCTTCTTGCCGTCGGCGCCGACGAGCCGCGCCACGAACGGCGCACCGTCCTTCGTCTTCAGATGCGCGACGATCGACCAGTATTCGCGCGGGACGAAGCTTTCGATCTCCAGTTCGCGGTCGCAGACGAGGCGCAGCGCGACGGACTGCACGCGGCCCGCCGAGCGCGCTCCCGGCAATTTCCGCCATAGCACCGGCGAAAGATTGAAGCCGACGAGATAGTCGAGCGCGCGGCGCGCCAGATAGGAATCGACCAGCGCTTCGTCGATCTCGCGCGGATGTTGCATCGCTTCGAGCACCGCGTCTTTGGTGATCGCATTGAAGACGACGCGTTCGATCCGCTTGCCTTTGAGGACCCGCTTGGTCTTGAGAATTTCGAGCACGTGCCAAGAGATCGCTTCGCCCTCGCGATCGGGGTCGGTGGCGAGAACGATCTTGGCGGCGTCCTTGGCGCTATTGGCGATGTCGGCGAGTCGTTTGGCCGATTTCGAATCGATTTCCCAAAGCATCTTGAAGTCGGCGTCGGGGTCGACGGAGCCGTCTTTGGGCGGCAGGTCGCGGACGTGGCCGAAGGATGCGACCACCTCGTAATCGCGGCCGAGATATTTGTTGATCGCCTTGGCCTTGGCGGGCGATTCGACGATGACGAGATTCATAGAGAAAGGGCTCCGACGATAAGCGGATGAAAACGCTAGATTTTTGTGGAATTTAACCGCGTCGCCATGACTGCCGGCGCATGCCGAGGCGAGCGCTCGTTGCCGCGGAACATGGGGTAGGGGGGCCAAAGTGTCAAATGGGGGCGGCGAATATCGTTATCAACCAACCGGCCACAGCACCCTTGCGAAAGAAGCAAAATCAATCCTATAGAAGCCCTTTAATGTCCGATTTGCGGCCCATCCAGAAGTTTCGGCACCGGCATTTGCTCGGAATCGAGGGGCTTTCGGCGGCGGACATCGTGACGTTGCTCGACATGGCCGAAGACGCGATCGAAGTGTCGCGGCAGATCGAGAAGAAACGCGCCACGCTGCGCGGCCGCACGCTCATCAATCTCTTCTTCGAAGCCTCGACCCGCACCCAGTCTTCGTTCGAATTGGCCGGCAAACGGCTCGGCGCCGACGTGATGAACATGTCGGTCGCGATGTCGAGCGTCAAGAAGGGCGAGACGCTGATCGACACCGCCGTGACGCTCAATGCCATGCGGCCCGACATCATCGTGGTGCGCCACGCGCAGGCCGGCGCCGTGCACCTTCTGGCGAAGAAGATCGATTGCGCGGTGGTCAACGCCGGCGACGGCGCCCACGAACATCCGACGCAGGCGCTGCTCGACGCCTTGACGATCCGCCGCAACAAAGGCCGCATCGAAGGGCTCACCGTGACGATTTGCGGCGACATTCTCCATTCGCGCGTGGCGCGCTCCAACATCCTGCTGCTCTCGACGCTTGGCGCGCACGTGCGCGCCGTCGGCCCATCGACGCTCATGCCGGTAGGCATCGAACGAATGGGCGTTGAAGTTTGCCGCGACATGAAGAGCGCGCTTAAAGACGCCGACATCGTGATGATGCTGCGGCTGCAGCGCGAACGGATGAGCGGCGCGTTCGTGCCTTCGTCGCGCGAATATTTCCGCTCCTTCGGCCTCGACGCAGAAAAGCTCGGCTACGCCGACAAGGACGCGCTGGTCATGCATCCCGGCCCGATGAACCGCGGCGTGGAGATCGATTCGAGCATTGCCGACGGTCCGCAGAGTTTAATCCGCGAACAGGTCGAGATGGGCGTCGCGGTGCGAATGGCCGTGCTCGCCGCGCTCGCCGAACATCTGCCCAACGGCTGAGGCGCGATGCAAACTCCTTCCACACCGGCAATCGCCCACCAGCCGCTGGCGCTCATTAACGGCAGGCTCGTCGATCCGGCGACCGGGAAGGAGACGCGCGGCGGCGTTCTCGTCGTCGACGGCGTCATCCGCGACCTTGGCGCCGCCGTCGTCTCGGCAATGCTGCCTTCGCATGCGCGGGCGATCGATTGCGCCGGCGACGTCGTCGCTCCCGGCCTGATCGACATGTGCGCCTTCGTCGGCGAGCCGGGAGCCGAGCATCGCGAGACGATCGCGACCGCGACCGCCGCCGCGGCGGCGGGCGGCGTGACCACCATTTTGGCGCGTCCCGACACCAATCCTCCCATCGATGAGCCGGCGGTCGTCGATTTTCTGCTGCGCCGGGCGCGAGATACGGGGCATGTGCGGGTGCTGCCGGTCGCCGCCTTGACGAAACGGCTCGAGGGCTCGGAGATCGCCGAGATCGGGCTTTTGCAAGAAGCCGGCGCGGTCGCCTTCAGCGATGCGGCCAAGTCGTTGCGCAACGCCCAGGTCATGCGCCGCGTGATGGCCTACGCGCGCGATTTCGACGCGCTCGTCATCCACCATGCCGAGGACCCGGATCTCGCCGCGGAAGGCGTGATGAACGAGGGCGAACTTGCAACGCGCCTCGGGCTGACCGGCATTCCGCGCGAGGCGGAAGCGATCGTGCTCGACCGTGACATCCGACTCGTGGCGCTGACGGGCACGCGCTATCACGCCGGGTTGATCTCCACCAAAATGTCGCTCGACGCGATCCGCGCCGCCAAAAAGGCGGGACTGCCGATCACTTGCGCGACGTCGATCAATCATCTGACGTTGAACGAGAACGACATCGGCGACTACCGCACGTTTTTGAAGCTTGCACCGCCGCTGCGCGCCGAGGACGAGCGCCGCGCGCTCGTCACGGCGCTCGCCGAGGGCCTGATCGACGTGATCGTCTCCGACCACAATCCGCAGGATGTCGATACCAAGCGCCTGCCATTCGCCGAAGCCGAATACGGCGCAATCGGGCTCGAGACGATGTTGTCTGCCGGCCTGCGGCTCGTCCATTCCGGTGAAGTGAAACTTCCCCGGCTGCTCGCCGCGATGTCGTCGTGCCCGGCTGAAATTCTCGGCCTGCCGCAAGGAAGACTCGCGGTCGGCGCGCCCGCCGACCTCATCCGCTTCGATCCCGACGAGCCTTACGTGCTCGATCCGACGAGGCTTCATTCGCGCAGCAAGAACACGCCGTTCGACGAGGCGAAGATGCAGGGCAGGGTGAAGCTGACGATGGTGGCGGGACAGGTGGTGTGGGAGGGATGAGACAGATCCGTTCGCTTGAAGAAGTAAGGCTGCGCTTAATGGATCAGCCGGTTCCTTTACGCTTGGCCATGCCGTCGATTGCAGCGGTCATGTGCGCTAAGTTGACACTGTCAATATCAATAGATATAGGCGGTTTCGACAGCATCTTTCGGGACCGTCATGACTCGAGCGGAATCGATTGACCGCCCTTACCACCATGGCGACTTGCGCCGCGCGCTCATCGAGGCGGCGCTGGCTCTGGTGACGGAGGAGCAGGATTGGAGCTTTTCGCTACGCGAGGTGGCGCGCCGCGCCGGCGTGAGCCACAACGCACCCTACAATCATTTTTCCGAAAAGCGCGATCTGCTCGGTGCCGTCGCGGCGGCGGGTTTCGAGGCGCTGCGCGATCGGATGCGCGCGGCGATCGCCGGCGTCGGCAACCCGCGAACCGCGCTTCTGGCTGGCGCCGCCGCTTATGTGAACGCGGGAGTCGAAAACCCCGCCCTCTATCGGCTGATGTTCGGCCCGGCGCTCGCCACGCCCGCCCCAGTGGTGCGATCAGGCACGGCCAGCGCGGACAGCGGCCGGCCCGCGGAAGCGCGCGCTGCAGGCGCCGGCGCGAAGGCGGTTTTGGACGAGATTATCTTGCGCGGCGCCGAGCGCGGCGTTTTCGCAATATCCGCGACCAGCAAGAGCGAACTCGCCATCGCCGCGCTCTCCATTTGGTCGGCCGTGCACGGCTTGACCCTGCTACTGATCGATTCCTTGACGGGATCGGAGCTTGCGATCGATACGCTCGTGAACCGTCTGATACGCACCCTGCTTGAAGGGTTGGAGCCGCGCTAAATCTCGCGGCGAAGCTTACCAAAGTTTCATCTTCCCGAAATGGCGGCGTAAACCTTCCTGCGCCATGTTATCGAGCGAAGGATGCGCTGCGCATCGTTCCCGGTTTTCGCGTCCTGCCGTCAGGACAAATCCTTTGGCCTATGGAGATGCATATGGATCAACCGTTTCCTCCTCGCGACGAGCGCCAGCCAAGGCGCGGCACGCGTACTTCGGTGCGCATCGCACTGCTCGCTTCGGTAGCCGCGCTTGCTCTGGTGGGCGCTTTCGCCGGTGACATCGGCCTGCCGCATCCGAGCCTCGCGGCGCAGGCCGAGACCGGCCCCAGCCTGCCGGTCAATGTGTTTTCCTTTGCCGACGTAGTCAACAGGGTTCGCGGCGCGGTCGTGTCGATCAAAGTAAAAATGGCCGATGCTTCCGAAGCTAACGAGGACGATTCGGACGTGCCCGGCTTGCAGCCCGGCGATCCGCTCGAACGCTTCTTCAAGAAATTCGGTGGGCAGGACGGGATTCCTTTCGAATTCCACCACGGCCGCCCGCATATCACGTTGGCGCAGGGCTCCGGATTTATCATTTCGGCGGACGGCTATGTCGTGACGAACAATCACGTCGTCGACAACGCGACCGACGTGACGATCACTATGGACGACGGTCAGACGACCTATCACGCGAAGGTCGTCGGCACCGACAAAAAGACCGATCTGGCACTGTTGAAGATCACCGACGGGTCGAATTTCCCATATGTCGAATTCTCCAAGACGACGCCGCGCGTCGGCGATTGGGTGATTGCGGTCGGCAATCCGTTCGGTCTCGGCGGCACCGTAACGGCCGGCATCGTCTCGGCGCGCGGCCGCGACATCGGTTCCGGTCCGTACGACGACTATCTGCAGATCGACGCGCCGGTGAACCGCGGCAATTCGGGCGGCCCGACCTTCGACACGCAGGGACAGGTCGTCGGCGTCAACACCGCCATCTATTCGCCCTCGGGCGGCAGCGTCGGCATCGGTTTCGACATCCCCGCCGACGAGGCGCAAAGCGTCATCGACTCCTTGAAGACAAAAGGGACGGTGACGCGCGGCTGGATCGGCGTTGAGATCCAGCCGGTGACTTCCGACATTGCCGATAGCCTCGGTCTGAAGGCGGAAAAGGGCGCGCTCATCGCCGACACCCAGCCGAATTCGCCGGCCGCGAAAGCGGGCGTCAAGACCGGCGACGTCATCCTCGGCGTCAACGGCGAGTCCGTCGATGGGCCGCGCGAACTTGCCCGCAAGATCGCCGCGCTTGGGCCGAACGCGGAAGCCAGTTTGCTCGTCTGGCATGACGGTTCGCAGAAGACGGTGTCGGTGAAACTCGGCACGCTGCCCAACGATCAGGAGGCCAAGGCCGAGACGAATTCGGGGTCCGCCAATCCCGGATTCGGCAGTTTCGGCATGGCGCTCGCGCCGGCCGACTCCGTTCCCGGCGCCGGCAGCCAAGGCGTGGTCATCACCGACGTCGATCCGGACGGCGCCGCGGCGCAAAAGGGTCTGAAGGTCGGCGACGTCATTCTCGAAGCCGGCGGCAAGTCCGTTGCCAAACCGAGCGATGTGTCGAACGTTCTCGCCGACGCCAAGAAGGAGGGCCGCAAGGCCGTGCTGCTCCGCGTCAAGAGCGGCGACGACACCCACTTCGTGGCGCTGACGATCAATTCGGCATCATGAGGCTTCGGGCCGAAATTCCGGCCCGCGTTCCTCTCCATCCCGGCGTCGCATTTGCCCCCCGTCTGCGATACCGGTCTAAGGGAGACGGCAGGTCTGGAGGAAGCTCCGGCCTGCCGTTTTTTTGACGGACGGCTTATATGTTTTCCATGCGCATTCTTCTCATTGAAGACGATTCGGAAGCCGCCCTTTATCTCGTCAAGGCGTTGCACGAGGCGGGTCACCTCGCCGACCACGCCGCGGACGGGCTGGAAGGCTATGACAAAGCCCGCGACGGGTCCTATGATGTTCTGGTCGTCGATCGCATGCTGCCGAAGCTCGACGGCTTGTCGTTGATCGGCGGTCTGCGCGTCCAGAAGATCGAGACCCCGGTGCTGATCCTTTCCGCCCTCGGCCAAGTCGACGATCGGGTGAAAGGTCTGCGGGCCGGCGGTGACGACTATTTGACCAAGCCCTACGCCTTCTCCGAGCTCTTGGCGCGAGTCGAAGTTTTGGCGCGCCGCAAATCGTCCGGGGCGGGGGAGGAAGCCGTTTATCGGGTCGGCGGCCTCGAACTCGACCGCCTCTCCCATAAGCTGACGCGCAACGGCAAAGAGATCGTTCTTCAGCCGCGCGAATTTCGACTTCTCGAATATCTGATGAAACATGCCGGCCAAGTCGTCACGCGCACCATGCTGCTCGAAAACGTCTGGGATTATCATTTCGATCCGCAGACCAACGTGATCGATGTCCATATCTCGAGGCTTCGGGCGAAGATCGACAAAGGCTTCGATCCGCAGCTTTTGCAGACGATCCGCGGTGCTGGATACATGATCCGTGACGGCAATCGTTAAGCTGTTTCGCTCGACGGCGTTCAAGATCTCGCTCGTCTATCTCGTCATCGCCGCGATCGGCGCCGGATTGGTGCTCGCCCGCGCTGGCTGGGATGTGGAAAAATTGGCGGATGCGCAAGTCGCGCGGACGATCAATAACGATATTACCGATCTCGCCGGACAGTATGCGGAAGGCGGTATCGGCCAGCTCGTCCACGCCGTGGAACGCCGCGCCGAGCAGCCGGGTGCCGGGCTTTATCTGGTGACGACGCATGCCGGCGAGCCGATCGTCGGCAACATCGTCAGCCTGCCGCCCGGCGTTCTCGCCCATGCCGGGTTGGTCGAAACCGATTACGCGCGCTCCGGCGATATCGGCACCCGCCACCGTGCCCTGGCGCGGGTTTTTGTTTTATCGGGTGGATTTCGCCTTCTTGTCGGCCACGACATCGAGGAAGGCCTGCGGATGCGCCGGATCTTCGCGGGCGCGCTCGTCACCTCGCTCATCTGGCTCGTCATCATCGGCACGATCGGCAGTCTTTTTCTCGCGCGCCACGTGTTGCGCAGGGTCGACTCGATCACCGCGAAGGCCAAGACCATCGTGGCCGGCGACCTCGCCGGACGTCTGCCGCTCGCCGGCACTGGCGACGAACTCGATCGTCTCGTGCAGAACCTCAATTCCATGTTGGACCGCATCTCGGTGCTCATCGTCGGCATACACGAGGTTTCGGATCATATCGCGCATGACTTGAAGACGCCGCTGACGCGGCTACGCAACCGCGCCGAGCAGGCGCTGCAATTTGCGACAACGCCCGAGGAATACCGGCTTGCCCTTGAGAAGGTCATCGACGAATCGGATGCGCTGATCCGCGTTTTCGATGCGCTGTTGATGATCGCTCGCGCCGACGCCGGAATGGGGCCGGAAGGCATGCTCGATTTCAACGCGGCCGACGTCGCCCGCGACGTCGGCGAACTCTACGAGCCGCTCGCCGAGGATCGCAACGTGCGCCTGTCGCTCCACATAGAACCAGGACTCGCGCTGCGCGGCAACCGTGAACTCGTCGGCCAAGCGCTCGCAAATCTCGTCGACAACGCGTTGAAATACGGCATGCCTCCGAGCCTTGCGGATAAACCCGCGAGCGTTGAGATCGCCGCCAAACGCCGCGGCGCATGGATTGAAATTAGCGTGGCCGATCACGGCACCGGTATCGCGGCGACGGACTACGCGCGCGCTCAGGAGCGATTCGTACGGCTCGAAAATTCCCACGCGCAGCAAGGCTCCGGCCTCGGTCTCGCGCTTGCCGCCGCAGTCGCGCGCCTGCATAAGGGCACGTTGCGGTTCGACGACAATTCGCCCGGTCTCAGGGCGGTGCTTGTTTTGCCGGCGGGGCCTCCCGCAATATTGCCGGCGGCGGTCAAATCGCGCGCTGGCGCGGTCGCCTGAAGTGCGGAGGAACGATGCCGAGCCTTCGAAAGCGGTTTTGCAAGGCTCCGGTGCTTGCCGACCGCCGCGCGGCCGAAGCGCGTCTTGAGGATCTTCTCGCGCAAACGCCCGCGGAGCTAGCGGCGGTTGCCGGCGAACCGGCGGCGCGGGCGCTGCTTCTCGGCATCGCTGACCATTCGCCATATCTGTGGAATCTGGCGCGGTCCGATCCAGGCCAGCTGCTGCGTCTACTTATCACGCGGCCGGAGGAAGCGCACGCGGCGGTTCTGCGCGGCCTTGCCGCCGCGTCGCCCGGTTCGGAACAAGAACTGATGTTCATCCTGCGGCGCGCCAAACAGGAACTCGCTTTGTGCGTGGCGCTCGCCGATCTCGGCGGCTTGTGGACGACCGAAGAAGTAATGCAGGCGCTCAGCGCCGCCGCCGACGTCTTCGTGTCAACGGCATTGAACTTCATTTTGCGCGAAACGCACGGCGCCGGAAAACTGCGTTTGCCGGATCCGGCTTTTCCCGATCAGGATTGCGGGGTCGTCGTCCTGGCGCTCGGCAAACACGGGGGACGCGAACTCAACTATTCCAGCGATACGGATCTCGTCGTTTTGTTCGATCCGGAGAGCCCGGCGATCCTGAAAAGGGGCGAGCCGGCGATGCTTTTCGTGCGCATCACGCAGCGGCTCGTGAAAATTCTGCAGGAGCGCACACCCGACGGCTACGTCCTGCGGGTCGATTTGCGGTTGCGGCCCGATCCCGGTTCGACGGCGATCGCGATTTCGTTTCCGGCGGCGTTCTTCTATTACGAGTCCTTCGGACAGAATTGGGAACGCGCCGCGTTGATCAAGGCGCGTCCGATCGCTGGCGACCGCAGGCTCGGCGAAGTTTTTCTCGCGCAGCTGACGCCGTTCATCTGGCGGCGCTATCTCGATTACGCGGCAATCGCCGACATTCACGCCATGAAGCGGCAGATCCACGCGGCGCGCGGCTACGAAGAAATCGCGGTTGCCGGCCACAATCTGAAATTGGGACGCGGCGGCATTCGCGAGATCGAATTCTTCGTGCAGACCCAGCAGTTGATCTTCGGCGGCAAGCGGCCGCCGCTGCGCGGGGGGCGTACCCTCGCCATGCTCGACGAATTGGCAAAAGAGGAGTTGATCGGCGGCGCGGCGCGCGACGACCTCAAGGCCGCCTATCTCTTTTTGCGCGAGACGGAACATCGGTTGCAGATGATCGCCGACGAGCAGACGCAGCGCTTGCCGGTCGAGACCGACGCGCTGGAGCGCTTTGCGGAGTTCTGCGGCTACAAGGCGCTCGCCGCGTTTGCCGAGGAGCTCAAGCGTCATTTGGCGCGCGTCGCCGAGCATTACGCGCAGCTTTTCGAGGCTTCGCCGGGGCTGTCGGCCGCGGCGGGGAGTCTCGTCTTTACCGGTGTCGCCGACGATCCCGAAACGCTTGAAACGCTGGCCCGGCTCGGATTCCGCCGTCCGGAATTCGTCGCCGAGACGATCCGTGGCTGGCATTTCGGGAGGCGCGCCGCGGTGCGTTCCGAACGGGCCCGCGAGGTGCTGACCGAACTCGTGCCGGCGCTGCTCGAAGCGTTCGCGCAGTCAGCCGATCCCGACGCGGCGATCGCAGCATTCGACCAGGCCCTCGGCCGCCTGAAGGCGGCCATCGAACTTCTCTCGATCCTGAAATCGAATGCGCGGTTGCGCGGCCTTTTCGCCGAAATTCTGGGAAGCGCGCCTCGCCTCGCCGAGATCGTCATTCGCCGCCCGCATGTCCTCGATGTCGCGCTCGACCGTAACCTGCTTGCCGCCCCGCTCGACGACAGCGATTTCGACCGGCGCCTGCAGCAGGCGATTGCTCCCTATTCGACGCTCGAAGACGTGCTCGACTCGTTGCGCGATTTTGGCCAAGAGGAATCGTTTTTGATCGGCTTGCGCGTCTTGACCGGAGCGGTCGCCTCGGCGGGCGAAGCCTATTCGGCACTCGCCGCCAGCATCGTGCGCGCTTGTCTCGAGGCGGTCATGAAAGACTTCGTGGCGCGCTTCGGGCGGATTCCGCGCGGCGGCTGCGTGATCCTCGCGCTGGGCAAACTTGGCTCGCGGGAAATGACCGCGGCTTCCGACCTCGATCTCATCCTGATCTACGACTTCGATGCCGCGCAGCCCGACTCAGACGCGCCGCAGCCGCTGCATGCGACACGTTATTACACACGGCTGTTCCAGCGGCTCATCTTGGCGCTGACCGTTCCGACACGGCGCGGAGTTCTTTATCAGGTCGATATGCGGCTGCGTCCCTCCGGAGGCCAGGGGCCGCTTGCGACGCAGCTTGCGAGTTTCGCCGAATATCAACGCAAGGAAGCCGAGACCTGGGAGCACATGGCTCTGACGCGGGCCCGGGTGATCGCCGGCGACGCTTCGCTGCGCGCCGAGGTCGAAGCGACGCGCGCCGCGATCCTCGCTACGCCGCCTTCTTCCGCGTTGCGCTCCGACGTCGCCGCCATGCGCAAGCTAATCGCCAAAGAGAAGGGCGAGGACGACCCGGTCGATCTCAAATATGCGGCGGGCGGCATGATGGACGTCGATTTTCTTGGGCAATATCTTTGCTTACGTTACGCCCACGAAAACCCTGCAATCATCGATGTTGTGCCGGCCGGCGTGATTGCCAAGGCCGGCGCGTCCGGTTACTTGGCACGCGAGGCCGCCGATCTGCTTGTCGGCGCGCATCGCCTTTATTCCAACGTCACGCAGGTACTGCGAACGATTTTGCCGCCGAACCAGCCACTTTCCGAAGCGCCCGAGGCGGTGAAGCGGCGGCTCGCGGCGGCGATGAATCTGCCGAATTTTTCGCAGCTCGCGGCGGAGCTCAAGGAGACCGGCGGGAGGGTGCGGGCGATATTCCGGGACGTGGTGGGATGATTTCAGTGCGCGGTCGCCGCGCTAGCGAGAATCTGGTGCGGCGGTTTCCGGGGCAAGGCCGCGTCCAAAAGCGACAATTCCGGCACCGTTTCCGCGACCGGCAGATGCACGAGGACGATCGTGCCGCGGCCTGGTTTCGAGCGGATGCGCATCGTGCCGCCGTGCAAAGCCGCCAACGATTGGGCGATGGCGAGGCCGAGCCCGGATCCTTTCATGCCGTTCTCAAGCATGTCGTGCCATTGCTCGAAAGGGCGGCCCAGGCAGGGCAGAGCTTCGCGGGTAATTCCGATGCCGGTGTCCTCGACGTAAATATTTATTGCCCCGCGAACGGTGCGGGCACGCACGTTGACACGCCCGTTCTCTGGCGTGAATTTCACGGCGTTGCGCAGCAATGTCGCGACGACGCGCTCCAGCGCGGCGCCATCGGCGCGAAGCTTGGTACGCGGCACGGATTGGGTGACAGTGATCTGCTTTTCGCGCGCCGCGCTCGCCACCGTCTCGGCGGCGGCGGCGACCACGGAATCGATCGCCACCTCGGTCCGCTGTAAGCGCACCCGGCCGGCTTCTAGCCGCGACATGTCGAGCACGTCGGAAATCACGCCGAGGAGATATTGGCCGCTGAGCCGGATATCCTTGCTGTAATCGAGGTAGCGCGGCGAGCCGAGCGCGCCGAACGTTTCGGCCATCATCATTTCGGAGAAGCCGATAATGGCGTTGAGTGGGGTGCGCAGCTCATGGCTCATGTTGGCGAGGAACTCGGATTTGGTGCGATTAGCATTTTCGGCCTGGGCCTTCTGCTCGAGATATTTGTCGGCGAGTTCGGCAAGCTGGCGCGCCTGCTGCTCCAGCGTCTGCCGCGATTTGCGCAGATCCGCCACGGTCGCCATGAGACGGCGCTCGGAATCCATCAACTGCTCTTCGTGGCGCTTCAGCGCAGTGATGTCGGTACCGACCGACACGTAGCCGCCGTCCTTGGTGCGCCGCTCGTTGATTTGCAGCCAACGCCCGTCCGCGAGCCGCGCCTCATAGGTCTTGGCGCCGGCCGGGGAATGCTCGTCCGAGGTGATTTGCGCCACCGGCGGCGTGCCGTTGACCATGACCTCCCGATAGCTGAGCCCGGCGGCGACTGCGTCGCTCGGCAGATTGTGGAAGCGCTGAAACTTGGAATTGCACATCACGAGCCGATTGTTCCTGTCCCATAGGACGAATGCCTCGGATACGGCTTCCAGCGCATCCCGCAGCCGCAAGTCGGCGGTCGCGGTCCGCTCGGCGAGCATTTTCTGCTCGGAAATATCGACGGCGATGCCGACGAGGTGCGGCGGCCGGCCGGCCTCCTCGCGGACAAGCTCGGCGCGGGCGCGCAACCACGTCCAATCTCCGTCGGCGTTGCGGATTCGAAACGTGTGGTCGATCGCGCCGGTCTTCGACGCGCCGGCCATTTCGGTCATGCGCACGAGATTGCCGTCCTGCGGATGGATCAAGGCATTGATCTCGCCGAACGACAGAAAACGTCCGGTGCGCCGCATGCCGAGAATCTCATACATGGAATCGGACCAATAAATCCGCCCGCGCGATACGTCCCAATCCCAAAGTCCGCAGCGGCCACGGCTAAGCGCCGTGTCGATGCGCGCCCCGATGCGTTTGCAGGCAAGATCCGCTTTGCGGGCGCGTGCCGCCTGGCCGAGATAAGCGAAGGCGAGCGAGCAAACGACGAGAATGGTCACGAGAAGCGCGACGGCGCAGCGCAGCGCGATGCCACGCCATTCCGCCAGGACCGCCTGTATCGGACGAATGAAAGCGATCTGCCCCAACGGCGCTTTCAGCGTCCGCACCGTCGCCAGCGCATCGGTTCCGTCGGCAAGCGTAATGCGCAGAACGCCGGCTTTTTCGGCCAAAGTGGTGAGCGGCTGGTTGCTGCCGAGCCGATCGAGAAGGGCGCTCCCGACGCCGATTTCGGGCGGGTAGACGGCGACGATCGTTCCCGTGTCGTTGCTGACCAACACCCGCTCGCCCCGCGCAAACGCCTGGCTGGGCAAGGATTGGATCAACGTCTTGGTCGGATCCTCGGCAACGGCCTTGTCGATCGCCGCCGCGAAATCGTTGGTCGTTGCCGCGGCGACGAGATCGAGATCCAACATCGCCCGGTCGACGGCGTCGTCGTGCGCTTCGAGGATGAGGAAACTCGCGGCCGCCGTCAGCGTGGCGGTGAATATCGCGATCATCGCCGGGACGGCGCGACGCAGCAAAGGCTCAAGATGAAACGGAGGCCGGCAAACGATTTGTCGGGTTGGCGCCGAGGCTTGCGACAAACTTGCATGCGCAAACGCTTCCGCCGCATCTGCACGGATCATAGTGGGGCCCCCTCGATGTCAATCCGGATCGATGTGCCGCATCCCTCCGAATCAGTTCCATCTGAATCCGAGCCCGGCGATTTGTCCAGTAGTTAATGAATCCTGAAATGAAATTTGATCGGCCGTTCAATTTGCCGCGAAGAAGCGCTCAGGCGAGCGAGCGCTCGGCGATATCTTTGACGTCGGGAGACAAATGCGCGGCCACCGCGACGCGCCGCAGCGCCGCCTCGGCATGGGCGCGCCGCCGCTCCTCCAGCGCCCGCCAGCTTTTGAAAGCCCCGAGAAGCCGCGCCGCCACCTGCGGATTTTTGGCGTCCAGCACCAAAACGATCGCGGCGATGAACTCGTAGCCGCTGCCGTCAACGGCGTTGAACTGCGTTTGATTGCCGGAAGCGAAAGCGCCGATCAAAGCCCGCACCCGGTTGGGATTGGCAAGCGAGAAGGCCGGGTGGTCCATCAGTCGCTTTACGCGAGCCAGCGTATCTCGTTCAGGAATCATCGCCTGCAGGGCGAACCATTTGTCGATTACCAGCGGCTCGCCAGCATAGGAGCGATAGAAAGAATCGATCGCCGCCTCACGCGCCGCGCCGGGCTGCACGGCAATGACTCCGAGCGCGGCGATCTTGTCGGTCATGAACTGCGCGCCGTCGAACTGGCGCAGCGCGCGGGCTGATCCCGCATCCGGATCAGCGGCTGCATAGAGATCAAGCGCGGCGTTGCGCAGCGCGCGGCGACCGGCCGCCGCCGCGTCGGGCGAATACGGGCCGGTTTCGATCAAATTGTCGTACGCCGCGAGAAGCTCGCGCGCCAAGGCGCCGCCGATCGCTTCGCGGAGTGCCTTGCGGGCCATAAAGATCGCGTCGGGATCGACGTTCGCACCGATCTCACGGGCGATGTCCGCTTCACCGGGCAGCGTAATCACCTGCGCGGCGAATGCTGGGTCGGCGGCGCTTCCTGCCAGCGCCAGACGCAGCGCCGTCGCAAAATTGGGGTCGAACACCGGCGCTTGGCCGGCGCGAAGGAGATCGACCGAACGCAGCAGCAGGCGCGTCGCATAGGTCTGCGAGGCCTGCCAGCGGTTGAAGCTGTCGCTGTCGTAGGCGGTAAGAGTGACGAGATCGCTTTCGCTCGCCGGCTGGGAGAGCCGCACCGGGGCCGAAAAGCTGCGCAGCAGCGAGGCTACGGGGCGCGACACAAGATTATGAAAGGTCAGACGGCGGCGCGGGGTCGAGAGTTCGATCACGCCGCGCGAAATCTCCGCCTCGCTCGCGCCGTTCTCGGCGCCCGCGACGAGCGCGAAATTCTCGCCGTGCTCGCCGACCAGGCCCAGCTCGATCGGAATGACCAGCGGTTTCTTCTCGTCCTGGCCGGGCGTCTTGTTGCAGCTCTGGCGAAAATCGAGGGTAAGCGTCCGCGCCCCCGCGTCATAGGCGGATTCGACTTCGACGAGCGGCGTTCCGGCTTGGCGATACCAAAGAAAAAACTGATCGAGATCGCGGCCCGAACTCGCCGCGAAACAGGCGAGAAAATCCTCGACCGTCGCGGCGGTGCCGTCGTACCGTTCGAAATAGAGGTCCATGCCTTTTCGAAACGCCTCGGCGCCGATCAGCACTTTCAGCATGCGAATGATCTCGGCGCCCTTTTCATAGATCGTCGCAGTATAGAAGTTATTGATTTCAAAGTATGAATCCGGCCGCACATTGTGCGCGAGCGGCCCCGCGTCCTCGGGGAATTGCTGCGCCCGCAAGGTCCGGACGTCGGCGATGCGGCGAACCGCGCGCGAGCGCTGGTCAGCCGAGAACTCATGATCGCGGAACACGGTCAGGCCTTCCTTGAGGCAAAGTTGGAACCAATCGCGGCAGGTGATCCTATCGCCTGTCCAGTTGTGGAAATATTCGTGCGCGATCACCGCCTCGATTTGCGCGTAATCGGTGTCTGTCGCGGTCTGCGGCGAGGCCAGCACGTATTTGTCGTTGAAGACGTTGAGGCCTTTGTTTTCCATCGCGCCCATGTTGAAGTCGGAAACGGCGACGATGTTGAACACGTCGAGATCGTATTCACGCCCGAAGGCCGTTTCGTCCCAGCGCATGGCGCGTTTCAGCGCGTCCATCGCGTAAAGCGCGCTTTCCTCCTTGTCGTGTTCGACGTAGATGCCGAGTGCCACGCGGCGTCCCGAAGCGGTGACGAACCAGTCGTGAATCGAGCCGAGATCGCCGCCGACGACCGCGAACAGATAGCAGGGCTTGGGGTAGGGATCGTGCCAGATCGCGTAGTGGCGCGCGGTGCCGGCGATTTTCCCGGCTTCGATCAAATTGCCATTCGAGAGCAAGACCGGCGCCTCGGCGGTTTCCGCTTCGATGCGCGTCGTATAGACGCTGAGTACGTCGGGACGATCGAGGAAATAGGTGATGCGCCGAAAGCCTTCCGCCTCGCATTGCGTGCAATAGGCTGATCCGGAGCGATATAGACCCATCAAAAACGTATTCGCCGAAGGATTGATCTCGGTTTCGACTTCCAGCGTGAACGGACGCTGCGGAGGATCCGCGATGGTCAATGCATCCGGAGTGATGAAGTTGGCCCGCACGTCGATTTCGTTGCCATCGAGCACGAGACGCTTCACGTTCAGTCCATCGCCGTCGAGCCGGAGGTCGGCTCCGCCGCGTCCCTGCGGGTTGGGGCGGATCGAAAGCCGCGTGACGACCCGTGTCGCGCGCGGGTCGAGTCCGAGATCGAGATTGACCGCGTCGATCAGATAATCCGGCGGCCGGTAGTCGGCGAGCCGGATCGGCTTGGCTAGCTCGGTGCGCATGAATGCCTAGGGAAGATCATCGATGCCGGGGAACGGAGGATCGATCATAGGGCCTCGGCCGCGCCGCGCAAACCCCACACAACTCGGGCGGGTCATGCGTTCGCTTTGCGCGACAAAGGGAGGATCGCCTGCTTCACATAAGCCGCCGCGCCGAAATTGAGAATGCCCACCAAAGCCAGGAGTAATGGTTCGGACAATCCGAAGAAGCGGCTCTGCAGCAAAGCCGTGAGCAGCGTTCCGGCGATGATGTAGACGGCATTCAGGATGTTGATGGCAGCGATGGTGCGGGCGCGCCGCGCCGGCGCCGCGACGGCCTGCACGGCTGCGAACAGTGGCACCGTAAAGAGTCCGCCGGCGGCGGCGAGGCCCAGGACCGCGCCGCCGATGAACAGTCCGCGCGGGCTCGTCAGAAACGCGGCAAGCGACACGTCGGCGGCCGCGGGCGCCGCAATTCCTCTTGTCGCCAATCCTCTTGTCGCCAAGCCGAGCGCGACGAGAAAAATCCCCATGCCGAGCGCCGCAAACGGCGTCGGCGCGAGGGCGATGCCCCC
>JASHSB010000023.1 GCA_030036945.1 Methylovirgula sp. | reverse complement strand
CGCATTTGAGTGGGGGCAGAGGTTAGGCGGGTGCTCCATGATAACGACGAAGTTTTTCACCGATATACCTTCCAATCGGATGCCGGATACGGCTCAGCTTAATACAATAGGGGTCAGCGACTACCGCAATTGGTAATGGTCCCGTCAAGTATAATATTCGCTAGAAACGTGTATATCCACGCGCATACAATTTATGGTTCTGCTATTTGCTGCGTTGCCGCGCGTAGCGCTCCAGTTCGGCATTGATCTCCGCGCCGAGGAGAACGGCGATCGCCGAAAGCCAGATCCAAGTCATAAAGCCGATGATCGCGCCGAGTGTGCCGTACGTTCGGCTGTAGTTGCCGATGCTGGCCACGTACCAGGAGAACAGCACGGAAATCGCGACCCAAAGCAGCGTAGCTGCCGCGCTTCCCCAGGTAACGGCGCGCCATTTCTGCGGCGCGCGGCTCGGCCCGAAGCGATAGAGAATGGAAAGCCCGAAGAGGACGATGACGGTAAGCAGCGGCCAGCGAACGATGTCGATTGTCGCTTCCACGCTGGCGAACCCCATAAATCGGAACACGACGGGCGCGGCGACAACCGCCAGGAACGCAGCAATGGAAGCGACGATGGCGCCCAGCGTGAACAATAAAGATTGAAGATTGAGCGCGATGAAACCGCGCTTCTCCTGCTCGGCATAGGCGACGTTCAACGCGTCGAACATTGCTTTGATGCCGGAATTTGCGCTCCACAGCGCGATAACGACGCTGGCGAAGAACTTGATCCCGAGCGCGCCGTTGCCCTGCGCCGCGACGCGCCTCACCTCGTCGGCAATGATCTCGGCGGATCCATGCGGCAGCATGAACGTCAAGGTGCCGAGATTGCCGTTGATCGTCGACCAGTCCGCAAAAAGTCCGTAAAGGGCGACAAACGCCGCGATGCCCGGAAACAATGCCAAGAGACCGAAAAACGACAGGCCTCCCGCGACCGCGAGAATGCGGTCGTCGTTCATCTTGTTGTAAAGGCCGTGAAAGATGACGAGAAAATTCTCCCGTGCCGGGTGACGGAGCGCGGCTGTTGGGCTGCTCTTTATCGGCACATCGGACTGCGGACGGTTATGCATCAGCGACCAAGTGAGGGCGAGCGAAAGAGCCGCGAGAACCATAGGCCTCGCGACTGCCGTCCGCCACTCTTGATCGACCGCAGCCATGCTCTACCGCAGCGTCGTCGCGTCGCGTCGCGACAACGAATTCGGAACTCCGTCGTTCCTGGCGGGTGCGCCTTCTAGCCGCGCGTCGTGCCGATCGTGTACAAGGAGACGGCACGGAGTGCCGACGGAGATCGCGCATGACCTTGCCCAGAACGATGCAACAGGTGGTATTCGATGGAGCTGGCGGCCCCGACGTGATCCGCGTTGCCGAAGCGCCCGTGCCGCAACCGGGCCCCGGCAAAGTGCTGATTGAAGTGGTCGCCGCCGGCGTCAATCGGCCCGACTGCTTGCAGCGCGAAGGCAAATATCCGCCACCGCCCGGCGAAGGCGATGTGCCGGGCATGGAAGTCGCCGGCCATGTGACGGCGCTCGGCAAAGGCGTGACGGGGCTGCTGCCGGGCGAGGCAGTCTGCGCACTCGTGGGCTCCGGCGGCTACGCCGAATATGCGCTTGCCGATGCGCCGCTTTGCCTGAGTGTGCCGCGCGGGTTGAGCGTGATCGACGCGGCGGGCATTCCCGAGACGTTTTTCACCGTCTTCGACAACGTCTTCACGCGCGGGAGACTGAAAACCGGCGAATGGATCCTCATCCACGGCGGCTCGAGCGGTATCGGCTCGGCCGCGATTCAGCTCGCCAAGGCGTTCGGCGCTGCCGTCATCGTCACCGCCGGCTCGTCCGAGAAATGCGCCTTCTGCCGGACGCTCGGCGCCGATTATGCGATCGATTACAAGCGCGAGGATTTTGTCGAAGAGGTGAAGCGCATCAACAAACGCGGCGTCGATCTCGTCCTCGATATGATCGGCGGGGGCTATATCCAGAAGAACCTCTCGATCCTGACGCTCGAAGGCCGGCTTGTGCAGATTGGCTTTCTGCAATCGAGTACGGTCGGAAATTTCAACTTCATGCCGGTGCTGCTGAAACGGCTGACGCTCATGGGCTCGACGCTGCGTTCGCGCACGCTTGCGCAGAAGGCTGCGGTTGCCGCCGCCGTGCGTGAGAACGTCTGGCCGCTCCTCGAAGCGGGCACCGTCAAGCCGATTATTCATGCGACTTTCCCGCTCGAAGACGCACGCCAGGCGCACGAACTAATGGAATCCTTCAGCCACGTGGGAAAAATCTTGCTCGTGACGGGGAAGTAGGATCAGGCGAATTCGTCATTGCGAGCGGAGCGATACAATCCAGTAGAAAAACCTAAGCCTCTGAAGTGCATCGTGCCGCAGCCCCGGTCCCGGTGGTGTCCCAGCGATGCAAGTTCCGCCGGCTTTGCATAGAGGCGGAAGAACGCGGGGCGGTCGGCTTAGCCGATAACGAGCAGCACCAGCGCGCCGGCAGGGAAGGCGGCTCACGCCGCCTTCCGTCGTCTTGATTTAGCCCGCCAATTTGTAGGAGCGCGCGCCGGTGCCGGCAAGATGGCCGCCCTGGACGATCAGATATTCGTCACGGATCGGCTTGCCGGCAAAGAAACATTCCAGGATCTCGCGCGTGCCGGCCGCGTAGCGCGCCTGCGCGGAGAGGGTGGTACCGGAGGTGTGCGGCGTCATCCCTTCGTGCGGCATAGTGCGCCACGGGTGATTTTTGGGCGCTGGCTGCGGATACCAGACGTCGCCGGCGTAGCCGGCGAGCTGGCCGCTTTTCAGCGCCCTAACGACCGCCTCGGTGTCGCAGAGCTTGCCGCGCGCCGTGTTGATGAGATAGCTGCCGCGTTTCATCAGCGCCAAGGTCTTGTCGTTGATCATGTGCTCCGTCTCTTTGTAGAGCGGCGTATGCAGTGTGACGACGTCGCAAGTCTTGAGCACGCCTTCCATGTTCTCGTGGAAGGTTACGCCGAGCTCTTTTTCGACGTTGGCCGGGAGGCGGTGACGATCGGTGTAATGCAGCTTCACGTCGAACGGTTTTAGCCGCCGCAACACGGCGGTGCCGATACGTCCCGCCGCGACCGTTCCGACCTGCATGCCTTCGAGGTCGTAGGACCGCTCGGCGCAATCGGCGATGTTCCAGCCGCCTTTGCGCGCCCATTCGTGCTGCGGGATGTAGTCGCGCACCAAGCTCAGGATCATCATCACGGCACACTCGGCCACGCTGATGCTGTTGCAATACGTTACTTCCGCGACCGTAACGCCGTGCTTGGCGGCGGCTTCCAGATCGGTGTGATCGGAGCCGATTCCGGCGGTGACGATAAGCTTCAATTTCTTCGCTTTGGCGATCCGGTCGGCCGTCATATAGGCTGGCCAGAACGGCTGCGAAATCACCACCTCGGCGTCCGGCAACTCGCGGTCGAGAGCCGAGTTGGGCGGTTCCTTGTCGGAGGTGACGATGAGCTGGTGGCCGTTGTCTTTTGCCCATTTCTTCAGACCCAAAGCACCCGAAACGCAGCCGAGCAATTCGCCCGGCTTGAAATCGATGTGCTGCGGAGTCGGCGTCGCCTGCCCGTCCGGATAGGATTTGATGACCGGAATTGTGTCCCGGGCATAGGATTTCGGGTAGCCGTCGACGGGATCGTCGTAGAGAACGCAGATGATCTTTGCCATGAGTTTCCTCCTTGGTATGCCGCCGCAGCTATATAGCCCGCGATACAGCATGCGGAGGTTGGCGCCAATCGGTGCCAAACGCCAATTGATTGTTACGTGTGGCGATTGCCCGGCTCTATCAATGACACGCCATCTTTTCGCTGCGGTGCACAAGCACATTTGATCACAGCCGAGAACGTTTCCAAACTGATGCCGTCGCCTAGCGCCGTAGGGCGTCCCGTTTGTTATGGATCGCCCTTTTGGCTTTTCAG
>JASHSB010000022.1 GCA_030036945.1 Methylovirgula sp. | reverse complement strand
TCGCTGCCGATCGGCTTGGGCGTTTCCTGCTCCGCCGATCGACAAGCGCTCGGCAAAATCACCAAGGATGGCGTCTTCCTGGAGGAGCTCGAACACGATCCGGCGAAATATCTGCCGCCGATCGAGGAGGCCCACATCGGCGCGGCCGTGGTGAATCTCGATCTCACCCGGCCGATGCCGGAGATCCTTGCGACACTGTCGAAATATCCGATCAAGACGCGGCTTTCGCTCACTGGGCCGCTGATCGTGGCGCGCGATCTCGCGCATGAGAAGATCCGTGCGCGGCTCAGGCGCGGCGAGCCGCTGCCCGACTATTTCAAGAATCATCCGATCTATTACGCCGGCCCCGCCAAGACGCCGGCGGGATACGCGTCAGGCTCGTTCGGCCCGACGACCGCCGGGCGCATGGATTCGTATGTCGAGGAATTCCAGGCGGCGGGAGGCTCGCTGGTAATGCTCGCCAAGGGCAACCGCTCGCCGCAAGTGCGCGAAGCCTGCGCCAAACATCATGGATTCTATCTCGGATCGATCGGCGGCTCGGCGGCGCGTTTCGCGCAAGATTGTATCAAAAAGGTCGAGGTCGTCGATTATCCCGAGCTCGGCATGGAAGCCGTATTCCGGATCGAGGTGGAAGATTTCCCGGCTTTCATCGTCATCGACGACAAAGGCAACGACTTCTTCAAGGAGCTCGATCTCGGTTAAGCGAACTGTGCGCCGCAGATTGACGGTTTGACGAGCCCATGGTTCGATTGATCCGCGGCGCTATTCTGTTTTTTAGGGGAGAGGGAACATGCGTCGATTGAGTCTTTCTTTGATGGCTGGGTGCATCGCGGCCGGCTCCGTTGCGCCGCCCGCGCAGGCACAATATGGCGTCGATGTTTTGGGCGCCGCTGCGGCGGCAGCGGCAGCCGCGGCCACGGGCGCTTACATCTGGGGCGGCCGTCAATACTGCTGGTATCCGAACGGCTGGAATGGCCCGGGCTGGTATTGGTGCGGCGGCTATTACATGCAGCCAGGCATTGGCTGGGGCGGTGGCTACGGGTGGCATGGCTGGCATAACGGCCACGGCCAGCACTGGCACGGCAGCCAAGGTGGGGGCGGCCCTCCGTTGCACCATCATTATAAAAAATAAGTATAAGTGAGACCTGAGATGCGCCTATGGCCGTGCCGCGTCCCGGCCATAGTGAGGAGCGTCAACGTCTAATAGGTGATCTTGAGGACTTCCAGACACTCGGCGCCCTTTGGGGTGCGCACTTCGACGACGTCGCCTTCTTCAGCCTTGAGAAGTGCTTTGGCGACAGGCGAGATCCAGCTAATCTCGCCGAGTTCCGAACGCGTCTCGTCGATGCCGACGATCCGCACGGTCTTCTCCTCGCCTTCGCGATTGGCATAGGTAACCGTCGCGCCGAAGAATGCCCGGTCTTTGTTCTTCTGTTTAGCGGGATCGACCACCTCGGCGATTTCGATGCGCTTCATCAGAAAGCGCATGCGCCGGTCGATCTCCCGCAAACGCCGCTTGCCGTAGATATAATCGCCGTTCTCCGAGCGATCGCCGTTGCCGGCCGCCCACGAGACGATTTCGACGATCTTCGGCCGTTCTTCCTGCTGCAGCCGATGGAATTCCTCGCGCAGCCGTTGCAGGCCCTCCGGCGTAATGTAGTTCTTGACGCCGGGCGGCAGCTCCGGAATGTCGTCATCGAGAGCCGTCTCGGTATCGGTTTCCTTGGTGAAGGCTTTGCTCATCGGCGCATAGTTGGCGTTTGCCGCGCCGATGGCAAGAGGCGCCGATCGCGCATTTCTGGACATCGCCGCTCACGCATGGCAAAAGCACGCGACCAAAATTGCCACAAGCTCCGATGTCCGATCTCCGCCGCCTCGAACAAGAAACGCTCGCCGCAATCGAAGCGGCCGCTGACGAACCCGCGCTCGAAGCGGTACGCGTCGCCGCGCTCGGCAAGAAAGGCACCGTCTCGGCGCTGCTGGCAGGCCTCGGCAAGATGTCGCCCGAGGAGCGCAGGAGCCAAGGCGCGCGCGTCAACGCGCTGAAGGACAAAGTGACGGCGGCGCTTGCCAAGCGCCGCGCCGCGCTCAAAGCCGCGGCGCTCGAGCATCGCCTCGCCACCGAGACGATCGACGTGACCTTGCCGGCGCGCCCGAGCCCGCTCGATAGCGGACGCATCCATCCGCTTTCGCAGGTCAACGACGAGATCGCGGCGATCTTCGCCGACCTCGGCTTTTCGATCGCCGAGGGACCGGACATCGAAACCGACGACTACAATTTCGCCAAGCTCAATTTTCCGCCCGAGCATCCGGCACGCGACATGCAGGATACGTTCTTCCTAACGCCTGACGCGAGCGGCGAGCGCAAGCTGATGCGCACCCACACGAGTCCCGTGCAAGTGCGTACCATGCTCCGCCAAAAGCCGCCGATCCGCGTCATCTGCCCGGGCCGCGCCTATCGCTGCGACTCAGACCAGACCCATACGCCGATGTTCCACCAGGTCGAAGGTCTCGTCGTCGACAAGCAGGCTAATCTCGGCCATTTGAAATGGACGCTCAGCGAATTCTGCAAGGCTTTCTTCGAAGTTTCCGACGTGGCGATGCGTTTTCGCCCGAGCTATTTCCCGTTCACCGAACCGTCGATGGAAGTCGACATTCAATGTTCGCGCCGATCGGGCGAGATCCGCTTCGGCGAAGGCGAGGATTGGCTGGAAATTCTCGGCTGCGGCATGGTGCATCCCAACGTACTCGCCAATTGCGGGCTCGATCCCGACGTCTACCAAGGATTTGCCTGGGGAATCGGAATCGACCGAATCGCGATGTTGAAATATGGAATGCCGGACCTGCGGGCGTTCTTCGAGGCGGATGTGCGCTGGCTCAAGCACTACGGCTTCCGTCCGCTCGACTTTCCAACGCTACTCGCCGGACTATCGAGCTGATCGCCGACGATCAGAAATCGCTGGCGATACCCTTTACTTCCCAATCGCCGTAGCGCACCGGATCGGGGCCTTCGCGGCCGCCGACTTCCGGCGCACGCCGGTCCGTCGCCGCGAGACGCCGGCGTTCTTGCGCTTCGGCCAGCGCGCGTTGCGCGGCGGGATTCAGGTTCAGTCGCGTTTGCGTCTCGGCGCGGCGCGTGCATTCCATGAGTTTCATTGCAACTCTCTCTCACGATGCCCCTTGGCCCGTCATAAGTCCCCGCAAAACGGCGGAAGCATGACGGGATTCGTCTCCGCGGAACGGATTTTTATCGATGTGGATGTTAGAATCGGATCCGAATCAAGCGAGCCCGTCTTCGCCGCGCGGCCTCGCCATGCCGGCATGGCGCGGAGCCCTACGATGATGAAATCGCCGCGCGCCGTTATGAAGGCCGAAGAGCCGGTGACGGTTCCCGGCCTCGCGGCGCGAGTCGCGGCCGCTATGATCTTGCGCGACGTGATCTGCGGCGGGCACACGATCGACGATCTCTTCGCAACGGGCTCGGGCCTGTCGCGGCTTGCTGGACTCGCGGCGCGGGATGTGGCGCTCACGCGCTCGATCGTTACCGTCGCGTTGCGCCGGCTCGGTACAATCCGCCACGCCTTGGCGGCGCTTCTCGAGAAGGATCTGCCACGCGGTCTGGCGCAGATCGAATCCTGTCTGACGATTGCCGCGGCGCAAATTCTTTTTCTTGACGTGCCCGACCGCGCCGCCGTCGATCTCGCCGTCCGCATGATGCGCCTCGACCAGAAGACCGTTCCATATGCTCCGCTTGTTAATGGAGTGTTACGCAACCTAATCCGCGGTCGCGATCGCTTTCTTGCCGAAGGCACCGCCCTCGAGCGAGACACGCCAGCCTGGCTCGCCGCGCGCTGGCGCAAGACCTATGGCGAGGCAACGGCAGAGGCGATCGCCGCCGCCAACCGGCAGGAGCCGACGCTCGATCTCACCGTCAAATCCGATCCGGCGCTTTGGGCCGACCGAGTCGGCGCCAGCCTTTTGCCGACCGGCTCGTTGCGGCTCGTGAGCCATC
The DNA here is from genome assembly GCA_030036945.1 of Methylovirgula sp. Classification (GTDB taxonomy): domain Bacteria; phylum Pseudomonadota; class Alphaproteobacteria; order Rhizobiales; family Beijerinckiaceae; genus Methylovirgula. The sequence continues at coordinate 8,439 of JASHSB010000022.1, read as the reverse complement.
GGCCGATCGGCGAACTGCCGGGCTATGCCGAGGGCGCCTGGTGGGTGCAGGACGCGGCCGCGGCGCTCCCCGCCAAGCTCCTCGACGTGCGGCCCGGCACGAAAATCGCCGATCTCTGTTCGGCGCCGGGCGGCAAGGCGGCGCAACTGGCGGCGCGCGGCGCGCGCGTCGTTGCGATCGACCGCTCGGCGGAACGTCTCAAACTGCTCACCGCCAATTTCCAAAGGCTGCGGCTTGAAGCGGAGATCGTCGTCGCCGACGTTCTCGCGCTCGGCATTACTTTTGACGCCGTGCTGCTCGACGCGCCCTGTTCGGGGACGGGTACGATCCGTCGCCATCCCGATATCGCTTGGACGAAGAAGCCAAGCGACATCGGCAAGCTCGTCGCGATCCAGAGCCGGATGCTTAACAAAGCCTTCGAACTCGTCAAACCCGGCGGCGGCATCGTCTATTGCGTTTGCTCGATCGAACCGGAGGAAGGCGAGGAGCAGATCGCCTCCTTGCTGCGCCGCAACCCCGACGTCGCGCGTTCGCCGATCCGGCCCGAAGAGGTCGGCGGTCTCGGCGAACTCGTCAATGCGAATGGCGAACTGCGCACGTTGCCCTCGCATTTCCCGGCGGAAGATCCCCGCATGGCCGGCCTCGACGGTTTCTTTGCAGCAAGGCTTGTGCGCAACCGGTGATATTGCGTTCAGGCGGATTTTGGCCAAAGTTCGGATGATTCGCCAGCCGGGAGGCGATGATCTGAGTCCTGCCGAGATGGAAGACAAGCTGCAGATTGTCAGGCGCGTGGCGGCACGCGCCGCCGGATACCTGCGGCGTCTCGCGACCTTTCCCTCGTTCGCACTGACCGCGATGCGCACGACCCCTCCGGAGCGGCTGTTGATCGCGCCGCAGGACATTCGCACGAGCGACTCGACGATCGCCAGCGAGATATATTCCGGCTATTTCGCCTTGGCCGGAAAAGCAATCAACCTGCACGGCCGCTCGCCGTTCGAAGTCGAAGCGCCGTCGCCTTCTTGGGAGCGGGCGCTCAACGGTTTCGGCTGGCTGCGGCACCTGCGCGCCGCCGATACCGCGCTGGCGCGCGCCAACGCACGCGCGCTCGTCGACGATTTTCTCACGCTCGCCGAAAAACCAAGCGCCATGCCTGCCTGGGAGCCGCGCGTCGTTGTCCGCCGGACTCTGTCGTTCCTGTCGCAATCGCCGATCATTCTCGAAAGCGCCGACCGCAAATTCTATCGCCGCTTCATGCGCGCGCTGACGCGCACCCAACTCTTTCTCGAGCGACAGATTGCAGCCGGGCTCGTGCGCGGCGAAGAGCGCCTATTCGCGGCGATCGGACTGGCCGAACTCGGGCTTTGCATGCAGAACGACGGAAGTTTCCAACGGCGCGGCACGCGGTTTCTCGCCGACGAACTCGTCCGGCAGATCCTGCCGGACGGCGGTCATGTCAGCCGCAATCCGGACGTGTTGATCCGCCTGCTGCTCGATCTGCTGCCGCTGCGGCAAACCTATGCGGCGCGCGGCGTCGCTCCGCCGCCGCAATTGCTCAACGCCATCGACCGCATCCTGCCGATGCTGCGCATGCTGCGCCACGGCGACGGCACGCTCGCTCTCTTCAACGGCATGGGCGTCACCGAGCCGGACATTCTCGCGACCGTGCTCGCCTACGACGATCCGCGCGCCAAAGCCATGGTCAACGCGCCGCATTCCGGCTACCAGCGCGTCGAAGCCGGAGCGAGTCTGCTCATCGTCGATGTCGGCCGCCCGCCGCCGCCTGAATTCTCGACGTCCGCACATGCCGGTTGCCTGTCCTTCGAATTCTCGGTCGGTCCGCAAAGGCTGGTCGTCAATTGCGGCGCTCCCGACGCCAACCGCGGCGCCGCGCGGCGTGCCGCACGCGCTACCGCCGCCCATTCCACGTTGGTTGTTGACGACACGTCCTCCTGCCGATTCGCAAGCGGGCGCGGGCTCGAAAAATGGTTCGGCGACGAAATTCTTTCGGGGCCCCGGCAGGTCGGCGTCGAAAGGCAGAACCAGCCGACGAAAACGCGCCTTCTGCTCGCCCACGACGGCTACGACATGCGTTTCGGACTGATCCACGAGCGCCGCCTCACGCTCGGCGACGACGGCATGCGTCTCGAAGGCAAAGACCGGCTGCGCGCCGTGTCCCCCAAAGCTGAAAATTCGGTTCCTTATGCGCTGCGCTTCCATATTCATCCGAGTGTGCGCCTGCAAACTGCGCTTGAGGGCCGCGCCGTGCTGCTCGATTTTCCGGACGACAGCCGTTGGGTCTTTACCGCGCAGGACCGCCGCGTCGAGATCGAAGAAAGCGCTTTCTTCGCCGCGACCGACAGCCCGCGGCCCTGTGAACAGATCGTCGTCCATTGCCGTACCGATGAGAACGCGCAAGTCGCCTGGGCATTCCAACGCATGGAGAAAAATCAGGAGAAGGAAGAGACCGCCGCAGACGAACATCCGGAAAAAGAAGCCGCGGATCGCGAGAAAGTTTAGGCGCGCGCGACTGCAAGCGGTCGGGTCGCCTTCACCCAGGCGGCCGCGCGCCCTTCGGGATCCGCGGCGCGCGTAACGTCGGTAACGACCGAGATAACGTCGGCGCCGGCTTCGAAGACGCCCGCAGCGAGCTCCAAAGTGATGCCACCGATCGCAACAAGCGGCGTGGCGTTGATCTTCTTCTTCCATTCGCCGATCCGCGCAAGGCCTTGCGGCGCAAATTCCATCGCTTTTAGAAGCGTCGGATAGATCGGCCCGAGCGCGATATAATCGGGTGTCGCCGCGAGCGCACGGGCGAGTTCGGCGTCGTCGTGCGTGGAGATGCCGAGCCGCAGCCCGGCATTGCGGATCGCACCAAGATCGGCGCCGGCAAGATCGCCCTGGCCGAGATGCACGAACCGGCAGCCGAGTTCGATCGCTTCCTGCCAATAATCGTTGACGACAAGGATCGTGCCGACTTCGCCGCACAGATCCCGCGCGGCGGCAATCTCGGCGCGCAGCGCTTCGCGCGGCTGGTCCTTGATACGCAATTGCACGAATTTCACGCCGCACGGCAGAAGTCGTCCAATCCAGGCGGCACTGTCGACGATCGGATAGAATGGATCAAGCATGGCGCGGAAGATCAACAAAGGCGCGGCCGATCTGCGGCGTCGACGGCTCCGCCATGTCGCGCGGCGGAATCGGCTCGGCGCAATGGGCAAGCCGTCCCGCTTCGATTGCGAGCGCAAAGGCCCGCGCCATGGCGACGGGATCGCCGGCCTTGGCGATCGCGGTGTTGAGCAGCACGCCGTCGTAGCCGAGCTCCATGGCGGCCGCCGCGTGCGCCGGCGTGCCGATCCCGGCGTCGATAATCAGCGGCACGGCGGGAAAATGTTTGCGCAGCGCCTGCAGGCCGAAGACGTTGTTGAGGCCGCGCGCCGAGCCGATCGGCGCCGCCCAAGGCATCAGCACCTCGCAGCCCGCGCCGACTAGCCGTTCGGCGACGACCAGATCCTCGCTCGTATAGGGAAACACCTGGAAGCCATCGCGCGAAAGAATCGCCGCCGCTTCGACGAGACCGAACACGTCGGGTTGCAGCAAGTCGTCGTCGGCGATGACCTCGAGCTTGATCCACGAGGTAGCGAAGACTTCGCGCGCCATCTGCGCGGTGGTTACCGCTTCCTTTACGCTGCAGCAGCCGGCCGTATTCGGCAGAACTTTGACTCCGAGCCCGCGAATCAGCGACCAGAAGCTTTCGCCGGCCCGGTTTCCGCCGGCCTCGCGCCGCAGCGAAACGGTGACCACTTCCGCGCCGGAGGCTTTGATCGCGGCGGCGAGGACGGCGGGCGAGGAATATTGCGCCGTGCCGACCAGCAGGCGGGAAGCCAGCGTCGTGCCGTAGACGGCAAGCGGGCGGTTCTCCATCTGGCCTCCTAGCCGCCCTGGCGCGGCACAAGGATCTCGACCGCGTCGCCCGATTGCAACGGCGTCGCCGTACGATCGACGGCGCGCACGAAAGATTCGTTGAGCGCGGTCGACACCGCCGCTTCTTCATAGCCAAGCTCATCGAGCAACGCCGCAAGCGTCGGCGCCGCAACCTCACGCTCTTTGCCGTTCACCTGGATCAGCATCCATGACCTCCGGAAAATGCGCATCGCGCAAAACGACGGCGGCGGCGCGGCGTGCCAACGCCGGCGCCAGAAGGAATCCGTGCCGGTAGAGACCGTTCACGTAAACTACGCGGCCGGCGCGGCGGATGCGCGGCAGATTGTCGGGAAACGCCGGGCGCAAATCGGCGCCGGTCTCGACGATTTCCGCCTCGCCGAACGCCGGATGCAGCGCGTAGGCGGCGCTCAACAATTCGAGCACCGAGCGCGCCGTGACGTACCTGTCTTCGGTCTCGATCACCGTAGCGCCAACCATGAAACGTCCGTCGCCGCGCGGCACGACATAGACCGGATGGCGCGGATGCAACAGGCGCACCGGACGCTTGAGAGAAATCTCGCGCGTCGAAAGCACCAGCATCTCGCCTTTGACGCCGCGCAGATCGGGAAGGGCGTCGCGCGCGGCGAGGCCGCGGCAATCTACAACCCAGTCGGCCGGCTCGGTCACCGTCTCGGCGGCGGTATCGAACCGAAAGTGCACCGTGGAAAATTCCCTGAGGCGGGCGGCGAGCATCGACGTCGCGCGGCGCGGATCGAGATGCGCTTCGTGCGGAAAGAACATCGCCCGGTCGAACCGTCCGGCAAGATCCGGCTCACGCTCGGCAAGGGCCGCGGCGTCGAGCCATTCGAAACCCGCGGTTAGGCGCGAAAACCGGATGAGATCGGGCCGGTCGCGCGGCGGCGCGACGACCAGCGTGCCTTTCGTCTCCGCAGCGGGCACGGTCTTCGTCCAATATTCGATTCCCTCGCGGCCCCATTCGAGAACGAGCGGCTCGGCGCCTTCTTCTTCGCACCAGGGCGCCAGCATCCCGCCTGCGAGATAGGAACAGCCCAAGCCGGGGGCCGAGGCGCGCTCGACGATCTCCACGGATTGGGCGACGCGGGCCAATTCATGCGCGACGGCTAGGCCGACGACACCCGCGCCGACAACGCGAATCTTTTGGGAGGAACCCGCCATGACCATCCCTACGCCAGTGCGAACTGGATCAGGTTCGAAGGGTCGCCGGGCCGCCTATCGGCGCTGCCAGCCTCTCAGCCCCCTGGCGGGGATCCCCTAGGTGCAATCGTTAGATAGGCCGCCCTGACGTAGCGCGTCAAGGAGCGGCAGCGCGATGATTGCCTGCGTCGAACCCTTTTATTGGCGCCGCTGCTTATCTCGTCCGCCGCTGCTTATTTCGCAGATAATTTTCCAAGGCCGCCAGCGTCGCATCGGACACGAAATGTTCCATGCCTTGCGAATCTCTTTCGGCTGCCTCAGGCGGCACACCGAGCACAAGCAAAGTTTGGTTCAGGAGACGGCGCCGCGCCCGCACGCGCTCGGCAAGAGTATATCCGGCGTCGGTCAGGAACACGCCACGATATCGCTGCGCCACGGCTAGACCCTCGCGTTTAAGCCGCCCTATCGCTTTCGCCGCCGTAGCGTGGGTCACCGCAAAGCTCCGGGCAACGTCGATGGTTCGCGCCTCGCCCTGCTCCTGCAGCAGATCGGCGATCAGTTTCGTGTAATCCTCGAGAAGCGCGGCCGAACGGCTCGCCTGAGCCAGGCCGAATCGACGTGCGGGGATCACCCGATCAACGCCGTACGGAGAAGAGTCCGCCGGCACTGCCGGAGATTGTCTGACGTGCGACGCCGCTCCCTTATTCCGGTTCCCGCAAACCAAGCCCAGACCACTCCGGACTGTAGTGCATTCTGCGACATAAAGCCGCTTGACTTGTATGTAGTCAAGGCTCTAATTCCACGTCAAAACGACATCGGGATGCATCAGCTACGCAAAATTAACAAAAATCACGAAAATTCGGGAAAGGGGCCGGATCATGACCACCGCTCTTCAGAGGCTGACGGTAAGCGACCGTACCACGGGGAAAATCCGTGAAGTGCTGGATGGTCAGCGACACGGTCCGGCAACCGCCCTCCTGTTCGTTGGGCCGGCCGTAATTGCTTCGATCGCCTACATGGATCCCGGCAACTTCGCCACCAACATCCAAGGGGGCGCCAAGTATGGCTATACCTTGCTCTGGGTGGTGCTCATGGCGAACCTCATCGCCATGCTGTTCCAAGGGCTTTCCGCTAAGCTGGGCATTGTCACCGGGCGCAACCTAGCGGAGATGTGCCGCAAGCATTTTCCCAAGCCTTTAGTCCTCGTGATGTGGATCGTGAGCGAGGTCGCCGCGATGGCGACCGATCTCGCTGAATTCATCGGCGGCGCCGTCGGCCTGTCGCTGTTGTTCCACATTCCGCTGATGGTGGGCATGGTTGTCATCGGAATCATTACGTACGGAATTCTTATTTTCGAGAGCCGCGGTTTCCGTCCGATGGAGCTGATCATCGGCAGTCTCATGGCAACGATCTGCCTTTGCTATCTCGCGGAGATGTTCATTGCCCCCGTCGACTGGGGACAGGCGGGGCTCCACTCCATATTGCCGCAAATCCCCGATGCCACGGCTCTGACGATCTCGGTCGGCATCATCGGCGCAACCGTGATGCCGCATGCGATCTATATCCATTCTGGCCTGACGCAGAACCGCGCACCGGCGCGGAACCCGGACGAACGCCGCAAGCTGCTACTGTTTTCCAACAGGGAGGTGGTCGTTGCGCTCCTCGTCGCCGGCCTGGTCAACATGGCGATGGTGATAATGGCCTCGAGCGCTTTTCATGCGGGCCATAGCGACGTCGCCGAAATCCAGACTGCCTATCATACGCTCACCCCGCTGCTGGGAATTGGCGCCGCGGGCATCTTCCTGGTGTCGCTGCTCGCTTCCGGAGTATCGAGCTCTTGTGTCGGCACGATAGCCGGACAGATGATCATGCAAGGCTTCGTCGGTTTCGGCATTCCGCTCTGGGTGCGCCGCCTGGTGACGATGATTCCTTCTTTCATCGTGGTCGCGCTTGGCGTCAACGCCACCAACGCCCTTGTCGTTAGCCAAGTCGTACTCAGCTTCGCTCTCCCCGTGCCGATGATCGCGCTCGTCATCTTTACATGCCGCTCCAACATCATGGGCTCCTTCGTCAACTCCAGATTGACGAGCGCACTGGCGATTGTTGGTACGGTCGTCATCCTTTTTTTGAACGTCATTCTGTTGCTGCAAACCTTCGGCGTGAATATTCCCGGCCTGCCGAACAGTTGATCGTCATTCCAGGGCGCGCCATCCCATTAGATGCCATTTAAAAAGGGCAGACCATCCCATGACGGCGAGACGCGATGCTTATCGGGCCCTCCCGTGGGCTCCACAAATTATACTGGCGCTATTTGCGACGCTGCTGTCGGTAGGTACGAGCGCTTACGCGGATTCGAGCGCGGCGGCGAGCGGCCAAGCTGGGTCGGCGGCGCCGAGCGACGCGGCGCCGACCTCGGAACCTAGTTTTACGACGGGTCTTTTTTCGTCGTCGCGCAGTACCTTGCTGGGCGACGCGGGCGGGCTGCGCACGCTGCTCGGCAAATACGGCATCACGCTATCCGTCACTGAGCAGAGCGAGATCTTCGGCAATGCGACCGGCGGCACGCGCCAGGGCGCCTATTACGACGGGCTTACGACGGGAACGCTGCAGCTCGATACACAGAAGGGGTTCGGCTGGACGGGCGGCCTGTTCAACGTCAGCGCCTTCCAGATTCACGGACAGAGCCTCAGCGCCGAGAACCTGTTGGCCTTGCAGACGGTGAGCGGCATCGAGGCCAGTCCCGCGACCCGCCTCTGGGAGCTTTGGTACCAACAGACGTTTTTCGACGGCAGGTTCGACGTCAAGGTCGGACAGCAAAGCCTCGACCAGGAGTTCATCACCAGCACGGGATCCGCCCTGTTCATCAATACGATGATGGGCTGGCCGCTGCTGCCATCCGAGGATCTCTACGCGGGCGGCCCGGCCTATCCTCTGTCCTCGCTCGGCGTCCGGCTGCGGGGCCAGATCGTGTCGGGACTGACGGGGCTCATCGGCGTCTTCGACGACAATCCGCCCGGCGGTCCCTTTAACGACGATCCGCAGACGCTCGGCCCCGAAGCGGGCGGCGTGAAGTTCAACCTCAATACCGGCGCGCTGGTCATCGGCGAACTGCAATACGCCTTGAACCAGCCTTCCTCCGGCGACATCGTCAAGAACAACAGCAGCGGCCTGCCCGGCACCTACAAGCTCGGTTTCTGGTACGACACTGCTCCCTTCCCCGATCAGCAATACGACATCTACGGGCTGTCGCTCGCCGACCCGGCGAGCACCGGCATCCCGAGAATGGATAGCGGCAATTTCAGCGTCTATGGCGTCTTCGATCAGGTCGTTTATCAGCCGGAT
>JASHSB010000003.1 GCA_030036945.1 Methylovirgula sp. | reverse complement strand
GTCGACGACAAGAATCGGTAGAGAGGGATCGACAATCATTTGCGTCTCCAAGCCGCAAGCCGGACGCTGCCAGGTAGCAACATCGTCAGGTCTGCTTAGGATTAAAACGTAATCTCGCTTGCGATTCGGTTAATGCAAAGCTTGAGAAGCCAGGGCAATTCGATGGCCAAGAGAATTCGGCGGCTTATGCCGGTTCGTCAATGTGCTGGCGCGCTGCAGCTCACCCAAATTCTCCTATTTTTCCCGCGGCGCCCTTGAAAAATTCCCGGCCGAAAAAAAACTTTGCCACGGTTGTCGATCCCGATGCGCCGCCCCTTGGGCTCGAGCGCGCGGTGGTGGCGATCGGCAATTTCGACGGCCTGCATCGCGGTCATGCCGCGGTTCTGCGACGCGCCCGTGCCGTTGCGGAGCGGCTCGGACGGCCTTGCGCCGTCCTGACATTCGAGCCGCATCCGAGCGATTTCTTTTTTGGCGCGGACACGATTTTTCGTCTGACGCCGAGCGAGACGAAGGCGGTGGCGCTGGCGCGGCTCGGCATCGATGCGATGATCGTCCTGCGTTTCGACGCCGGGCTCGCGGCGCTTGCGCCGGAAGAATTCATTCGGGATATCTTGGTACGGCGGCTCGCGGTCGGCGTCGTCGTCGTGGGTTACGACTTCCGTTTTGGGAAAAGCCGCGCGGGCACGCCGGCCATGCTGCTCGAAGCCGGTGCGCGCTATGGTTTCTCGGTCGAAGTCGTCGAACGGATCGCCACCGACGCGAGCGGATCGATCGAGCCGGCATCCTCCACCGCCACCCGCCGGGCCTTGGAAGCCGGCGACGTCGAACGGGCGCGATTGCTGTTGGGCCATCCGTATTTCGTCATCGGCGAAGTGCTGCGAGGCGACAGGCGCGGCAAGGTGCTCGGCTTTCCGACGGCGAACTTGCGGCTTCACCACAGCGTCCGCTTGCGGCACGGCATCTATGCGGTCGAAGTCGCGATCGACGCCAAACGCTATCGCGGCGTGGCGAGCTTCGGGACACGGCCGACCTTCGACGACGGCGCGCCGCTGCTCGAAGTCTTCGTCTTCGATTTCTCGGGCGATCTCTACGGCATGATGATCGAGGTCGATTTTATCGGCTTCCTCCGCGACGAGCGGAAATTCGCTTCGCCGCGAGAGCTCGTCGCGCAAATGAAGCGCGATGCGGAAGAGGCGCGAGCGCTCCTGAACGGCGCGCCGCCGTCTCAACCCGCCTAGACGACGCGCCGCTTCGAGAGTTTTCTCGCCAACGTACGCCGATGCATGCCGAGCCGCCGCGCCGTCTCGGAAATGTTGAATTCCGTCTCGAGCAGCGTCTCGTGAATGCGTTCCCATTCGAGCGTCTTGATCGAGCTGGTGCGCGGGCCGAGCGCGATATTGCTGTCGCCGCCGTCGCGTCCGAATGCCGCTTCGATCTCATCCGCGTTCGATGGCTTCGCAAGATAGTGGCAGGCGCCGAGCTTGACCGCTTCCACCGCCGTCGCGATGCTGGCAAAGCCGGTCAGCACCACGATCTTGGTGGAGGGAGTCTCCCGATGCAGGATTTTTACGCATTCAAGGCCGGAAGGTCCGACGAGCTTGAGATCGACCACCGCGTAATCGGGAGACATCGCGGCGAGCGTCGCCTGCAACGCGTCGGCGCGCTCGCATAGCGCAACTTCGTAGCCGCGCCGCTCGAAGCACCGGCGCAGCGCCCAGCCGAATGTGGGATCGTCTTCGACGATCAGCAGCGATGGCTTATTCGCCGTTTCCAGAATTGAAGAAGTCGCTTCCATTCCTTGCCCGAAGCACGGCTCGCAAGCCGCAGCCTGCGGCCATGCGCCACTCAGCTGCGGCGCAAAGCTCGCGTTGCGTTCGCGCCGCTCACTCCGCGGGCATCATGCCCGGCATCATGTTCACGTCGAGGTGGGCCATGACCCACAGCGATCCGGCAACCAAGATGGCCACGATCAGCAATGTAAATACGAAGGCGGCCATATTCCAGGACTGCGTCGATGCGCCGTTCATGTGCAGGAAATAGACCAAATGCACGACGATTTGCGCCACGCCGAGCGCCACGCAGATCGGAATAATTGTTGCAGCCGGCGCGGCGCCCGACATCACCAGCGCAAACGGAACGAAGGTTAACACCACCGACAGAAGAAAGCCGGTGAGGTAGGACTGGACGCTGCCGTGCGCGGCGCCATCGTCGCTCGGGCCGTGCGCTGTCGTCGCAATTAGAGGGCCGCGCGGCTCGTGCATCACGCCACTCCCATCAGATAGACCACCGTGAACACGCCGATCCAGACGATGTCGAGGAAGTGCCAGAAAAGGCTGAGGCACATCAGCCGCGTGCGGTTGGCTTCGGTGAGCCCGCGGCGCAGCACATGGGCGATCAGTACGCCCATCCACACTATGCCGGAAGTCACGTGCAGACCGTGCGTGCCGAGGAGCGTGAAGAAAGCCGAGAGAAATCCGGAGCGATCCGGGCCGGCGCCGTCGGCGATGAGCTTGACGAATTCATGGATCTCCATCCCCACGAAGGTGACGCCAAGGAGAAGCGTCAGGCCGAGCCAGCGCAACACCCAGGCTTGCCGCTCATGCTCGGCCGAGATCATCGCCATCCCGTACGTGAAGCTCGACACCAGGAGGCAGGCGGTTTCGACGGCCACATAGGGCAGGCTGAAGATTTCCCGGCCGCTCAGACCGCCCGCCGTCGCGCCGCGCAACACCGCGAAACTCGCAAACAATGCCGCGAACAGGATGCAGTCGCTCATCAGATAGATCCAGAACCCCAGCGTCGTAATGGCGCCGGCGTCGTGGTGTTCCTCGACGCCTTCGAAGGCGTCGGGGAGGAACGGCGCGGTGGCGACGGGTAGCGGATGCGTTTGGACGTTCATGTCAGGCCTGCGATGCTAGTTGCTCGAGATAGACGTCTTCGGTGCGCGCGACGGCGTCGGGAGAGACGGTGTAGTCGCCGTGCTCATTGAAGGAATGGGCGATCGCCACCGCGACGGCCGCCACGAACGCGGCGATCGCCAGCCACCAGATGTGCCAGATAAGCGCGAAGCCGAGGATCGCGGCGAAGGCGCTCACGATAACGCCGGTGCCGGTGTTGCGCGGCATGTGGATCGGGCGGTAGGCGGCGAACGGCCGATGCGCCACGCCCCGGCGCTTCATGTCCCAATAGGCGTCGCGACTGGTTACCAACGGCGTCCGCGCAAAATTATAGGCGGGGGCAGGGGATGCGACCGACCATTCGAGCGTTCGGCCGTTCCACGGATCGCCGGTGAGGTCGCGCAGCGCGGCGCGGTCGCGGACGCTGACGGCGATCTGCGCGAGCTGGGCGGCGATGCCGCACATGATGATCAGCGCGCCGCCCATCGCGACGACGAGATAGACGTGCCAGACGGGATTGTCGAGGTGATCGAGACGCCGCGTCATGCCCATCAGCCCCAGCGCGTAGAGCGGCATGAAGGCGACGTAGAAGCCAATGAACCAGCACCAGAACGAAATCTTGCCCAGCCGCTCGTCGAGCGTGAAGCCGAAGGCTTTCGGGAACCAGTAGGAAAAGCCCGCCATGCAGCCGAACACGACGCCGCCGATGATCGCGTTGTGGAAATGCGCGATCAGAAAAAGGCTGTTGTGAAGCACGAAGTCGGCGGGCGGCACGGCCATCAGCACGCCAGTCATACCGCCGATGGTGAAGGTAATCATAAAGCCGATCGTCCACAGCACCGGCGTCGTGAACCGCACCCGGCCGCGATACATCGTAAACAACCAATTGAAGATCTTCACGCCGGTCGGAATCGAAATGATCATCGTCGTGATGCCGAAGAAGGCGTTGACGTCAGCGCCGGAGCCCATCGTGAAGAAGTGGTGCAGCCAGACGATAAATGACAGGACGGTAATGCAGATGGTCGCATAGACCATCGAGGTGTAGCCGAAGAGCTGTTTGCGCGAGAACGTCGCGATCACTTCCGAGAACACGCCGAAACAAGGCAGGATCAGAATGTAGACTTCTGGATGTCCCCAGGCCCAAATGAGGTTCACGTACATCATCGGGTTGCCGCCGGCGGTGTTCGTGAAGAAATGCATGCCGAAATAGCGGTCGAGCGACAGCATCGCCAGCGTCGCCGTCAGAATCGGGAAGGCCGCGACGATCAGCATGTTGGCGCACAGCGCTGTCCAGGTGAAAACCGGCATGCGCATCGGCGTCATGCCGGGGGCGCGCATCTTCAGGATCGTGGTGATCATGTTGACGCCAGAAAGCAGCGTGCCGACGCCAGCGATCTGCAGGGCCCAGATGTAGTAATCGACGCCGACACCCGGACTGTAGGCGAGCTCGGAAAGCGGCGGGTAGGCGAGCCATCCGGTGCGCGCGAACTCGCCGACACCGAGCGATATATTGACGAGCAGCGCGCCGGCGGTGGTCAGCCAGAAGCTCAGATTGTTGAGATAGGGGAACGCCACGTCGCGGGCCCCGATCTGCAGCGGCATGGCGATGTTCATCAAGCCGACGATGAACGGCATCGCCATGAAGAAGATCATGATGACGCCGTGCGCCGTGAACACCTGATCGAAATGTTCGGGCGGCAGATAGCCGGGGCCGCCGGTCGAGGCAAGCGCCTGCTGGGCGCGCATCATGATCGCGTCGGAGAAGCCGCGCAGCAGCATCACCATCGCCAGCGCGATGTACATGATGCCGATCTTCTTGTGATCGACCGAGGTCAGCCATTCCGACCAAAGCGTGCGCCAAAAGCCGAAATAGGTGATGAGTGCGGCGATCCCGACACCGCCGAGCGCCATAAACCCGACCGCGCCCATGATGATCGGCTGGTGGAGCGGGATCGCGTCCAGGCTGAGCTTGCCCACAAGATCGCCCATCATCGCAGAATCCTCGCGGCATTGCAGAGCCCGACGTCGCCGAATGTCTCCTTGGCCATTGCGAGGTGCATCGCGTCGTCGGTGCAAGCCGAACCGTCGGCGCATTCGTTCAGCACGTCGTGGTAGATCGTCGCCTCGACGTCGCTGTAATAGGCGATGGGTACATGCTCGCTCGGCTCGGCAAGCCGCCGGTAGACGGACATCGTCAGGTCGCGGCCGCTATCGCGCACGCTCGCGACCCATTTGTCGAAGGCGGCGCGCGGCATGACGCGCGCGGCAAAGTGCATGTCGGAAAAGCCGTCGCCGCTATAATTGGCGGAAATTCCGTCGTAAGTGCCGGGCGTGCTGGCGAGCAGGCTGAGCTTCGTCTGCATGCCTGGCATCGTGTAGATCTGGCTGCCCAGCTTGGGAATGAAGAAGGAATCCATGACCGAACTCGACGTTAGCCGGAAATTCACCGGCGTGCCGACCGGAAAGGCGAATTCGTTGACGCTGGCGATCTTGAGATCCGGGTAGATGAACAGCCATTTCCAATCGAGCGAGACCACTTCGACTTGGATCGGCTTTACCGCCGCGGCGATCGAGCGATACGGATCGAGCTTGTGCGTCGAGGTCCATGTCACGGTGGCGAGCACCGCGACGATCAGGCAGGGCACAAGCCAGACCACTGCCTCGATCTTGTTCGAATGCGCCCAATCCGGCGCGAACGTGGCTTGCTCGTTCGACTCGCGATACCGCCAGGCGAAGGCGAGCGTCATGACGATTACCGGCATGACGACGATCAGCATGAGGCCGGTGGAGAGAAGGATGATCGAGCGTTCATCGACGCCGATCGGGCCGTGCGGGTCCAGAACCTCGAATTGGCAGCCGCCGAGCAGCGGCGTCAGGGCCGTAATGGCCGCGACCGCGAGACCTTTGCCGATCTTGCGCTGCATCTTGGCTGGCTCAACGATGGAAAGGCGGCCCGAGAGCCGCGCCAATTTGCCGAGCATGTCCGGTCCATCGGCGACTTGACCGAACACTCGAGTATCTGTTGTACCGGTGATTTTGCATTGGACAAACGGTCCAAGGACGCTTCGCCGCGATCCGGTGCGACAATGTGCTGCGAAGCAGCGGCGAAAGCCACGCTTGGCTTAAGGCCGAGCGAGGGCCGATTACCGCAGATCGGGCCGTTCCAGCAGGATCGGCTCCAGAACGATCTTGCCGATGCCGCGTTTGGCCAGCGCATCCTTGAGCGCCGGCGCCGGCGCGATGCCGCTGGTAAACAGCGCGCGGTGCGCGCCCCGGGGCGTGGGTTCACCTTCCACCATCCCGAGGTCTTCGTCGAGCACGTGATCGACACGGCGAGCGATCGCCTCCGCCGGATCGATCCAAGTGACGCGCCACGGAGCTAGCCGCTCCAACTCGGCAAGCAGCAGCGGATAATGCGTGCAGGCGAGGACGATGCAATCGGTCCGCGCCGCCCCGTCCTCGACGAAACACCCGCCGATCTCGGCCAAAATATCCGCGTCCGCCGGCTTCTCGCCCTTCATGGACGCTTCGGCGATGGCGGCAAGCCGATCCGAGCCGACCAGCGTAACCGCGCAATGCGCCGCATACGTGCGCACGAGTTCGCGCGTGTAATCGCGCGCCACGGTGCCGGGCGTCGCCAGCACGGAGATCATTTTCGAGCGCGATTGGGCGGCGGCCGGTTTGATGGCCGGCACCGTGCCGACAAACGGGATTTGCGGATAGGCGGCGCGCAAGTGCGGCAAGACCAGGGTCGAAGCGGTATTGCAGGCGATCACGATCGCGTCCGGGGCGAATTGGCCGATGAGCCACACCATCAACGCTGCGACGCGCGCGACCAGCGCCGCCTCGCCCAATCGCCCGTAGGGAAAGCCGGCGTCGTCGGCGACGTACATGCAATACGCGTCGGGACGTAGCCGCATCACCTCGGCGAGAACGGTGAGCCCGCCAAGGCCGGAATCGAAGACGAGGACATGGGGGGTTCGCGGCATGGGTCGATCGCGGCTGGGTCAGAGGGAGCTTTAGCCCGTTCCGCGGCCAAGATCGACCCATTCGCGGCTCCCGTCCGGCTTTTGAGCCTTTTGACACGCCGCGCGTTGATCTCCACCGGAGGATACGCTTGCGCGACAAGGAGAGCGGCCGCGTCGAGACGCGCGTGCCGGTCCCTCTCGACCGGCTGCCGTTCGGGGCCTTTCATCTGCGGGTCATCGCCGCCCTCGGCATCACCTGGATGCCGGATGGGCTCGAAGTGACGCTTGCCGGCGCCCTTGTCGCAAGCCCTCTGCTGCGCTTTTCGGATTGGGACGTAGGGCTCGCTTCGAGCTTCTATCTCTCCGGCGCGGTGGCGGGCGCGCTCGCCTTTGGCTGGGCGACCGATCGGTTCGGGCGCAAGAAGCTCTTCTTCCACACGCTCGGCCTTTATACCACGGCGACCGCCGCGACGGCCTTTAGCTTCGATCTCTTTAGCTTTTGCCTGTTTCGCTTTTTGACTGGCGCTGGGATCGGCGGCGAATACAGCGCGATCAATTCGACCATCCAGGAATTCATGCCGACGCGGCTGCGCGACCGCATCGATCTCGCCCTTAAAGGCTCGTTCTGGATCGGCGGTGCGCTCGGCGCCAGCGCGTCGATCCTGGTTCTCGATCCGGCGCGTTTTGCGCCCGACGTCGGCTGGAGGCTCGCTTTCTTCATCGGCGCGCTTCTCAGCCTTCTCATTCTCGCGCTGCGAACGCTGATCCCGGAGAGCCCGCGCTGGCTCGTCATCCACGGCGCGGCGAAGGAAGTGGAAAAGATCGTCGGCGGAATCGAAAAAGAGCTCGATGTCGGGAAGGAAGGCCGGAATCTTCCGCTGCTGCGCCTGAAGGCACGTAACCACACGCCGCTTGCCGAAGTCGCGAAAACGATGTTCGTCACCTATCGGTGACGCACGCTCGTCGGTTTCATGCTGATGGCCGCACAATGCTTCTTCTATAATGCGATCTTCTTCACCTACGCGTTGGTGCTCACGACCTTCTACAACGTGCCGCATCAAGAAGTCGGCTGGTGCGTATTTCCCTTCGCGCTCGGCAACGTGCTCGGGCCACTGCTGCTCGGGCCGGTTTTGATCGCCAACGGCGCGCGCGAGCAGACGATCGCTTGGATGATCGTTTTCTTCTTTGCTTCAGCGGCGGCGAGCGCCGCTTATCTCACCGTGAGCGAAATCTTTTCTGTCGAGATCCGCGCCCTGGCGATCGCCGCCTTCTATGCGTTCGGCACGGCGCTCGGTGGCGTCGCGGCGCCGGCGCTGTTCGGCGCGCTCATTGCGACGCATACGCGCGGCATGGTACTCGTCGGCTATCTTTTCGGCGCGACGCTGATGCTCGCGGCGGCGGCCGCCGAAGCCAGGTTCGGCGTCGCGGCGGAAGGCAAGTCGCTCGAATCCGTCGCTCAACCTTTGTCCTCGGAGGGCGAGTGAGCGGCAGATTTCGTGGCGCGGCGTTTGGGCTTGTCGGCGCACGGACCTTCGACAAGCCG
>JASHSB010000176.1 GCA_030036945.1 Methylovirgula sp. | reverse complement strand
CGACAAGATCGGAAGCGATCGCGCGCAGACCCTGCGCGCTCACCGGCTGATCGTTGACGAAGGCGCGGGTACGGCCGTCCGCCATCTGTACGCGGCGCAGAATGAGCTCGCCTTCGGTGACGATGTCCTGGGTGCGTGCCGCGGCGATCGCCGGGTGATCGGCGGAAAGCTCGAAAACGGCGGCAACCTGCCCTTGCCCTTCTCCTTGCCGGACGAGCGAGCCGTCGCCGCGCGCCCCGAGGCACAAAGAGAATGCGTCGAGCAGGATCGATTTTCCGGCGCCAGTCTCGCCGGTAAGCACCGTGAGGCCGCGTCCGAATTCCAGATCGAGCTTGTCGATCAGCACGATGTTGCGAATGGCGAGCTGCACGAGCATGGGACCGCCGGAAATAGAACGCGGGGAAGGAAAAGCAGCCGAGCGCGGCGATCAGAACCCCGAATCAAGCCGGAATCAAGCGCGCCGCGACCGTTTCGGGCGAGGCGACGAATATGTGCCGCGGTGCCTCAGCCGAGGTGGAAGACCTTGGAAATCCACGAGGTCGGATCCTCGTGCGGCTTCAGACCGCCTTGCTGCAGATCGGCGTAGGCGTCCTTATACCAGGGCGAATCCGGAAAGTTATGACCAAGCACTGCGGCCGCCGTTTGCGCCTCGTTGTTGATGCCCAGCGCGAGGTAGGCCTCGGTGAGACGGAGCAGTGCTTCCTCGGCGTGGCGGGTCGTCTGATACTTCGCCAAAACGTCGCGGAATCGATTGATCGCCCCGACGTAATCCCGCCGCTTCAGATAATACCGTCCGATCATCATCTCCTGGCCGGCGAGCTGGTCGCGGGTCACCTGCAATTTATAGCGCGCATCGTCGACGTATTGGGAATTCGGAAATTTATCGATGATCTGCTGGAAGACGACGGAAGCCTTCCGGGCGCGGTCCTGATCGCGGCTGACGTCGGGAACCTGATTATAATAGGACATCGCCTCGATATAATAAACGTAATCGAGGTCGGGCGCGGAGGCGTAATGGCCGATGTAGCGCTGCGCGGTGCCGATCGCATCGTCGAAGTTGCCGCCCTGATACTGGCTGAACGCCGTCATCAGCAGCGCTTTGCGCTCCCATTGCGAGAACGAATATTCCTTCTCGAGTTCTTGAAACTTCTTGGTGGCCTTGTCGTAATCGTGGCCCTTCAGGTAGGCGAGGCCCTCGTCGTAGAGCATTTCCGGCGGCGTATCGGGAACGACCTTCGTTTCGTATTTCTCGCCGCTGAAGAGGCGCATCGGGTTCAGCGAATCGAGCGAATCGAAGGAGGACGAACAGGCCGCGGCCGGCATTGTGAGGACCGCCGCCCCGATCAGCCGGAAGAACCAGCGCGTGCGGAACGGGCGCGAAACAAAATTCAAAAGCGGCAAAGGAATGAACGACATGCGCGACTCGAAGCAAAAATCCCAACGGAACGGCGCTAGCTTTAGCG
This sequence comes from Methylovirgula sp., assembly GCA_030036945.1. Taxonomy (GTDB): domain Bacteria; phylum Pseudomonadota; class Alphaproteobacteria; order Rhizobiales; family Beijerinckiaceae; genus Methylovirgula. Next base: position 27,776 of record JASHSB010000176.1, on the reverse strand, counting down.
CAAGACGACGCTGGATGCTACGGTTCGATACGCGGCATTTCTGTGGCGACCGCGGGACGACAAGGTTTGCGGCGCCCGAGCCGAAGAAGCCGAGAATCTTCGCACAGAATCGCCGACCACTCGCATAAATTTGGCGCAGCGGCAGGCGTGATCGACCAACCCTAAGGGCGGCGTAAGGGCGCACCAAATCACGCTTTTTTACGCCCGGTTACGCATTCTCCCGCGCGAGGTACCATCTACGATCAGTTCGATTGACGGCGTAAGAAAGCCGGAATTTCGAGCTGATCCTCTTCAATGGTGCGCGGCACGAGACGGCCTTGCGGGTCGAGCGATTGTTGATGCGCCGGCGCGCCGCGCTTGCCGTATTCTGTATGCGTCGGATTGGACTGCGCGGCCCGCATCGCCGGCACTTGCGCCGGCGGTTTCGGCTCGCGTCCGACCATGCTGGGCCCTTCCTGGCGGCTGACGCCGAAGGCGGCGAGCCGTTCGAGCAAAGTGCGCCGTTTCGTCTCGCCGTGCTGCTCGCCCGCCGGCTCGCCGCGTTGGGCGCGGATTTGTTTTTGTCCGGGTATCGGCAAATCTTCGATCTGCGGCATGCGCTGCGGACGAATGATCGGAGATTCCGCCGCCGGTGGGATGAACGGCCCGGCGGCGTAAGGCTCGCTCTTCGGCTCAGGCGCGGCGCTCAACTCGGCATGATGGCGCGGGGCGATCGGCTGGAGGTGGACGCCGCGCGTCGTGCCGACTTGATGGTAGGCGGCATCGGCGTAGGTCGGCTGCTCCGTGCACTCGCGCGGCGGCTCCTGCGTGATCGCCAGCCGCTCGGCGGATTCGATGCTCCGCGTCGCGCCGTCGAAACCTTCCAGTTCGGCGTCCGTGTCGATACCGGTCGCCACGACCGAGACACGCACCATTCCGTCGAGATTCTGATCGAAGGTCGCGCCGAGAATGATGTTGGCGTCCTCATCGACTTCCTGGCGGATGCGGCTCGCCGCTTCATCGACTTCGTAGAGCGTCAGATCGTTGCCGCCGGTGATCGAGATCAACAGCCCGCGCGCCCCCTTCATCGAGACTTCGTCGAGCAACGGATTGGCGATCGCCGCCTCGGCGGCGAGAACGGCACGCTTTTCGCCGGTCGCCTCCCCGGTGCCCATCATCGCCTTGCCCATTTCGCGCATGACCGCGCGTACGTCGGCGAAATCGAGGTTGATGAGTCCTTCCTTCACCATGAGATCGGTGATGCAGGCGACGCCCGAATAGAGCACCTGGTCGGCCATGGCGAAGGCGTCGGCGAACGTGGTCTTCTCGTTGGCGACGCGGAACAGATTTTGGTTGGGAATGACGATCAGCGTATCGACCGATTTCTGCAGCTCGAGGATGCCGGTCTCGGCGACGCGCATGCGGCGAATGCCCTCGAACTGGAACGGCTTGGTTACGACGCCGACGGTGAGGATGCCGAGATCGCGGGCGACGCTGGCAACGATCGGCGCGGCGCCGGTGCCGGTACCGCCGCCCATGCCGGCGGTCACGAATACCATGTGCGCGCCGGAAAGGTGATCGCGGATTTCCTCGAGCACCTCTTCCGCCGCCGCGCGGCCGACGTCGGGTTGCGATCCCGCCCCCAAACCGCCGGTCACCTGCAGGCCCATCTGGATGACGCGCTCGGCGCGCGAGGAGGAGAGCGCCTGCGCATCGGTGTTAGCGACGACGAAATCGACGCCGATCAAACCGGAGACGATCATGTTGTTGACGGCATTCCCCCCGGCGCCTCCGATCCCGCATACCATGATGCGCGGTTTTAGCTCCCTGAGTTCAGGCGCTTTGAGATTGATCGACATGTCTGGCCTCTCGACGTTGGAGCGCCGCCGGGCGCCCGCTTTGTTTACGGTTTACGCCTGGAAAAACGAATCAGCCGCCGCGCTTATTCGCCTTATCCATACCACTAAAAGCTTTCCTTCAACCATTGCCCGACGCGGGCGATATAGCCGCTTGTCCCCGTTGCCGCTTCCGCCGTCCGGCGGCTCGGACGGAAATATTCGATTTTGGCCGCCTGTGGATAAACGAGCAGGCCGACCGCCGCCGAAAAACTTGGGTTTTTGGCCGACTCCGGCAGCCCGTGGATGCCCAGCGGCCGCCCCAGGCGGACTTGGCCCGAGAGAATATGTTTAGCCGCCTCGGAGATGCCGGTGAGCTGGCTTGCCCCGCCCGTCAGGATGAAGCGCGACGCGGAATTTGGCCCGAAGCCGGCGGCTTTCAGCCGGTCGCGCACCAATTCGAGGATTTCCTCGACCCGCGGCCGGATGATCCGCAAGAGTTGTGACTTGGGCAGGTGAATCGGCTGTTCGCCGTCTTCCCCGGCGAGCGTCACGGCGACCGTCTCGCGCTCGTCGGAGAAGGAGGAAAGGCAGGCGCCGTAGAGCGTCTTTAGGCGCTCGGCGTCGGCGAGCCGGGTGTTCAGGCCGCGCGCGATATCCAAGGTCACGTGCGCGCCGCCGAGCGCCAGCGCGTCGACATGGACGAGGCTGCCGCCCGCGAATACGCCGATCGAGGTCGTTCCGGCGCCCATGTCGACGAGCGTGGTGCCGAGTTCCGCCTCGTCGTCGATGAGCGCGGCAAGGCCGGCTGCGTAGGGCGTTGCAACCATCGCCTCGACCGACAGGTGGCAACGCTCGACCGCCAGCATCAGATTGCGCGCGACGATCGCATCGCAGCTTACGACGTGCATGTCGGCGCCGAGGGCGTCGGCGATCATCCCCCGCGGATCGCGGACGTTGCGCATATCGCCGATCGAAAATCCACAGGGCAGCGAGTGGAGTACCGCCATGCCCTGCTGCTGGGTGCGCGCCGCGCAGGCTTCGAGCACGAGCTGCACGTCCGCCTCGTTGATGGCGCGCGCGTGGATGCCGACCCGGGCGTTGTAGAGCTGCGAACCGATTCGGCCGCCGGTCACGTTGAGGATCGCGCTCTCGGCTTGAACGCCGGCCATGCGTTCGGCCGCATCCACCGCGCGGCGTATCGCACCTTCCGCCTGCTCGAGATCGACGATTACGCCGTTCTTCACGCCCGCCGAGCGCTGATGTCCGATACCGAGAACCCGGCAACGATGCGTGCGTCCCCGCAAGCTTTCGGAGGGATCCGTCGGATCGAGGCGGGCAATCAGGCAGACGATTTTCGACGTTCCGACGTCGAGCACGCAAAGCAAGGCGCTCTTGCGCGCCGGAAGGGCCCGCATCCGCGGCAGCAGCATACGCGCTCTCATGTCTGGCTGCCCTTGGGCTTTTGCGGATCGGCGGTCGGCTCCGCAACGCGGGCGATGAGCCGACCGGGAAAACGCAGATCGAGCGCGACGATATTTTTGTCGAGCACGCCGTATTTGCGCTGCAGCCGGTCGAGTTCGGCGAGCGCGGCGACGGCGCCCATCTCGGGCAACGCCACTTCGATTCCGTTGTCCATCTTGAGCGTCCAACGCCGCTCGGCGACGAGAATACCGGCTTTGATCCGCTTGCGGAGATCGGCCGCCGCGCCGAGTAGCGCGAAATATTCGCCGATCCGCGCGTTGGCGCCGTCGCCGACTACAAACGGCAGCGCGGTGAAACGCGTTTCGTCCAGTGCGGTGATCGACGTGCCGTCGGCGGCGATAATCTTTATTGCGCCGTCCTTTTGCCAGAGCGCGTAAGGCTGACGCTCGTCGATCTCGATCATCACCCGATTGGGGTAAAGCTTGCTGACGCTCGCATCTTTGACGAGCGGCAGGGCGACGAGCCGGCCGCGCAATTTCGCCACGTCGAGGAACAGCAGGGAATTCGTGCGCCGAATGCCGGTGGCGGCGAGAATTTGCGTTTCCGACAGTTCGTGCGCACCGGCAATCGTTACGGCGTTGATGCCAAATCCGGCGGTGCGCGCGAGGAAATCCGGAATTGTCCCTTCAGTCCGGATAAAGGCCGCGTATTGGCCGCCGAGCATCGTGCCGTAGACGCCGATCGCCGCGAGAAGCGCGAGGGCGATACCGACGCCCGCGCCGCGCGCGGTGAGCAGAACCAGGAGCCGGAGAAGCAACGGCCCGCGTTCCATCCGGCGGCGCGCGCCGCCCATCGCCGTAATCGGCAAACCTCGGTCCGAGGCCAGCAGATAGGCCGGCAAGGAGGGCGGAGTAGCGAAGACCTCCTTCACCGGTCGCAGGAGGCGTCTTCCACCATCCATTTGACGAGCTCACCGAACGACAGACCGGCATGCGCCGCGATTTCGGGCACGAGCGATGTCTCGGTCATGCCGGGCTGCGTATTGACTTCCAGAATGACGAGTTGGCCCGTTCCGTTTGGGCCATCGTCATAACGGAAGTCGGCGCGGCTGACGCCGCGACAACCCAGCGCCTTGTGCGCCCTGAGGCTCAACTCTTGGATAAAGTGGTAAATATTTTCTTTAAGATTCGCCGGAAGAACATGGATCGATCCGCCCTTGGCGTATTTGGCGCGGTAGTCGTACCAGCCGCCGTCCGCGGGCTTGATCTCGATCACGTCGCAGGCCTTTTCGCCGATGACCGCGCAGGTAAGCTCGCGGCCGCCGACATAGCCTTCGACGAGCACTTCCTCGCCGTAAGGCCAGTCGTCGCGCGTTAACTCCTGCGGCGGATGACTCTGGTCTTCCCCGACAATGAAAATGCCGAACGACGAGCCTTCGGCGAGCGGCTTGATCACATAGGGCGGGGGCAGCATGTGGGCGCGCGCGGCGGTGAAGCGATCGACGGTTACGCCCGCGGGAATGGGGACACCGGCCGCCTTCAACACATGCCTGGCGAGATCCTTACGCATGGCAAGGGCCGAAGCGAGCACGCCAGAATGCGTATAAGGGATTTGCAGCATTTCGAGCACCCCCTGGATAATCCCGTCCTCGCCGTAGGGACCGTGCAAGGCGTTGAAGGCGACGTCCGGCCGCATTTTGGCGAGGACGTCGGCGACGTTGCGGTCGACGTCGATGCGCGTGACATCGAATCCCTGCGCGGCAAGCGCTGTGGCGCAGGCCTCTCCCGAAAGCATCGAAATTTCCCGTTCGGCGGAGAACCCTCCGAGCAGCACGGCAACGCGCTTTTCCATCTCATCATCCGTCGTTCGGTAGCCGGGCGTAGGGAAATCCTAACGCAACCGCCGGGCAAATCATACGTGCCGGGTTGCTTTCGCCACGCCCTTAGCTCGTTCCGGTGATATTCAACTGCGTGCCGATATAGGCGAGTATGAAGCCGCCCAGCATCATGATGATGGCCCAGAGGTAGATCGGGCCGTAGAAACTCCGCGCCAGGACGACACCGAGGATGCCGAGCAGACCAATGCTTGCGGCAATCCCGATCCATGGCGGCGGCGGCAAGCCAGCGCATAGCAAAAGAGGCGCCATCGAACCGACGAATCCGCAAAAGCTCGCTACGCATGCTCCTTGCAGCGCGTTTAGAAGCGAGCGCCGCCCGAGACGGGTTGTGACCAATTTACCGTGTGACAAGAGCGACAATTGGTGCTCGGCGCGAGTCAATTCGGTGCGTAGCTGGGAATAATGGGCGACGAAGAACACGAATAGGGTGGTAAGCGCGCTCGCGATCCCGACCCGCAGGCCCAAGCCGATCGACGCACCGCCTCCCGACTGCAAAAGACGCCCGGTAGCCAACATCAAGGAGGTCAGAATTCCATCGACCACGCCGGCCGTGGCGTCGAGCCGTACGCTCGGATTCTCGATCCATTTGCGGAAGTTCATCGCGCCCGCGGCGTGTTCTCGAGAATCCGCTCTCCGACGACGATCTGATCGAGGCTATGCACGGCGGCCCCAGTATTTTCTATCTGGCGGACGACTTCGTCGTAATCGATGCCGTTGCCTTCGATGGTAATATTCGTTCCGACGGTCTCGATATCGACGCCGGTGACCGTAATGTTGCAGGACTCGACACCTTTCGAATTCTGGATTGCTTGGGCGATCTCGACGAGCGAGGGCATTGCAAGCGCCTTATCGACATCGAGCACAAGTCTCCGGATGTTTAAGCTTTTCACCGCCTGCTCCTCAAAAACGAGAAAATCGGCGCCGACGCGGCATGTTCAGATTGCCCGGCGACGCGTCACGTCGCGAAGCGGAAGTTCGGCCGCTTGCTCCGTCTTGAACATATAATTGCGGGCAATCGGCAAAGTACCGACGCGGCGCGTCAATTGCAGTTGGAAGACCATCAGCTTGTCGTAGCGGAACGCCATCTCGCTGCCGGCCAGATAGAATTCCCACATGCGGCAGAACCTATCGTCGTAAACGGCGCGGATCACGGCGCGGTTTGCCAGGAAGCGTCCGCGCCAACGACGCAGTGTCTCGGCGTAGTGAAGCCGCAAGATCTCGACGTCGGTGGCCCACAGGCCGGCGCGTTCGACCGCCGGCAATACCTCGGAGAGGGCAGGGATATAGTCGCCCGGAAAGATATACTTCCGGATCCAGGGATCGGTGAGGCCGGTCCGTCGGCGCGGCCGATCGAATGAATGAGTGCCACGCCGTCTTCCGTCAAAAGCCGCGCGACGGCGTCAAAAAACGTTTGGTAGTTCGGCGCGCCCACGTGTTCGAACATGCCGACCGATACGATCCTGTCGAAGCGCCCTTCGACTTCGCGGTAATCGCGCATCTCGAAAGACACCTTGTCCGCGAGGCCGGCGGCCCGCTTCTCGGCGATCGCAAATTGCTGCCGGGATAAAGTGATGCCGGTGACGCGCGCGTCATGGTCGCGGGCAAGCGACAAGGCCAATCCGCCGAACCCGCAGCCGATGTTGAGTACGCGCTGGCCCGGCGCGAGACGGAGCTTTGCTGCGATATGCCGCTTTTTGGTGGCCTGGGCTTCGTCCAGCGTCATGTCCTCATGGGCGAAATACGCGCAGGAATATTGCAGATCCTCGTCCAGGAACCGCCGGTAGAGGTCAAAAGGAAGATCGTAGTGATGCGCCGCGTTGCACCGTGCCGCGCGGCGCGAATTCCACTGCTGCAGCAAGCAGGCGACGTGCGCCAGACGCAGCAAGCGCGCTCTCGTCGGACGTCCGAGATTTTGCAGATTGCGCCCGCAAAGTTCCAGGAGATCCCAGAGGTTGCCGCGTTGAACGACGAGTTTGCCGTTCATATACGCTTCGCCGAGATAAAGTTGTGGGCGAAGTGCAAGCAATAACCCTATGGTGCGGCCGGTTAATCTGACGACAACATCAGGCTGGGACACGGCCGGATCGCCGACCGAATAGTTCCGGCCGTTTGCCTCGATGACCGTCAAGCGACCGACTTTGATGAACTTCGCCAGCATCCGTCTCAACATGCTCCGCCCCTTCCGGCGACGGGTCGATGTCGAGATCACTCCCACCGCGCGCGAGCTAGGAGTCATCAGCCCAGCCGCATTCTCGGGGGAACTCCATCCCCACGCCCATCGTAATGGGCGCGACGCAACGGTCAATGCGCGGGTTGAAGAATCGCGAATCCTTGGTCTTGAAGGATCTTCACGGCCGCGGGCGTCGCGAGAAAGCGCAAGAAAGCCGCGGCCGCGGGATTCTTCGATGCGGCGATCACGGCGGCCGGATAGATGATCGGGCTATGACTTGCCTCCGGAAAGACATCGACCACCTTAACCCTAGGTTCGGCCTTGGCGTCGGTCGCATAGACGATACCGAGCTTGGCCTCGCCGCGCGCCACGAGGCTTAAGGCACCGCGCACGTTGGCGGCTTGCGCGAGTTTCGGTTCTACGGCGTCCCAAACACCGAGCTTCTGCAAAGCCTCTTTGGCATAGATCCCCGCCGGGCAGGATTCGACGGTGCAGACCGCGATTTTTCCGTCACCGGCGGCCGCGGCAAGCGCAAAGCCCGGTGCGATCTTAAGCTGCATTTGCGCGTCGGCTGGTTCGATCAATACGAGGGCATTGCCGAGGAGGTTACGGCGCGTGCCCGGCGCGACGAGCTTTTTCGCCTGCAGTTCGTCCATCCATTTTACATCGGCGGAAATGAACACGTCGGCCGGCGCGTCTTGTTCGATCTGTTTGGCAAGAATTCCGGAAGAGCCATAGGAGATCGCCGGCGTCGTTCCGCTCTGCTTGGCAAACAGCGGGGCGATGGCGTCGAGCGCCGTCTGCATGCTCGCGGCGGCGAAAACGACGAGTCTGCCTGGGGCAGGGGTTTGCGCCGCGGCGCCTTGCGACAGGAACGCGAGGCCGAGCAAAATGGCGGGAATCAACCTATGCTTCATTGCAACCACCATTGATTTTCCTGGAACGCGCGTCACAAGGTGTGGCGACCGCGCAACGTGCGTCGGAACTTTTCAAAATGTCGGCGTCCGAGGCCTTGCAAAGAACGCGGATGGCCGCCCTCATTGCCACGGACTCTCCCACGGTTCAAGAAAGGTTCCCGTGTACGAAGGTCACATGCAAATCGCGACCCATGGTTTGAGTGGACGGGGCGTTCGTGCGCCACGCGGGCTGCGGCTTGCGGCAATATCGGCATTTATCCTAGCGGCCACGTCGGCTCGGGCCGCGGATCGTCCCAATGCGAAAGAGGCGCCCGCGCCGCCGGCACCAGCCCCAGTATTCACCTGGACGGGCTTCTACGCCGGAGTGAACGGCGGGTACGGTCTCGATCACGTCTCCTTTCCTTACGCCCTCGCGCTACCGGGCGGCGGCTCCGCGTCCGGCCGATCGGCACTGACCGAGCGCGGCCCGCTTTTTGGCGGCCAAGTCGGCTATAATTATGAAGTCAAGGGCGTGCCGGTCATCGGCCATGCGGTCGTGGGCGTCGAGGCCGATTCCAATTGGGCAAACATCAACGGCGCGGGAACGTTTGGCACCGCACAGGGCCTTGCAACCCTCGGCACCCGAATCGAAGATTTCGGTTCGCTACGTGGGCGGGTGGGCTACAATTTCGACCGGCTGTTGCTGTACATCTCCGGCGGCATCGCTTACGGCACGACGGAGAACTATTATAGCGTGCCTGGATCTTCTAGCTCCTACACGTCGACTCGCTTGCCGCTGCGGTTCGGAGCCTATGGCGCGGGTCTCGAATATGGATTGACCGACAATTGGTCGATCAAAGGCGAGTACATGTACACTTACATCAGGGCGGGCTGGAACGTCTATACGCCGGATGTCGGCTACATGTCGCGGGCGACATTCCACATCGTCCGATTTGGTCTGAACTACAAATTCGATCTCTTCAATTCGACGCCTGTTGCCGCCAACTCGCATTCTTCCGAGTAACGCATACTGCGCCATGGTGGTGTTCGGGCCGGCCGCGCCGTCTCCCATACAACCGAAATTCTTCTCGGGAGCGGCGATCTGCGCTATTTCTGCGACATGACGAAGCCAAAGGAACCCAAGAAGCTCGCTTTCGCGCAGGCACGCGCCGAGCACGCCCGCCTCGGCGAAGAAATCGCCCGCAACGACGAGCGCTATTACCGCGAAGACGCGCCGGTCATTTCCGACGCTGAATACGATGTGCTGCGGCGCCGTTACGATGCATTGGAAAAGCAATTTCCCAAACTCATCACCAAACGTTCGTTGAGCAAGAAGGTCGGCGCCGTGCCGGCGGAGAAATTCGACAAAGTTCGCCATAAGGTGCCCGTCCTCTCGCTTTCCAACGTATTTGCCGACGCGGAGGTCGAAGATTTCGTCGCACGGATTCACCGTTTTCTAGGACTTGCCGCCGACGCGCCGCTGGCGATGACCGCCGAGCCCAAGATCGACGGGCTTTCCTGTTCGCTGCGCTACGAAGCGGGCAAACTCGTGCAGGCCGCGACGCGCGGCGACGGCTACGAAGGCGAAGATGTAACCGCCAACGTCAGGACGATCGGCGAGATTCCGCACGTTCTGAAGGGCAACGCGCCCGATGTGCTGGAAGTGCGCGGCGAAGTCTATATGCGGCGCGCCGATTTCGCGGCGCTCAACGCCCGGCAGGCCGAGGCGGGAAAGCCGACGTTCGCCAATCCGCGCAATTCGGCGGCGGGCTCGCTGCGCCAGCTCGATCCGTCGATCACCGCCGGCCGGCCGCTACATTTCTTCGCTTATGCCTGGGGCGAAATCAGCGCGCTGCCGGCGGATACGCAGATGGGAATGGTGCGGGCGTTCAAGGCCTATGGCTTTCCGATCAACCCGCTCACCGTCCTCTGTCATTCCGCCGCGGATTTGCTGCATCACTATCGCGACATCGAAAGTCAGCGCGCCGCGTTGCCCTACGACATCGACGGCGTCGTATACAAAGTTGACAGTCTCGCGTTGCAAGACCGGCTAGGCTTCGTGTCGCGCGCCCCGCGCTGGGCGACGGCGCATAAGTTTCCCGCTGAACAGGCAACGACCATTCTGCGCGACATCGAAATTCAGGTCGGCCGCACCGGCGCGCTGACGCCGGTGGCGCGGCTCGAGCCGGTGACAGTTGGCGGCGTCGTCGTGGCCAACGCCACGTTGCACAACGAGGAAGAAATCAAACGTCTAAAGGTGCGTATCGGGGATACCGTACGCATTCAGCGTGCGGGCGATGTCATACCGCAAGTCATTGGCGTTGTATTTGAGAAAAGTCCGAAAGGAGCGAAGGAGTATAAATTTCCGGAGTTTTGTCCGGTCTGTCACTCAGCTGCGGTCCGTGAGATTGACCCCAAGACGGGCCGCGAAGATGTGGTGCGCCGCTGCACGGGCGGCCTCGTCTGCCCGGCGCAGGCGGTGGAGCGCCTGAAACATTTCGTGTCGCGCCATGCCTTCGACATCGAAGGGCTCGGCGAGAAGCAGATCGAGCAATTCTACGCTGACGGCCTCATCAGCAAACCCGCCGACATCTTTGCACTCGCCGAGCGGGACGCGAAGGCGGCGACAAAGCTGAGGGACCGCGAGGGTTATGGCGAAACTTCGGTGCGCAATCTGTTCGCGGCGATCGAAGCGCGCCGACGGATCCCGCTCAATCGGTTCGTCTATGCTTTGGGAATCCGCCACGTCGGGGAAACCAATGCACGCCGGCTCGCCCGCCATTTCGAGACGTTCGCGGCGCTTCGCGCGACCGCGCGCGCCGCCAAGGAGGGTTCCGAGGCGCGCGCCGAGATCGACAATATCGAGGGGCTGGGGGAGGTCGTGGCGGAGGCGGTCGCCGATTTCTTTGCCGAGAAACACAACGAGGACGAGCTCGACGCGCTGCTGGGCTATGTGACGCCGCTGCCGATGGAAGAGGTCATTTCGGCGAGTCCGGTGGCCGGTAAGACGATCGTGTTCACCGGGTCTCTCGAACGCATGACGCGCGACGAGGCTAAGGCGCAGGCCGAGCGGTTAGGGGCGAAAGTGGCGGCTTCGGTTTCTTCCAAGACCGATCTCGTCGTCGCCGGTCCGGGCGCCGGCTCGAAGCTCGCCAAAGCCGCCGAACTCGGCATCGAAACGATCGACGAAGAGCAGTGGCTAAAGCTCGCCGGAGCCGCTACGGATTGATCCGGCCGAACGAGAGAGGACGATGTTAAACGACCGATGTCATTCCGGGACAAGGAGGGCATAACCGGCAAATCTTCTCAAAGCCGCTTGCCGCTCTTTTGAGACGAAGCACCTGCGGATGCTTGAGGCGATTTGGAACAACATTGGCAAGCGCATCGGCCGATGGAGGCGATCACCTTCTTCGGTGAGATAGCGAATTTCTCTAAGATGCCAGCCATGCGCTTCGAAAAATCCGAACCAATTTTCAGGTTTGAATTTAAAAGGCACGTTTTGCATTCTTTTCCCCAACATGCGCTGACGGAATTTGATCACGTAGGGAGAGAAATAGTCGACGATCCAATAGCGGGCATGGTCCAACGCCTTAAGATCCTCCGCCAAGGAAGCGACACCTTCGACGCTCAGGTAGGGCAAGACGCCTTCCATGAGAATCAACAACTTCTTCGCGCGCGCGTTGACGCTTGCGAACATTCTCCGGCGGTTGGGCACGTTGGCCAGATCGAGCTTTATCCGCTCGAGCCGGCAGCGCGGATTTTGGCCTGACAGTTTCTTCTCCTTAAACGCGATAACCTGTGGATAATCGGCCTCGATCCAGAGCAGGACGTCCGAAATATCCATGCGATAAGGGCGCGTGTCCAATCCCGCGCCGAGATTGAGAACAATATCTACGCCGTTGGAGGTTACCAATCGGATGAAGTCGTCGATGATGCACGTGCGGATCACGACCGCCCAATTCGTTGCGAACCACCCGGGCATCGACTGCGCGATATCCTTACCCCGATCTCCGGCGAGAAGGCCGGCCAACGGATCGTGAAAAAGAGCATCGGACCTTTGGCTTTCGAGCGCACGGTAATGAGCGACCCAGAACGCCGTATCTGAGACGTTTTCAATCAAAGCATGAGCCACGTCTTTCTTCCTTTCCACAAAGGAAATGACTCTTCGATAGCCCGCTCCCGTAGTGCCGGCGCCGAACTGCCTAAGTTGAGGTAGGGAGGCCCAGTCGCCCTGATACGAACAAGATCTGACTGGAGCTTGGTCTCGAAAAGGTGCAGAACTTTTATGCCGGATCACAGAATAATGTTGGAGCGCGCTTTCGCCAAATATGGCCGCCTCCGACGGGAGGGGTAGATGCGAAATCGATGGCTGATCCTGGAAGCTGCTCTGGGCACGGCGCTTTTGCTGCCGGTTGCGACTTCCGCGCAGACCCTATCGGTACCGCCAAGTTGGGCGCCGAGTTTGGCGCAAAGTCCGACAATGCCGCCGCCGGAGCCGTCGGCGTCTGCCCCGGCGCCCGCGAGCCAGGTCACAGCCCCCGCCGCGCCGGCCGCGCAAGCCAAACCGGCCGAAAAGCTCGAGACAAAAGCGGCCGTCCAGCCCAAGAAGACTGCCAAGACGGCGAAAGCCAAGCCGCGCGAACCGAGCGTGCCCGCCGCGGCCGCTGCGGCTGCCAAGCCTCGAGGAACGGGCAAACACATCGACGCCGAATACGCGGCGCATACGCCCCGCGAGATCGTCGCGACGATCTACAAGGTGGCCGCCGGTAAGGACGGCGGCTATGACGGGCCGTCCGCCTTCGACAACGGCAGGATCCGGAAACTCTATTTCTCGAAAGGCCTCGTCGCCGCGATGGGAAAGAGGACGTCGGGCGGCTCCATTCTCGATTTCGATCCGATTACCAATTCAGAAGCTCCTGATGTCGAGGAGTTGAACATCGCGCTCGAATCGGAAAAAGCGGATCAGATGAGCGTCGCGGCGCGCTTCAATTCGGCAAGCGACTCCTCGATTATCCATTACGATTTCGTCAAAGAGGGCAAGCTCTGGAAGCTCGACAACATCCGCGGCGAGATCGCCGGCCAGCAAGGCCAATGGTCGCTGCGTGAGATCCTCCAGAACGGCGCGCAGCGTTCCTGATCATTCGCGGATCGGCCGAGTCACGCGTCTGAGCCAAGCGCGCAAGCCAGGTTCGACCCGCGGCGATAGTGCCGTGCGCACGCGCGCGTGATAGGCGTTGAGCCAGGCGATCTCGTCGTTGTCGAGGAGCTTCGGTTCGATCAGCGCAAGGTCGATAGGCGCCAGCGTTAGCGTCTCGAAGCCAAACATCTCGTGCTCCGCGCCGTTGATCTTACGCGGCGTCACCACCAGCACGTTCTCGATGCGGATGCCGAATTTTCCCGCCTTGTAGTAGCCAGGCTCGTCCGACACGATCATCCCCGCTTCGAGCGGAACGCCACCCAATTTCGAAATCCGCTGCGGTCCTTCGTGAACCGAGAGATAGGCGCCGATGCCGTGGCCGGTGCCGTGCTCGAAATCGAGCCCCGCCTGCCAAAGTGCAAGCCGCGACAGCGCGTCGATCTGCGCCCCCGACGTACCTTTCGGGAAGACGGTGCGGGCGACGGCGATATGGCCTTTGAGCACGCGGGTGAAACGGTCGCGCATTTCGCGCGTCGGCGTGCCGACCGCGAGCGTGCGGGTGATATCGGTCGTGCCGTCTTCATATTGGGCGCCGGAATCGATGAGAAAGATACCTTTCTTGATCTTGCGGTTCGAGGCGACGGTGACGCGATAATGCGGGATCGCCGCGTTCGGTCCGGCCGCCGAAATCGTCGGAAAGGAAAGATCCTTCAGGAGCGGCGAGCGACGGCGGAACGTCTCGAGCGCTTGGGCGGCGTCGATCTCGGTTATCCGGCCCTTCGGCGCTGCGCCGCCGAACCAGTGCAAAAATCGCAGCATGGCGACGGCGTCGCGCAGCTGGGCGCGGCGCGCCCCTTCGATCTCGACCCGATTTTTGCGCGCCTTCATGAGCGCGATCGGATCTCCGACCTGGGATTCGCCGCCCGCTTCCTTCAGCAGACGGGTGAGCTTGACGGGCACGCTCGCCGCATCGAAGAGAACGCGCTTGCCGGCCTTTCCCAGCGCCGCGAGATCGGTTTCGAGCCGCGCCGGTTCGGCGGCCTCCGCGAGACCATCGAGATAGGAGGCAACGTCGGGGCCGAGTTTCGCCGGATCGACATAGAGCCGCGGTCTGCCTTCCTTGCCGATCAACGCGAAGGCCAAGGGCAATGGCGTATAGGCGACGTCGTTGCTGCGGATGTTGAAGGCCCACGCGACGGCATGCGGATCGCTGACCAGGAGCGCCTCGGCATTGCCGAGCGCGGCGCGAATACGCGCCAGCTTTTTCGGCGCGGGCTCGCCGGCAAAGCGCGCCGGATAGCGATGGATCGCGCCCGATGGCGCCGCCGGCCGATCGCGCCAGATCGCGTCGATCGGATTTTTTTCGACGGCGACGAGTTCGGCGCCCGCCGCCGCGGCGGCCTTTGCAAACCGTTCGATTTGCCCGGGCGTTTGCAGCCAGGGATCGTAGCCAAGCTGCATGCCTCGGCTTAAATGCTTCTCAAGCCATTTCGCGGGGCTCGTGGCGGCGAGCGCCACAGGCTCGACGCACGAAAGATCGACCTGTTCCTTGGCTTGCAGCGTATAGCGACCGTCGACGAAGAGAACGGCGCGATCCTTCAGAACGACGGCAAGCCCAGCCGAGCCGCTAAAGCCGGTAAGCCAGGCAAGCCGTTCCTCGGAAGGCGGCACGTATTCGTCCTGATGCCGGTCGGCGCGCGGTACGAGAAAGCCCGACAGACCTTGCCGGACAAGCTCCTTGCGCAGCGCCGCGAGCCGCGCCGCGGATTGCGAAGAATCGGCGGTGTCGGCAAAGGACTGGTAGAGGCTCTCGAACATGGATCCGAGTATCGCACGATCGGCGAAGGATCGCACGATCCGCGCCGTCGATCCGTTCGCGGAAATCGGAAATTTAGCCCGCTTGCGGCTCGGCGGCGTCATCGAGTCGATGTGCGGGGCAGGTCTTGGCTGTCCAGCGCGGACCCATGTCGCGCACTTGCGCCTCCAGACATTCGACGTCGAGCCGCAGCGCGGCGCCGCCGGAAAAGGTAAGCGTCACGTGCCCGGCCGGCGGATCCTTCGGCGTATACACCACGCTGAGCAGATTGAGGCAGGCATCCTTGGCGTTCTGATCGAAGCCGGTGCACGTCGCCCTGAGCACCCGCTCGAAATGCAGCCCGGCGCGGCAGCGTTCGTTCTTTCCTTCCGCCGCCGCCACCCAGTCGAAGCGCGCCGCGACCAATGCGAACCGCTTCGAGTGCGGCAGGTAGGCCATGTCGGCCACTTTGATGAGCGAATCCTGGAGATTGGCGGATATGATCGCCAAGTCTTCCGCGTCGAGCGCGATGAGGCGCAAACAATCGGACATGGCGGCGATCCTCCGGATTTTTTACAAGATCTGTGCCTTCCGCCGCCCAAGTTCAAGCGGGGCTAGCCGTTTCCGGAAATACGCTCGACAATGGCACCGCAGCGGCCGAGCTTCTTTTCGAGATGTTCGAAACCGCGGTCGAGATGATAGACGCGATTGACCGTCGTCTCGCCGCGCGCCGCCAGCGCCGCGATGACCAGCGACACCGAGGCGCGCAGATCGGTGGCCATCACCGGCGCGCCTTGCAATTCGGCAACCCCTTCGATGTGCGCGATGTCGCCGTCGAGCTTGATGCGCGCCCCGAGCCTGACAAGTTCCTGGACGTGCATGAAACGGTTCTCGAAGATCGTCTCGGTAATCCGCGAACGGCCTTTGGCTTTGGTCATCAAGGCCATGAATTGCGCTTGTAGGTCGGTCGGAAAACCGGGGAACGGCGCGGTCGAAATATCGACCGGCGCGATTCCGGCGCCGTTGCGGCGCACGCGAATGCCCTCGTTGGTGACGGCAATGTCGGCGCCGGCCTGACGGATCGCATCGAGCGCGCTTTGCAAAAGATCGGGCGAAGCGCGCTCCAGCAGCACGTCGCCGCCGGTCATGGCAACGGCGATCGCATAAGTGCCGGCTTCGATCCGGTCCGGCACGACGTTGTGACTCGCGCCGCCGAGCGCAGCGACGCCTTCGATTTCGATCGTCGGCTGCCCGGCGCCCTTGATCTTGGCGCCCATCTTGCTGAGAAAGGCGGCGACGTCCGTCACCTCCGGTTCGCAGGCGGCATTGGTGATCAGCGTATGGCCGTTGGCGAGCGAAGCTGCCATCAGCGCGGTATGGGTTCCTCCGACGGTCACTTTCGGGAAGTGGATCTCGCCGCCTTGCAAGCCGTTCTTAGCGCGGGCATGAACATAGCCGGCTTCGATATCGACTTGCGCGCCCAGTTTTTCGAGCACCATGAGCAGAAGATCGACGGGCCGCGTGCCGATGGCGCAGCCGCCGGGCAGCGACACGCGCGCCTCGCCCATCCGCGCCAGCAGCGGCGCGACCACCCAGAAACTCGCCCGCATCTTAGCGACGAGATCGTAGGGAGCGGTGATATCGACGATCCGGCGCGCCGCGAGGTGGAGCGTACGGCTCGCCTGCGGATCGTCGCCAGGCTTGCGCCCGTCGACACTGTAATCGACGCCGTGATGGCTCAGGATCTGCAGCAGCATGCCGACATCGGCGACGCGCGGCGTATTTTCGAGCGTCAGCGTTTCCTTGGTCAGCAAGGAGGCGATCATCAGCGGCAAAGCCGCGTTTTTGGCGCCGGAGATCGGAATCGTGCCTTCGAGCGTATGGCCGCCGACGATGCGGATGCGATCCATTATCCCCCCCCGCCGACCTAGTCCGGCAATTTCGCTTGATCCCCGACGGCGCACCGGCCGCGCTGCTGCGCCTTGCGGCGACGCAAGTTCTCCCTCAGCGCCGCGGCAAGCCGCTGCTTGGCATTTACCGCTTTTGTCTTCGCTATATTGCGATCCGCGGTTTTTCCAGGATCAGCCACCAATCCCTGGGTTTCTCCGGAAGGACGCGAACCTCTATCCATGATGAACAAATATTAAGACTTTGCCGACAAACCGACAAGCTTCCCCGAAAAATGCTTAGTATCGCTCGCCTTTTGCCCGCCACGCTTACCTTGCCTATCGGCACGGCGCGTGCGAGATAACCGAGCCTTGGGCGCTTTTGCCGCCCGACGGGCTGCAGTAGCTCAGTGGTAGAGCACTCCCTTGGTAAGGGAGAGGTCGAGAGTTCGATCCTCTCTTGCAGCACCAAAAGCCATTTAAATTATCGACGCTTGGCAAGCAAAGCATAGAAGCCGGTTGAATGCCGCGTCGAGGTCAGCAGCTGCGCTGCCGTTTCGCGATTGCAACTAGCCAAGTCCTGGACAATCAAGGGTTTCGAAACCGATTGTTATCTTTCTTGCCGGTAAGTTCTGACGATCTGCCACGCGCGAGCCTGGGAACATGGTCGAGAATGCCGCCGGAAATTTTGGGGAGCGTGCCGCCGCCGCACCGGATAGGGCCGGGCAGCTGCGGGCCGAAGCCATCGTCAACCCGGCGTCCGGGCTTGCCAATGATTACCTCAATCTCTTCAATGAGATCGTGATGATGATTGAGCAGTTGCCGACGATGCCGGAACTGATCGACGACATCCTGCGTTGGCGGCCGGTCGGCTATCAGGAATATTTCGCAAACTCCATTCTTCCCGGGCGCGCCTCGGCGCTCGATGCCTATAGCGCGCTCGACGCATCCTTCCGGCGGGATTTCGAAGGCGTCGTCGCCGATCTCGACCACCGCGCCGTCGGCGCGCTCGTGGCGATCCGCCGCCAGCACAAAATGCACGGAGGTTGCACCTCGACGGCGATGCAAGAAATTTGCACGCGCGCCGGCGATGCGCTGCGCGAGGTTCTGCTCAAGGCGACCGACCTCGTCAACCACGGCACCCATGTGCCGCGCGAGTCCCAGCAGGAGCGCGCCGACCGGCTCCTTTATGGCAAGATGCGCCGCGTCGGCTGAGCGTAGACGCACCTGCGATGGCGTTGCCTGCGGTGCGCCGCGAAGCGACCTTCTTGACGACACGTACCAAAGCTGCGCCTCTGCGCGGCGTAAACGAGAGCGGTACGTTTCTGCGGAATGCTTGCCGAGCAAACTAGGCGAACGACTCTCCATCTTGGTCCCGATCCAGCGGGTCTCGCCGAGGCGGCGCGGCTGTTGTGCGCCGGCGGCCTCGTCGCCTTTCCGACTGAGACGGTCTATGGACTCGGCGCCGACGCGACCTCGGATGTCGCGGTCGCCGGGATCTATGCGGCGAAGTGCCGGCCGGCGTTCAATCCGCTGATCGCTCATCTTGAAAACCACGCCGCGGCCGCGGCGCAGGGCGTATTCACGCCTGAAGCGGCGGCGCTCGCCGAGGCGTTTTGGCCGGGGCCGTTGACGCTTGTCCTGCCGCTCGCTCCGGGCGCGACGGTTTGCGAACTCGCCCGCGCCGGCCTCGCCAGCGTTGCGTTGCGCGTGCCGGCGCATCGCGTCGCGCAAGATCTCATCGCCGCAACGCGCCTGCCGCTTGCCGCGCCTTCGGCCAATCTGTCGGGGCATGTCAGCCCGGTGAATGCGGCGCATGTGCGCGAAGATCTCGACGGACGCATCGATGCGATCATTGACGCGGGGGGCACGCAGGTGGGAGTCGAGTCGACGATCGTCGCTTGTCTCGGCGTAACGCCGCAGCTTTTGCGGCCGGGCGGCATTTCGCGCGCCGCGATCGAAGCAGTCTTGGGCCGGCCGCTGGCGGCGCATTCCGAGCACGGCGCGCCGCGCGCGCCCGGCATGCTCGCGTCGCATTACGCGCCGCGCGCCCGCCTGCGGCTTGACGCGGCAAGCGTGCAGGAGGGCGAAGCCGGGCTCGACTTCGCCGGCCAATTCGAGAACGCCGCGCGCGTTCTCGATCTATCGCCGCGCGGCGACCTCACGGAAGCCGCTGCCAATCTATTCGCCTACCTGCGCGCATTGGATCGGGAGGACCAAGCGGCGATCGCCGTCGCGCCTATTCCCACGACGAGCCTCGGCGAGGCGATCAACGATCGCCTCCGCCGCGCCGCGCGGGGGCGGCGGGCGTGACCGGCAATTTCATTTGAGCGGGCACGGTGCGGAGAGTATGGAAGCGGACCCGGCGCCGGTCCGCTTCAGCGCTTCGAGCGATTCGATGATGAGGCGGAGCCCGCGCACGACCACCAGTGGACCGCTGCCCCATTCGTCGCCGGCGGCTTCAAGGGGCAAACCTTTTGCTTTTGTCGCGGCCTCGGCCGCGGCGGCGGCGATACGCATATAGCCGCGCTGCAGGGTGCGGGCGAGCGCGATCCGTTCGTCGAGCGAAATCCGCGCAAAGCGCCGGGCGCCGGCCTTGAGACGCGCAACGGACGCATCGATCTGAGAGGGGGCCATCGCGCCGGCGTGCGGCGCTGACGGAAAAACGTCCGGCTTTGCCATCTTTCTTCTCCGAGACATCGGGAAACACGAATGCACGACGACGAACTGGCGGTATCGCGGATTTCGCGGTGCCGTCCTCTGTGTTCATTTGGCGGCGGCCGCGGACTGGCCTTCGGTTGAATAGGAACCCGTCCAGTCGATTTGCACGGCGTCCTTCGAGACCGCTTTTCCGGAATAAGTACTGCCGCCGCTGGTCCCGGCGTACTTCCCCGCGCCTGTGACGAGAGTCCAGTCACCCTTGAAGGTCGTGTTCGGCGTCTTGTTGGCATTGAGCGTCGTCACGACCTGGCCCTGATAACGGACACGAACGCTGTCGGCGCCCTTGCTGAATGTGGAATAACCGCCTTGCGGTCCATTGCCTTGGCTAAGGTCGAGGATTTCCTGATTCTGGACCGATGCGCCATTCATGTAATCCGTCGGCCCTTTGCTGGCGTTCTTGCCGCGGCAAACGTCCAGCAACAGAATGTGAGCCTGCGCCGGCGCGCCGATCGCAGTCACATTCTTCTTCACATAGGTGCAATCGAATGTGCCCGAGATCGATATCGCTTCCGATGCGGAATTCTGATTCACCACAGCGAAACCACCGAGGTTCGCCAGCAAGCCGGTCGCGGCGAGCGTAAGCTTTCCGCCGGAAAGAGACGAAAGGACGTTCATTGTAATCCTCCTCGTTCGGTTCGTTGCGCGTTCCTCGCCGTCGGCGTCCGAACGATCGCCGATCCGCGCATCGTCGAAGCAGACAAGGACACCATAGGCGCCCAAACGGCGGCAGGGGCGTTTGAAGCGGTTAGTAACGGCGGCAGGCCGGAGGCTGCGAGCAAATCGCTGGGATTGGCGCGCTACAGCACCTTGCCGGGATTGAGGATTCCCTGCGGATCGAGCGTCCGCTTCAGTGCCCGCATCACGTCGAGCGCGACCGGATCTTTGACGCGCGGCAGCAGGGCGCGTTTCATGCGCCCGATCCCGTGTTCGGCCGAAATCGAGCCGCCGTGCGCGGCGACGATGCCGTGCACGATGTCGTTGACCTCGTCCCAGCGCGCCAGAAACGCGGCCTTGTCGGCGCCCACTGGTTGCGAGACGTTGCAATGGATATTGCCGTCGCCGAGATGCCCGAAGGCGACGAGCTGCGCACCGGGAATGCGCTCGCCCACTGCCCGCTCGACCGCTTCGAGAAATGCCGGCACGTCGGCGATCGGAACCGACACGTCATGTTTGATCGAGCCGCCTTCCTGCGCCTGCACCTCGGAGATCTGCGAACGGATGCGCCAGAAGAGCTCGCGCTCCGCGGGGTCGGTCGTCGCGTCTTCGATGATGCCGCGGTCCTTGGCCGACTGGAGGAGCGCGCCGAGGCGCGCCTCGATCTCTTGGCTTGGTCCGGCGACTTCGAGGAGCACGTAGCAAGGCGCGGGTGCGGGCAGGGGATCGCCTACCGCTTTGCCGTGCGCGAGCACGAAATCCAGCGCGATGCGCGGGATAAGTTCAAAACTTTTCAGTTCGTAATCGAGCCTTGCGCGGGCGAAATCGAGAAACCGCAGAGCCTCGCGCGGCCCGGCAAGCCCGACGAAAGCGGCCGCGATCGCGTGCGGGCGCGGATATAGCTTCAACACCGCCGCGGTAATAATTCCCAGCGTTCCTTCCGAGCCGATGAAGAGGTTCTTCAGGTCGTAGCCGGTGTTGTTCTTTTTGAGCTTGGAGAGGTCCGACAGGACGCGGCCGTCGGCGAGCACGACTTCGAGTCCCAAGACGAGATCGCGCGTCGTACCGTAGGCGATGGCCGCCGTTCCTCCCGCGTTGGTCGCCAGATTGCCGCCGATCGTGCAGGCGGTCGCGGCGGGAAGCGAGAGAGGAAACAGTCGGTCGGTCTTTTCGGCTTCGGCGCGCACGCGCGCGAGAGCCATGCCGGCTTCGACCGTCAGCGTGTTCGAAGAAAGATCGATCTCGCGCAGTCTGTCCAGGCGGCGCAGCGAAAGGACGATTTCGTCGCCGCGCTCGGACGGGGTCTGGCCGCCGACGAGGCCGGTGTTGCCGCCTTGCGGCACGATCTTGGTGTCGGTTTGCGCGCAAAATCCGACGATCGCCGCGACTTCCTCCGTCGAGCCGGGTCTGACGACACAAAGCGCCCGGCCTTTGAAAAGATCGCGCGGCTCGACGAGATAAGCGGCGCTGTCGGCCGGATCGACCAGCACGTTGGCACGGCCGACGATAGCCGCGAGCCGCTCGGGTATGTCGATGAACGGCAATTTGTGAACCGCCTCGTTGGGAACCATCAATGCCTTCTATCTCCAATTACCTGCATGGGGCAGATAGGTACGCGACGGACGCGCACCTCGCTCGCGTGGCAAGAGAACAGGGCGATCTTCTTACCCATCCCTTGTACGCGGGAAAGACCCATGCAACACCACATTCGCGATTTTGAAATCCTATTCCAGAGAAGGACTTAAATCGATCAATTTATGCGCTGCCGGGCGGCGACGGCGCCGCTCAGCCGAGGAGTGGCCGGCGCGGCTTCTTCGATTCGCGCCGAAAAATTCCCACGCATTCGAGATGCGGCGAATGGCGGAACTGGTCGAAAGGGGTAACCGTTCGAAGCCGGTAGCCGCCAGCAACCAATAACGCCGCGTCGCGCGCAAAGGTTTGCGGATTACAGGATATGGCAACGACGCGCGGGACGGCGGATTGGGCGAGCGCACGCGCCTGGGCCTCGGCGCCTGCGCGCGGCGGATCGAACAATATGGCGTCGAATCGATCAAGTTCCTCTTTGCCGAGCGGGCGGCGGAAAAGATCGCGCGTCTCGATCACGATCGGCCGCAAACCCATCGTGCTTCGCGCCGCTTTGTCGAGGGCGGCCAGCGCGGCTTCGTCGTTATCGACGGCGCAAACCGGAGCACGCTCCGCCAGGGGCAGGCTGAACGTGCCTATTCCGGCGAAGAGATCGGCGATCCGGCGGCTCCCCACGAGCGCTTCGCAAACCTCGGCCGATAGCGCCACTTCGCCCGCTTCCGTCGCCTGCAAAAACGCGCCGGGCGGCGGCGCAACTTCGGCTCTGCCTGTTTTCACGACCGGGGCGCGCCGCGCGACGACAACGAGGCGATCGCTGGAGAGGCGCGCCAGATCGTGCGATTCGGCGACCTTCGTTAGGGCCTGCGTTTCCGCCGCGCCGAGCCGGCCATGGCCTTTGACATCGACATCGAGCCCGGACAGCGAAGCCGTGACAAGGATGTCGAGCGGCTTTTCCCCCGCCCGCAGCGCCGCGGCAACCGCATGCGCGGCGGCAAGCGCACCCTTCATCTGCGGCGCGAGGATCGGACAAAAATCGAGATCGATAAGTTCGTGGGCGCGAGCCCGCATGAAGCCAATGTGCGCCTTGCCTGCCTCGAACTGCGCGTGGAACGTGGCGCGCCGGCGTCCCAGCCCATGCGCATCGACGAGATCGGCGACCGCCGGCCCCAAGCCGGCATGGCGCAGCGCGCCGACAACGAGACCGCGCTTCCACTCGGCATAGGGTTTGGGGGCAAGCGCCTGCACCGCGCAGCCGCCGCAGGCGCCGAAATAGATACAGAAAGGCGCGATCCTTTCGGGGCTTGGTGCGACGATTTCAACGAGCCTGCCGCGCGCGCCCTCGACGTCGGCAAGGATCGTGTCGCCGGGCAGCGCGTAGGGCACGTAGATCGGGCCGTCCGCGCCTTGCGCGATTCCTTCGCCGCGTCGGCCGAGACGGGCGATCGAAAAGGGCACGCGCATCAGCGTTGCGCGCCGATCAGAATTTCGCGATTGCCGTCCGCGCTGATCGGTTCGGCGCGTTTTCGCAACGGCTTGGCGTCGATGCACAGGAGACCCGCGGCGATCGCCTCCCGCGCCTTGATGCGGTTTTCGAAAAAGCCGCGTTCGACGAGAGGGAGGTCGGCACGTTGACGGGGCATGATTCGACAGCCTGTCCTTTGGCGACATCCGAGGCGATCGTCGAGCCGTCAGGAATTTTGGAGATATAAAAGCAATGCCAGCACAACACAACGAAACGGGAGAGTTCAGGACGCGGGGATCAGTGTGGTGGGCGATCAGGAGGGAAAACAGCGGCCGAAGGCCAAAAGAAGCCGCGGCGAGCCTTTGATGCGGATCCGGCGCCGCAGGAGCGCCCAAGGCAGGTTCGCTTCCTTGCGCAGAAAGCGCAGCCACGTCTCGCTATCTGCCGTCATGCGCAAGTCCGGCTTGCCTTCGTGTCCATCCGCCACCCGCAGCGTCCTATTTGCGATCACGATTGTCACCTGCGCATTCTCGCGGCCGGTGAAGGTGAAATGATAGGTGGCATTGAGATCCTTGGCGCGGCCGCGTTGAAAGACCCGTGGCAGGCCGTTGAGAAAGGCGCGGATCGACGTTTGGCGCGACAGGCCGTTCGCCACACGCTTGATCTTCTTGTGCGGAAAATGACGCGGGACGTAGGTCTCGGCGTCGGAGCCGGGCGTCACGTAGATCGTCTCTTCTTTGGCGCGCAGGGGCTCGACGACATCCTGCGTGAACTGCTTGCGGTCGGCCAGGAATGGCCCGATCACGTCTTCGCCGGCGGGACAAACCGCCAAGCAATAGGCGGCTTTGTAATTGGCGCCGAACGACAGGCTCTGCCACATAGAGACGGTTTCGGCGTCCGATACTTTGCCGCGATAATCCTTTGCGCTCTGGCTTTCCGCGATCGTCTCGACCCAATCGCCAAAACCGCTCATGAACTCGCGGTAGTTATGCGTGTAGCAGGCCGAGAAATTGAAAGCGCCGTCGGGGCGGATGGCGCCCGTCGGACAGGCCGCGACGCAAAGCTTGCAGGAAAGGCAGGGATTGTAGTCGAGAGGTTTGCCGTGGGCGGAAACCTCGGCATCGACGAGAACCGTGCCGAGCAGGATGAAACTGCCGAACTTCGGATGAATGACGTTGCGATGGATGCCCATTCGGCCGAGTCCCGCGGCGACGGCCACAGGCTTATGCGACACGACCCACATCTTGTCGGCGCCCCAGCGGTCCGCTTCCATCGGAAAGCCCGTGGGTGCTCCGTTAAGCGCACGCACCCCGGCGTCTTGCAGCGCCGAGACGACGCGTCGCGCGACATCGTTGATTTCCTCGCCCGTATGATGGAGTTCGACATTGGCGATCGAGCGCGCGGGCGCGCGAATGTTTTCGCGGTTCATCCGGCAGATAAAGCTGATCAAGGCCTGCGTCGCGGGGAAGGCGGCGAGAATTTCCGGCTTTTGAGCGGCAATATCCGCACTGTCGATCGAGACGAAGCCGACATCGTCCGCGCCGGCGTCGAGACATACGCTTCTCAGCCATTCGGCATCGAGAATTTGCGGCGGCTTCGGCACGGCGCCTGCGGCGATGCGCGCGCGAAAGCTTTTCACGGTTGGATGATCGGCCAGCGTTCCCATGCACCTTGTTCCAATCGACATTATATGTATATACATATAATATGCCATGGTCAAGAGCCGGACATGCCGTCGGCGGGGAGGAGCCTATGGTAGAAATTAGCTGTATAAGCGGTGATTGAAACCGGGATGTGCCGCCGCGGGAGATTTACGGAATGAGCAAACCTTCGCCGGCCGATGAGATCGCCAGGTGCATTTGTCTGCGGCTTCGCAAGACGACGCGGCGGGTCACGCAGATCTACGATCAGACGCTCGAACCGGCGGGCGTCACCATCGCGCAGTTCAGTCTCCTCGTCCAACTGATCGAAGGGCGGGGGCTTTCGATCGGCACGCTGGCGGAAGCCCTGGTCACCGACCCGACGACGCTGACGCGCAATCTAAAGCCGTTGCTTGAACGCGGGCTGCTGCGGGTCTTTGAGGATCTGGGAGATCGGCGCCGCCGATTGATTTATCTCACGGACGCGGGGCGCGCCGTCGTCCCGATCGCCTATCCCTTATGGCGCAAGGCGCAGGCGCGCGTCGCGGCTCTGCTGGGTCGGAGCGAGACTGCGCGGCTCAACAAGGCTTTGGACCATTCGCTCGAACGGCTGATCGATTGCGTCGGTTGAGCCGTCGCTAGAATCTGCCGCGGCTCAGGCGATCAGGACCTGCGTGGCGTCCTTGCTGCGGCCGAGCGTTTCGAGCACTTTGGCGACGATGCCTTTTGCGTCGAGCCCGGCCTTCTCGTACATCTTCTCGGGCTTGTCGTGATCCATGAAGACGTCGGGCAGCACCATCGAGCGCAGCTTCAGGCCGTGCGCGCGGCGACCGTCGAGCAAGCCCTCTTCGAGGATGGCCTGCGTCACGAACGCGCCGAAGCCGCCGATCGAGCCTTCCTCGATGGTGACCAGGATCTCGTGATTGACGGCAAGCTGAAAGAGGAGCTCGAGGTCGAGCGGCTTGGCGAAGCGCGCATCCGCCACCGTCGTCGAGACGCCGTAGGCGGCGAGATCTTCCGCCGCTTTCAGCGCCGCCGCGAGTCGGGTGCCGAGCGATAAGATCGCGACCTTGCCGCCTTCTCGCACGATACGGCCGCGGCCGATCGGCAGGATTTCGCCGCGCTCCGGCAATTCGATGCCAACTCCTTCGCCGCGCGGATAACGGAAGGCGATCGGTCCCTCGTTATAGGCGGCGGCCGTCGCCACCATGTGGACGAGCTCCGCCTCGTTGGCCGCCGCCATGACAACGAAGCCCGGTAGGATGCCGAGATAACAAACGTCGAACGAGCCTGCATGCGTCGCCCCGTCGGCGCCGACGAGACCAGCGCGATCGAGCGCGAAGCGCACCGGCAGATGCTGGATGGCGATATCGTGGACGACCTGATCGTAGGCGCGCTGCAGGAAGGTCGAATAGATTGCGCAGAAGGGCTTGAACCCTTCGGTCGCCAGACCGCCCGCGAACGTCACCGCGTGCTGTTCGGCGATGCCGACGTCGAAGGTGCGCTGCGGAAACACTTTCTCGAAAAGATCGAGTCCGGTGCCGGACGGCATGGCGGCGGTGAGCGCCACGATCTTGTCGTCGCGTTCCGCCTCCTTGATCAAAGCGTCGGCAAAGACGCGCGTGTAGCTCGGCGCATTGGCCTTTGGTTTGACCTGCGTGCCGGTCACCACGTCGAACATATTGACCGCGTGATGTTTGTCCTTGGCGGCCTCGGCCGGGCCGTAGCCCTTGCCCTTCTGGGTCACCACATGGACGAGGATCGGACCGCCCTTGGCGTCGCGAACGTTCTTCAATACCGGCAGGAGGTGATCGATGTTATGCCCGTCGATCGGCCCGACGTAATAAATGCCGAGCTCCTCGAACATCGTGCCGCCGACCCAAAAATTGCGGGCGAACTCCTCGGTCTTGCGGGCCCGCTCGTAGATGAACTTCGGCAGATGTTTGCCGAGCTGCTTGGCGGTCTCACGGACGCTGCGGTAGGCGCCGCCCGAGACGAGACGGGCGAGATAGTTGGCCAGCGCGCCGGATGGCGGCGCAATCGACATATCGTTGTCATTCAAAATAATGATCAGCCGCGAATGCATCGCGCCGGCATTGTTCATCGCCTCGTAGGCCATGCCGGCAGACATGGCGCCGTCGCCGATCACCGCGACCACATTGACGGGCTTTTCGGCGAGCACGCTCGCCACCGCCATGCCGAGGCCTGCCGAGATCGACGTCGAGGAATGCGCCGCGCCGAACGGGTCGTATTCGCTTTCGGTTCGCTTGGTGAAGCCGGAAAGGCCGCCGCCTTTGCGCAAAGTGCGGATGCGATCGCGCCGCCCGGTCAGAATCTTGTGCGGATAGGATTGATGCCCGACGTCCCAGATCAGCCGGTCGCGGGGCGTATCGAAGACGTAATGCAGCGCCACGGTAAGCTCGATGACGCCGAGCCCGGCGCCGAGATGACCGCCCGTGACGGAGACGGCGTCGATCGTCTCGTGCCGCAGCTCCGCGGCGACTTGGGCGAGATCGCTCTCCGGGAGCCGGCGCAAATCCGCCGGAGTATGAATCGTGTCGAGGAGGGGAGTCTTCGAAGTGGTCGTCACAGGCGCCTCATGATCGACGAGCAGCTTGATCTTAGCGGGTGAAGCTTCCGAAGCTATATGGGAAGGTTAAAGCTACAATTCACCTAAAGCGGCGTCGCCGCCCTC
>JASHSB010000175.1 GCA_030036945.1 Methylovirgula sp. | reverse complement strand
AGCGACGCCGCGGCCGGCGAATTTGAAGCCGAGGAGGAAGGCGAGGGCGGCGAGGGCGATCGGCCCGGCGAGGCGCGCCGTCTGCCGGGCAAAGGACACGCCGACCAGCGCAGCGTCGACTACCGCGCCTTCACCAAGAAGTTCGACGAGGTCGTCGCCGCCGAAGCGCTTTGCGAACCGGAAGAACTCGATCGGTTGCGCGCCTACCTCGACAAACAATTGCAGAATCTTTCCTCGATCGTGGCGCGTCTCGCCAATCGCCTGCAACGTCGGCTGATGGCGCAGCAAAGTCGTTCGTGGGAATTCGACCTGGAAGAGGGCCTGCTCGATCCGACGCGGCTGTCGCGGATCATTATCGATCCGCAGCAGCCGCTCTCTTTCAAGCGCGAGAAGGACACCAACTTCCGCGACACGGTCGTCACGTTGCTGCTTGACAATTCCGGCTCGATGCGCGGCCGGCCGATTACGGTCGCGGCGACCTGCGCCGACATCCTTGCCCGCACGCTGGAGCGCTGCGGCGTCAAGGTCGAGATTCTGGGCTTTACGACGCGCGCCTGGAAGGGCGGCCAATCGCGCGAAGTATGGCTGCAGGCCGGCAAGCCCGTTTCGCCCGGCCGGCTCAACGATCTGCGCCATATCATCTACAAAGCCGCCGACGCGCCTTGGCGCCGCGCTCGCAAGAACCTCGGCTTGATGATGCGCGAAGGCCTGCTCAAGGAGAACATCGACGGCGAGGCGCTCGATTGGGCGCATCGCCGCTTGCTTGGCCGGCCGGAGCAGCGGCGTATCCTGATGATGATTTCGGACGGCGCGCCGGTCGACGATTCGACACTCTCCGCCAATCCCGGCAATTACCTCGAACGCCATTTGCGGCAGGTGATCGAAGAGATCGAAACGCATTCGCCGATCGAATTGATCGCCATCGGCATCGGCCACGACGTGACGCGCTATTATCGGCGAGCGGTGACGATCGTCGATGCGGAAGAACTCGGCGGCGCGATGACCGAGAAACTGGCCGAGCTTTTCGACGAGAAGGCGGAGCCCGCGCTGCCGCCGAAAGCGGAGCGTCGGCCGGTGACGTTGCACTGATGGGGCACCCCCCGCCCCAGGCGCGAAGCGAATGGGGCTAGGGAAATCAAGCGCCCGCCTGCTTCTTCAAGATCTCGCGCTTTAGCGCCAATGCGCCCGGCGAGAGTTCGCTGTCGCGCGCCTTTAAGAGAAAGGCGTCGAATCCGCCGCGATGTTCGATCGAGCGCAGCGCCGCGACAGTGACGCGCAGCCGCACGCGGCGGCTCAAGATTTCGGAAATCAGCGTCGCCCGTTTGAGATTGGGCAGGAAACGCGTATTCGTCTTGTGGTTCGAATGGCTGACTTTATGTCCAGTCTGCACGGACTTGCCGGTCAGTTCGCAGCGGCGCGTCATGATTTTCGGCTCACGGGAAATCGGAGGCGATTTCCTAAGGGAGGGCAGCAGCCGCGTCAAGCGCGGCCCACATACCGTTTCGTAATGACCAGGCGTTGCCGGTAAAACGGCAAGTCGAGCAACGACGCCCGAAAGTCCACAATGGCGTGACGATGGAATTGCCCCGTCTTCCGGTCCGCCGACGATACTTGTCTGCTCTTCAGGGAATCGCAGTCGGCGAAGCTGCGGGCGGGATTTGATGAGCGCCCCGTTTATTGTCGTCCCCGATCGGATGATTGGCCTCTTAAACTAGTTATTCCATAGATTTATTCTGTTGCCGCGATCTCACACAGCTCGCGGAAATCGGCCGCCGCAAGAATACGCCGTTGACCTAAGCTATGTCTCAACAGATACAGCATCAGGCACTAAGTTGGGGGCGTGTTCTTTGAAAATTCGGTCGCTCATCGCAGCGGCGGCGATGCTTTCGCCCGCATGCGCCTTCGCTCAGTCGCTTCCGGCGAATGGATATGTATTTTCCGGTTCGCCTTTCGCTTCTTGGCTCGACATGGTTTCGGCCACCCAGGCGGCGCAACCAAGTTGGATGACGCCGCTCGTGACCGTCACGCCGCGCCTCGAACAAGAGTTTCGGTTCGATTTCTATGACCAGGAAAACGGGACCGGTAGCCAGGGAAACGGCCAGCACATCTTCAATTACGGTGGCCCCGGCGGTGCGAGGGTGGAATTCATCCCGGCATGGCCTTTGGAAGTTATTTTGGCGACTCCGCCTTACGAATCGGCCAGCGGGCCGAAGGGAAGTGCGCAAGGTTGGGGGGATTGGCCGGCGTTTCTTGTCAAATATCGGTTCCTTGCCGCCAACCAGCAAAACGGCGATTTCATCTTTACCGGCTTCTTTCAGATGGCAGACCCGCTCGGCACGCCGGCAAAAATTTCGAACAATGTCCTTACCGCGCAGCCGACGCTCGCGGTTGGCAAGGGCTGGGGCGACTTTGACATTCAGTCTACGCTGAGCGTGCAAATTCCGGTCAGCGCGCTCTATTCGCCGGGCGACACGCCGCAAGTGAATATGGCCAACTACGGCGATCCAATACTTTGGAACACCACCTTCCAGGTTCATTTCATGCAGTATTTTTGGCCGGAACTCGAGGTCAATTACGAGTACTGGCCGAATGGAGAGCACGCCAATCTAAGCCAGGTCTTGCTAACCCCGGGCATCATCTTCGGGCGTTTCAAGATCGGCCAAGACAGCCCGACCCGAGCGATGAATTTGATCTTCGGCGTCGGCTATCAGATCGCGGTGACGCAGAATCCGGTTACCCAAAACAACGTCGTCGCCACCGCGCGGATCACTTTCTAGGTCTGCGCGACGAAGGCCTCTTCGGGTGCGCCGAAGACAATCAAGGCGGCGGCGTCAGTGCCACGGCCGCTCGACCTTGGCCTTGGCTTCGAACCGTTCGATCTTCTCGGCTTTCTTCAGGCTGAGGCCGATATCGTCGAGGCCGTTCAAGAGACAATGTTTGCGGAACGGGTCGATATCGAAGCGGACGCCGCCGCCGTC
>JASHSB010000174.1 GCA_030036945.1 Methylovirgula sp. | reverse complement strand
GGCAGCCGGTGCCGCCGGAGCCATTGCCGTTGCCGCCGGAGCCGCAGCGGGCGCCGTCGGCGAAGGTGTCTGCGCGTAAGCGCCGCTGCCGGCGGAAAAAGCGCTGGCAGCGAGGCCGCCGCAAAGAATGGCGGCAAACAGGAAGCACTTCGCGCCGTTTTTTTCGGCCGAGACAAGGGGCGCCCTGCACGACGGGATCGAACTCATTTCTGTCTCCTAATGATCTCGGTTGAGGCTAGATGGCGTCGGTGCCTTTTTCGCCGGTACGGATGCGCACCACTTCGTCGAGCGGGCTGACGAAGATCTTTCCGTCGCCGATCTCGCCGGTACGCGCCGCCGCGGTAATCGCGGCAATGGTGCGATCGACGAGTTCGTCGGATATCGCGACTTCGATCTTGAGTTTGGGAAGGAAGTTCACGGCATATTCGGCCCCGCGGTAGATTTCCGTGTGGCCTTTCTGGCGCCCATAGCCCTTGACTTCGCTCACCGTCATGCCATGCACGCCGAGCGTGGTGAGCGCCTCTCTTACTTCGTCGAGCTTGAACGGTTTGATGATCGCCGTCACAATTTTCATTGGGTCCTCCAAGGAGCGCAGATCCGGATCAAACGCTTAACCGAGCGGCAAGCGACAGCGCCTAGGTTTTGTCGGGAGTCCGAGTGCTTCGGGTCCATCGCTGTCTTCGTCTTGCCGATGGATGGGCGGTACGCGGTAAACCGGATCGCCTCGATCGCAACCATGCCGGCCCGATCCACGCGGAACGCGGGCCGGCGCGGTCACGACCCCCGAAAGCAAGCCATGGGCCAGCGATCCACAGGGAGGAAGTTTCCGCGCTCGTCCGCGGATTTATGGGGAGCGAACCGGATCTCAGGCCGACTGGCGGCGGATGCGGATCAGGCCTTCCTGCGCGACCGACGCGACGAGACTGCCGTCACGACCATAGATCAGGCCGCGCGTTAGGGCGCGCGCGCCGCCGGAATTGGGACTATCCTGCGCATAGAGCAGCCATTCGTCGGCGCGGAAAGGTCGGTGAAACCACAGCGCGTGATCGAGGCTCGCGACCTGCAAATCCGGCTCGAAGATGGTGCGGCCATGCGCCACCAACGCACTGTCCAGGAGCGTCATGTCGGAGAGGTAGGCGAGGACGGCGCGGTGCAAGGCGGGATCGTCGGGAAGCGAGCCGCTGGCCCGCAGCCATACGTACTGGACGGGTGCGGAACGCTTTTGCCCCAGGTAATGAGCGAGATCGACGGGGCGGATCTCGATCGGCCGCTCTTGCGCGAACCAGCGGCGCATTGGCTCGGGAAACATGCCCCCGAATTGGGCATAGAGTTCGGTTTCGCTGGGTAAGTCTTCCGGCGCAGGCACGTTCGGCATGGAAAGGGCATGGTCAAGCCCATGTTCGCTGATCTGAAAAGAGGCAGAAAGGGCAAAAATCGCCCGTCCATGCTGAATAGCGATGCAGCGGCGGGTCGTGAAGCTGCCGCCGTCGCGGATACGATCGACCTCGTAGACAATCGGCACCGAAGGATCGCCGGCCAGCAGGAAATAGGCGTGAAGCGAATGCGGGGCGCGGCTTTCGACAGTGCGCGCCGCCGCGACCAGCGCTTGGGCGATGACGAGCCCGCCGAAGACGCGTTGCCAGCCGACCTGCGGACTATGGCCGCGGAAAATATTGTGCTCGATCCTTTCGAGATCGAGAATCGCCAGGAGATTGTCGACGGCGCTCGGCATTCGGCGCGCTTCAGTCCTCAAGCGGGCGCGCCTCTTCCGGCAGCATGATGGGAATCCCGTCGCGAATGGGATAGGCGAGCTTGGCGGCGCGGGAAATCAATTCCTGCCGTTTGGCGTCGTATTCGAGCGTCGTCTTGGTAAGCGGGCAAACGAGAATTTCGAGAAGCCGCGGATCGATCCGCGAAGCTTCCGGGTCACTCTGCTTACGATCCTTGTCGGCCATGGCGCTTTCCCCGGGTTGGTTATTGCAGCAGCGTCGGCGCCCGCTTACCGCGGGCCAGCTCGACTTCGGTGATGGCGACGAGAACCTCGGCGCGGCGTTTGAGGCTTGACGCCTCCAGCAGCGCCTGTTTCTCTTTCGGTCCGTACGGACTCATCATCGACAGCGCATTGACGAGTGCCTCGTTCGGCGCCTCGCGAATGCTCCGCCAATCAATCTGCAGGTCGTTGGCGTCGGCGAATTGGCGCAAGGTCTCGAGTAGACTGGCACGGTCGACAGCTTCTTCGCCGTCGCACGGCGTAAAGTCCGATTGGAAATCCGAAAACGCGACGCGGCATTGACGATACGCAGTCGCCGCGGCGATCTCTTCGACGATACGAAAGCGGGCGATGCCGGTAAGCGTCACGAGATAGCGGCCATCGCCGGTCTCGGCAAATTGGGTGAGCCGCCCGGCGCAGCCGACCGATAAAAGGGCCGGCATCTCGGCTTCCTCGGTTGCGGGTTGGATCAAGCCGATAATCCGGTCGCCGCGCAAGGCATCCTCCACCATTGCAAAATAGCGCGGCTCGAAAATGTTGAGCGGGATGCGGGCGCGCGGCAGGAGAAGCGCGCCGGCAAGCGGAAAGACCGGAATGATCTCGGGCATCTCAGCGTGCAAGAGGCCGGTGGCGCTCATTCCTTCATCCCTCATCGGCTCGGCTTCTCTCAAGAGAAAAGCAGCGTCGAAAGCTTGCGGCGCACGGCGATCGTCACGGGATCCATATTGCCCCACGCTTCGAAGAATTGCAGCAATTGCTTGCGGGCGGCGCCGTCGGCCCAGGCGCGGTCGCGCTTGATGATTTCGAGCAGCGTATCCGCCGCTTCTTCGCGCCTGCCGCGCGCATTCAACGCCACCGCAAGGTCCAAACGGGCTTGATGATCATTTTGTTCCGCCGCGACGCGGCGTTCGAGTTCGGTGACGTCGCCCACGGACGCGGCCCGCCGCGCGTTTTCGAGCGCGGCGCGCGCCGGCGCTATCGACAGATCGTTTTCCGCTCCCGAGGGAATCTGCTTCAGGAGATTTTCGGCGGTCACCAGTTCCCCCAGAGCGACGGAACTTTTGATCAGGCCGCCCAAGGCGGCGAGATCGCCGGGATCGTCGCCGAGCAGCGCGGCGAACTTTTCCGCCGCACCGGCCGCGTCGCCGCTTGCCAGCGCCGCTTCGGCCGTGGCGCGCGCGTCCTCGTTGCCGAGCGGCCCGATCAGCCGCTCGACGAAGCCGCGGATCTGGCTCTCCGGCAACACCCCGACGAAACCGTCGATCGGCTGCGATTTTTGGAAGGCGATGACGGCGGGAATGGAGCGCACCCCGAGCCGGCCGGCGATCTCAGGATGCTCGTCGATGTTCATGGTGACGAGCTTGATCTTGCCGCTCGCCGCTTTCACGACGTTTTCGAGCGCCGGGCGCAATTGCTTGCAAGGCTCGCACCAAGGCGCCCAGAAATCGACAAGCACCGGCTGATGGGCGGATTCGCTAAGAACGTCAGCGGCGAACGTCGCCGTCGCCGTCGCTTTACCCGTCGCATCGCTCTTGATCGGCCGTTCCGCCGGTTGCGCCATGGCGCGTTCTCTCCTCATACTTCCGGGCGCCGCCATGCGTCCGCAGCAGGGAAAATGGAGGCGCGGCCGGCAAATCGCAACCGTTAACAATCCGATGCGTATTCCAAGTCTCCCGTGCGGGCCTGCATTTGCAATGCGATAGGGTTTGCGGCATAAACCCCGCGCGGCACGGCCGCGCGGACGCGGGTGTAGCTCAGGGGTAGAGCACAACCTTGCCAAGGTTGGGGTCGAGGGTTCGAATCCCTTCGCCCGCTCCAAGAAAATCAGAAATTTAGCGCTGATCGGCTCTTTCCGAATTCCTGTCGCAGAGGAACAGTGCCGGCTGCCAGACTTGCCTATCTGGCTTGCCGTTGCATAAGTAGCGCATCCGCCGCTCGGCCCTCGGACCATGATCCTCTACTTAACCAGCCAGCCGCTCTGGGTATCGGGCTTAATTCTCGTCGGCCTGACGACGCTTGTGTCCATGTGCGGGCCGCCGCTCGTGCGCCACTACGTCGCGCTCGACAAGCTCACATCCAACAACGAAGTCGGCGGCTTCAAATTCGCGACGGTCGGCGTGTTGTATGCCGTGTTCCTCGCCTTTGCGATCATTCTAGTCTGGCAGAAATACAGCGACGCCGAGGCGACGGTCGCGAAGGAAGCGGGCGCGGCGGCGGCCCTTTATCATCTTTCGTACGGGATCTCCGGTCCGCCCGGAATGGCGCTGCGCAGCTCGCTCGGCAATTATCTCCAACTCGTCGTCTCCGACGAGTGGTCGGCGATGGAACGCGGCCAGCGGAGCAAGCCGGCGCACGAGGCCCTCGAATTGATCTATACTACGCTGATGACCGCCGCCAACGGCGAACAGCGCGACGCCGCGCTCGCGTCGGAACTATTCTACCAGCTCGATGTGCTCACGGAGGCGCGGCGCGCCAGGCTTCTCGCCGCCGAAGGGTTCGTTCCCGGCATCGTATGGGTCGTTCTCTTTGGAGGCGCCGCCGTGACGATCACCTTCGCTTTGTTCTTCGGCGCGAAGAACCTGCGCGCGCAGAGCATCATGATGGGGCTGCTCTCCGTGCTGATCTTCGCGGAGCTATTGATTGTGGTGGCAATCGACCATCCGTTCTCCGGCACGGTCAAGGTAGAACCAGAGGCGCTGACCGACTTGCTGGTCGATGAAGGCTTCAGCCGCGCACCATGAGCGCCACCAAAGCGCCCAGCAGTGACGGCGGCATGACGATCACACCCAGCTTCAAGAAATCCCAAAAGCCGATTGCCTCGCCTTCGCGGCGCAGCGCGATGAGCCACAGGATCGTGGCGAGCGAGCCGGTGATCGACAGATTGGGGCCGAGATCGACGCCGATCAGCACGGCGCCGACGATCGAGCCCGGCGCATGCGCCAAGCTCGATCCGGCGACCAGCGCGACCGGCAAATTGTTCATGAGGTTGGCAACCAACGCAACGATCGCGCCGGCGCTGAAGGCGGTCCCAGCGAGGGAATATGCCGCCGCCTCTTTTACCAACCGACCGAGCACCGCGATGACGCCGACGTGGCGCAGCGCCTCTACCAAAACGAAGAGGCCGGCGACCAGCGGCAGCACGCTCCAGGAAATGCCGGCGAGTAGCGGCCAAGGCGATTGACGATTAAGGCTGAGAACCAGGACAGCCGCGGCAAAGCCGGCGCAGAACGTGGGCAGGCCGAGCGGCACGCCGCGCGCCGAGGCGGCGAGCAGAACGACGCCGGTCGCGGCTATTCCGAGTCCGGCGAGCAACCCGCCGCGGCTTAGCGGTTGCGGCAGCGGTTCTCCCTGTACCGGGACGGCGATCGCAGTGCCGAGGCGGGCGCGCAACGCTACGAACGTCAGAGCGATCGACGCGAGCGACGGCGGCGCGAATTCGCGGAGCCATGCGCCGAGCGGCGGCATATGCGTGCCGAAGACCACCAAATTGGCGGGATTGGAAATCGGCAGCACGAAACTCGCGGCATTGGCGACAAAGGCGCAAATCAAAAGATAAGGCAACGGCTTCGCGCCGGCCGCCTTGGCGGCGGCATAGACGGCGGGCGTCAGCACCACCGCCGTCGCATCGTTCGACAAGAATACGGTGACGAGCACACCGACGCCATAAATGAGCAGGAAAAGCCGCTTGCCTGAACCGCGGGCGCGGCGAACGGCGAATTCCGCCAGCCAATCGAAGAGCCCTTCTCGCCGGCCGAGCTCGGCGAGCAGCATCATGCCGGCGAGAAAGAGATAGACGTCGGTGCCCTTGGCGATTCCCACGACCGCGCCGCCTATCGGCA
Organism: Methylovirgula sp.; assembly: GCA_030036945.1. Classification (GTDB taxonomy): domain Bacteria; phylum Pseudomonadota; class Alphaproteobacteria; order Rhizobiales; family Beijerinckiaceae; genus Methylovirgula. Next base: position 11,663 of record JASHSB010000174.1, on the reverse strand, counting down.
GAAGGTCGAACAGCACGAGCAACACGGCGCCGCCGACCGCCCAGACCGCCTCCGGCAGTCGGAAGGGCCGCGCGATAACGCCCGCCGTGGCGAGCGCCGCGATGACCAGCGTCGCGATCGTCATGGAAATGCCGATGGCTGGCGCCCGCCTTGCTTACGTTCGCGGAACGGACAAGGTCGAGCGGCTTGTGGCGTGTCGAACTCGACGATCGTCAATATACACTTCATACACTTCTCGGCCGATCAGGATGGAATTGTTAAACGTCGGCGCGGGCCGGCATTCTCGGTTGCAACCGGAGCTTGGTGAACTTAAGCACGATTAACGCGTTAAAACTGTGGGAGAAGCTCGCGAGCTTCGTATCGAAGCGATTCTCCCGAGGAGCACCAAGATGGCGCAACGTGAATCCAAGGCGCAGAAAAATACCATCGGGCGCGTCATGCACGAGTATAAACATGGCGAACTCCCGCGCGGGCGCGGCGGCAGAGTAAAAAGCCGCAAGCAGGCGATCGCCATCGCTCTGCACGAAGCCGGCGCCTCAAAATACGAAAGTCCTAGAACGAACCGCGAGAACTTGCGCAAGACCAAATCCGCGGAACGTCGCGGCGAAACCGGTTTGGCAAGGCGCGAGGGAAGGAAGAGCGTGGCCAGAAAGAATTCTGCCCGAAAGAGGTCTGCAAGAAAAACCGCGGCGAAACGGAGTTCGCCTCGCAGAAGCGCGGCGCGCAAGAGCGTCCGCAAAACCGGCCGAAGAAAACGCACGTGAATGACGGCGGCGCCGAGGCAAGATGAACCCGGCGCCGCCGATGCGAAACCGCGTGCGCCGTTGCTACTCGGCCACGCGCAGCACGATCTTGCCTTCGGGGTGCGCCTCGGCGAGATATTGTTGCGCTTCGGCCGCCTCAGCGAGCGAAAAGACCTTGCTGACCTTCGGGCTTACCTTTCCAGCGTCGATCAGTCGCGCGATTTCGTCGAGTTCGGCGGCATTCTCGTTCACGGTATAGCGCAGCGCCCGGACCCCATGGGCGCGGGCTTTTTCCTGGTCCGGCTCGGCAAGCGTCGAAACCAAAATGCCGCCGCGTTTCAGCACGGCGAACGAGCGTTCCTGGGTTTCGCCGGCGATGAGATCGTAAACCAGATCGACGTCGCGAACGATGTCTTCGAAGCGCTGCTTCTGGTAGTCGATCGCTTCATCGGCGCCGATGCTGCGGACGAAATCGAGATGCGCGCCGGAAGCGATGGCGATGACGTGCGCGCCCTTTGCCTTGGCGAATTGGATGGCGAAATGGCCGACGCCGCCTGATCCTCCGTAAATGAGGACGCGCTGCCCCTCTCGCAATTCGCCATAGCGGAATAGCCCCTGCCATGCCGTCAGTCCGGCAAGCGGCACGGCGGCGGCGGCAATGGCGTCGGCTGAAGCGGGCCGCCGCGTCGCCTCCGTGGCCTTCACGACGGCATATTCGGCATAGCCGCCGCGATCCAAGCCAAGCATCGCATAGACGGCGTCGCCTTCCTTCAGCTGATCGTTCGCCTGCGGACCGAGGGTGGCGACAATCCCCGCCACGTCGCGCCCCATGACGAGCGGCAGTTTGTCGGCCTGGACCGCCCGGTATTTTCCCTCGCGAATTTTGTAATCGACTGGGTTGACGCTCGCTGCCTCGACCTTGACCAGAAATTCGCCCTCGACCGGCTCGGGGATCAGAAGCTCTTCGAATTTCAGCACGTCGGGGCCGCCGAAAGCGTGAATACGTATGGCTTTCATCGTTGCCATGGTCTGCCCGGAGGGAAGGGCCGCCCTGGCTTTGCTTGGACGACCTACGTGCCCTCATCAATCGGCACCTACAGCAAAGGTTCCCGTTTCACGGCTGTGTTCGAGTCGACAGGAGATGGCAAAAACCCCACATTGGTCTAGTGATTCGTCTTTTGTTCTCCGGAGGTCCGGAAAGTTGAGCGGTTTCGAAGACTCGGGCTTCGGTCTTGAAGCGCCGGCGTTACGTCCGGACGGGATCGCGGCGCGGGCGCGCGTCCAAGGGCGCTATCTCGAGGGACTCAATCCGCAGCAGCGCGCCGCGATCGAAACCGTGGACGGCCCGGTCCTCGTCCTGTCCGGCGCCGGCACCGGCAAGACGCGCGTACTCACCACGCGGATCGCCCATATTTTAGCGACCGGCCGGGCCTTCCCGGGGCAGATCCTCGCGGTGACCTTCACCAACAAGGCGGCGCGCGAGATGAGGGACCGCGTCGGCCTGCTCACCGGAATCGTCGCCGAGGGCATGCCTTGGCTCGGCACGTTCCATGCGATCTCCACCAAGATCCTACGCCGTCACGCTGAACTCGCCGGCCTCAAGTCCTCGTTCACCATCATCGATACCGACGACCAGATCCGCCTGTTGAAGCAGGTCCTGCAGGCCGAGAACATTGACGACAAGCGCTGGCCGGCCCGCACCCTCGCCTACCACATCGATCTTTGGAAGAATCGCGGTCTCGAACCCGACCATGTACCGGGCGGGGAAGCCGCCGCTTTCGCCGAAGGAAAGGGCGCGAAACTCTACAAGCTTTACCAGGAGCGGCTGAAGGTTTTGAACGCCGCCGATTTCGGCGATCTGCTGCTCGAAACCTTGCGCGTGCTTCGCGACAATCCCGATATCTTGAAGCTCTATCGGGAGCGGTTCCGCTATATGCTGGTGGATGAGTATCAGGATACTAACACGGTTCAATATCTTTGGCTGAAGCTGCTGGCGCAGAGCGGCGGCAACATTTGCTGCGTGGGGGACGACGATCAGTCGATCTATGGCTGGCGCGGCGCGGACGTCGACAACATCCTGCGGTTCGAGGCGGATTTTCCGGGGGCGCAAGTCGTCCGCCTGGAGCACAACTATCGATCGACCGGCCATATTCTCGACGTCGCGGCGGCACTTATCGCGCATAACGAAAGCCGGCTCGGCAAGACGCTGTTCACGGACGGCGAAGCGGGCGAGAAGCCGACCGTCGCCGGCGTGTGGGATTCCGAGGAAGAAGCGCGCGTCATCGGCGAAGAGATCGAATCCTTGCAGCGCAAAGGCGAAAAGCTCGAAGAGATCGCCATTCTGGTGCGCGCCTCGTTTCAGATGCGCGAATTTGAGGAACGGTTCATCACCTTGGGCCTACCATACCGGGTCGTCGGCGGGCCGCGGTTCTACGAACGCGCCGAAATCCGTGACGCGCTCGGCTATCTGCGCTGCGTCGCGCAGCCCGACGACGATCTCGCCTTCGAGCGGATCTACAACGTGCCGAAACGCGGACTGGGGGACGCGACGCTGCAGCTTCTCCACGATCACGCGCGGCGCGAACACATCAGCCTGATGCAGGCGGCGCGGAGCATGGTCGAGACCGAGGAATTGAAGCCCAAACAGCGCCAGGTGCTGCGCGATCTTCTTGCGGCGTTCTCGCGTTGGGCGGCGCTGATCGAAGAAAAGCCGCAGGGCGAACTGACCGAGATGATCCTGGAGGAATCCGGCTATACCGACATGTGGCGCAAGGATCGCACGGCGGACGCGGCCGGGCGGCTCGAGAACTTGAAGGAACTCGTCCGCGCCATGGAAGAATTTCCCAGCCTCGCGGCCTTCCTCGAACACGTCGCGCTCGTCATGGACGCAGACAATCAGGATTCGGAAGAGCGCGTTTCGATCATGACGCTGCATGCCGCCAAAGGGCTCGAATTCGACAGCGTGTTTCTGCCGGGGTGGGAAGAAGGGCTTTTCCCGCATCAGCGCTCGCTCGACGAGTCCGGACGCGCCGGGCTCGAAGAGGAACGCCGCCTCGCCTATGTGGGGCTCACGCGCGCCAAGCGGCGTGCCAAGATCTATTTTGCCACCAACCGGAGAATCCACGGGCTGTGGCAGACGACGCTGCCGTCGCGCTTTCTCGACGAAATGCCGGCCGAGCACGTCGAAGTGATCGACAACGCTTCCAGCAACGCCTACGGCAATTATGCGCAATCGCGCTTCGCCAACATGGATACCTATCGCTCATCCTATGCGACGCCCGGCTGGCAACGCGCCCAGCGGCGCAGCGAGGCGGAACGCGACGGCACGGACGGTGCTAGCGGCCGGCGCGACAGCGCTGCGCGGCGCGGGCCGCTGCTGATCGAAGGCGAACTCGTCGCCAAATCTTCCGCGAGCTCCTCCTTCGCGAAGGGGGTACGGGTGTTCCACGTCAAGTTCGGCACCGGAACGGTGGCGGCGGTCGACGGCAACAAGCTGACCGTCGATTTCGACAAGGCGGGCCGCAAGATGGTGCTGGAAAGTTTCGTGCAGGCGGGGTGAGTTGGGGGCAGCTCCGTATTGCGACGGTGAAAATTTCATGACATGACTCGTTGCCGACCCTCGACATCGTATTATTAAGGTGGGCACTGAAGATTCATCGAATCGTGCCCCCGATGCTAACCAACAGCCGCGATATCAAAGCTCGCCTGGAACGCGATGGATGGATTCTCGTCAGAGTGAAAGGATCGCATCACCATTTCCGTGATCCTTCGTCAGGTAAGATGGTCGTTCTTCCCCGTCTGAAGAAGGACATAGCCATCGGCACCATACGCAACATCTGTCGCGCCGCCGGATCGGCCAAAGATTGATTAGGCGACCGCTCGCGTGGCAGAAGCCGGCGCCGACACTGCGATCACGAGCGCGGCATCCGCAAAACTTTCCGCCCATTCCGGATCCAGTTTCGATTCCGGAAGATCGCACGATAGGGGAATCGTCCGCCCCTCTTCATTCATCGAATCGGTCCAAAGTGCGATCGCTTCCGCCGCGTTCGTAAAAAGCTCATCGATGCTGTCGGCCGCAGAAAAACAGCCCGGCGCGTCGGGAAAAGTGACGCCATAGGCGCTACCCGGATCTTTGTGAACGATGGCGATATAGGGCTTCATGGGTCTTTAGAAATACGTGTGAGCCAATGCACACTTTAAAACATTTATGAGGTGCGCCGCAAAAGTAAACTTCGTTGTGAAAGGTTTTCGCCAGCTCACCTCGCCATGTCCGGCGCATCCTTGAGCTTCCCGAGAATTCGGCGCACGGCGTTGGTGACGTCGGCGAGCGCCATCTCGCAGAGCTCGTAGGCATCGGAAGCCGGACCCCAGCGTTTTGCTTCGATGCACGCGACGACTTGCTGGGCTTGCTCCCGCGCCTTCGCCGCGGCGCGTTCCAGCGTGCCGACGAGTTCCGCCTCCTTTTGCTGGAGCTCCGGGTAACGCGCCAGGCACGCGGTGAGGCGCTCGCAATCGAGCCCGTCCGTGACCTTGGTCGGGCGCGTTGCGCCGATGAGCATCTGGGCGAGTTGGCGCTTAAGGATTGCCGCTTCGGCCGGCAGGCGGGCGATATCGGCACCGAAATGATTGTGTTTCTCGCCTTCCCGAGACGTTTCGGCGAGCCGCTCGCAGCCGACCAGCCGGCTGTTAATCGCGCCGATTTCGGTTTCGGTCTTGCCGATCTTCGCGGCGATCTTTGCCGTACTCCCGGCGATTTCCGAGGTCGCGGCACGCTGATCTTCGAGTAGATCGGCAAGATGGCGGGCGCGTTGCGCGACTTCGGCCATCGCATCGCCTGTAGACACGACGCGTTCGACCACCTGGTTGACGATGTTGCTCCCGTCGCCCACAGCCCTATGGCTATCGGCCACGGCACTCTTGATCTCCGCCATTTCGTTCGCCAGCGTGCCGAGCCGATTGCGAATTTCCTCGGTAACGCGGCCTGTCTGGTTGGATAGAGCCTTGACTTCGCCGGCGACCACGGCAAAGCCGCGGCCCATTTCGCCGGCGCGCGCCGCTTCGATCGTCGCGTTGAGCGCCAGAAGATTGGTCTGCCGGGCAATCGCTTCGATCGAGCTGGCCATGCCGCGGATCTGATCGGCCGTCGATTCGAGTACCGCCAGCCGATCGCCGATATAGCTCACGCGGTTGTCGATCACGGTCATCGCGCCGGTCGCGGCGCGCCCGTCGGTGACGCAATTTTCCAGCGTGTGGCGGGTGCGGTCGGCGCCTTCGGCGCTTACCGCGGAATTTTCGGCGAGCGCATTGATGGAGATCGCTAGTTCTTCGACGGCGCCAGAGATCGCCTTCGCCGAATGCGTCATTTCGTGGATATCATGCGAGATCCAAGTGACGTTGACGCAAGTTTCGGACGCCTCGGCGGAAAGCGTCGCGACGAGGACGGCGTCCTCGAGAATGCACGTTTCGACCCAGCGCGTAAGTTTCGCCAGTGCGCGCCCGAAACGCCCGGCGGGGAGCGCCACGGCGCTCACGGCAGGGAATGCCTCGATCGCCTCGGCGAAGGGGCCTTCGATGTCCTCTTTGGCCGCGTTCGGCGCCGCCGCCGAGTTCCGCCGGACCAGTTGGAACATCGGCTCTCCCATCTTTGGTACCGGCACGTCGAGCGGCCGGTTGGTTAGCAAAACGTTAAGCTAAGTTTTCCGGATCTTATCCCCGATAAAGTCAAATATTGGTAACTGCGCGGCCGGCAGCGGGATTTCTCCGGATCTGTGCGTCCTCGCGCCTTGATTGCCGTTGCCCGCTCGGTGTGTTACGCGCCGCCATGCTCGAGGCCTTGCCGCCGAACAACGCCGCGTTCGTCATGCGCGTGACGTGCATGCCCGCCGTGGCGCTGCGCATCGTCGACGTTATCGTGGAGAGTTTCGATCCGGCCGAGACCGCCGCAGCGGCATTCGAGCGAAGCGGTTCGGAATCCTGGGGCGTCGAGGCCTATTTTGGAACGGCGCCGGAAGAAACGCGGGTGCGCATGCTGATCGCGGTCGTCGCCGGCGCAGAGATCGCGCGGGCAGCATCGTTCGACCGCGTCGACTCGCGCGATTGGGTCACGCATTCGCTGGCCGGACTTGCGCCACTGCGCGTCGGACGCTTTCTCATTCACGGCGAGCATGATCGCGATGCCGTCAGCGTGCAGGAGATCGGCATCGAAGTCGAAGCGGCGCTGGCCTTCGGCACGGGCCGTCATGGTTCGACGCGCGGTTGTCTGTCCCTTCTTGCCGCCGTCGCCAAACGGCGACGCCCGCGTGCCGTCCTCGATATTGGTACCGGCACCGGCATTTTGGCAATCGCAGCGGCACGGACGTTCCGGTTAGCGGTGAAAGCCGGCGATATCGATCCGGTCGCAGTCGCCACGGCTCAGGCCAACGCGAAGCGCAATCGCGTTGCGGGGTTTGTGCGGCCGGTCCTGGCGCGCGGCGCGGCGCATCCCACGCTGCGGAACGGTGCTCCCTACGATCTCGTCTTTGCCAACATTATGGCCGCGCCGCTGCGGAGTCTCGCGCCGGCGCTGCGCCAAATCCTGGCGCCGGGGGGCACGATCATTCTTTCCGGGCTTTTGCTGTGCGACGTGCCGGGCGTTATCGACGCCTACGGCGCGCAACGGATCCGCCTCATACGGCGTCTCGACATCGACGGTTGGGCGACGCTGCTGATGAAGCGAGGAAACGCGCAAAGATTGCGCAAATTCTCCGCATCTGCTTTGAGCGTGCCAAGGACCGCGGAATGAACCCGATTGTCATCATCGGCGCCGGTCATGGCGGCGTGCAGCTCGCCGCCTCGCTGCGCGAAGAAGGATTTGCCGAGAAGATCGTGCTTCTCGGCGACGAAAAGGATCTTCCCTATCAGCGCCCGCCGCTTTCCAAAGCATTCCTGAAACGTGCCACCCAGGAGGACGGCGTTCTGCTGCGCGGCCACGGGTTCTATCCGCAGAACAAGATCGATCTCGCGCTCGGCGAGCGGGCGGTCGAGATCGATCCGGCCTCGCGCCGCGTTCGTCTCGCTTCCGGCGCGAGCCTCGAATATTCCAAACTGGTGTTGGCGACCGGCGGCGTGCAGCGTGCATTGCCGATCGAAGGCGCAACGCTCGATGGTGTCCTGTCGCTGCGTACGCTCGCCGAGGCGCGCGTACTGCGTGAACGGCTCGAAGCCTCCCGGAACGTTGTCGTCATCGGCGCCGGCTTCATCGGCCTCGAATTCGCGGCGACCGCGGCGGCGCAGGGCCGCAATGTCGAAGTGTTCGAACTTGCCGACCGGCCGATGGCGCGCTCGGTGACGGCCGAAACTTCGGCTTTTTTTGCCGCCGCGCATCGAAAATTTGGCGTGAAGCTCAATTTCGGAACGGGCATCACGACGATCAAAAGCAGCGGCGGCAAAGTCGCGGAAGTCTTTGCTTCCGACGGCCGCGTGTTGCCGGCCGAGATGATCCTTGTCGGGATCGGGCTCAGGCCGAGCGACGAACTCGCCCGCGCAATCGGCCTCGATGCGCCGAACGGAATCCGCGTGAACGAGCGGATGGCAACCGCCGACGAGAGTATTTTTGCGATCGGCGATTCGGTGTTTCACTACAACACCCATCATGGCGCCGAGCTGCGCTTGGAATCGGTGCAGAACGCGACCGATCAAGCGCGCACGCTCGCCAAGATTATCGCCGGCAAGCCGGCGCGTTACGATCGTGTGCCGTGGTTCTGGAGCGACCAGGGCGACCTGAAATTGCAGATCGCCGGGTTTCTCGATGAGAGCGATCGGATTGTCCTGCGCGGCTCTTACGAGCAGCGCGCCTATTCGCTGTTCGGATTTCGCGGCGCGCAGCTCACCGGCGTCGAGTCGGTCAACAGGCCGAGCGATCACATGCTGGCACGCCGGCTGCTCGAAGGATCGGTTCCGATCACGCCGGAGGTCGTCGCCGATCCTTCGTCGGATTTGAAGGCGTTGCTGAAAGCGGGACGATGATCCTTCTCCTGCTTGCGGGAGAAGGTGATCTGCGGAGCAGGCCGGATGAGGGTTCTTGGAGCGGCATTGCCGCTCATCCGCAATGACGCTAAGGGTGCCGCGCCAGAACCTCTTTCACGGCCTCGACGAGCTCCGCTTCGGGCCTGGAGAATTGCGCGCGGGTGCGCAAATCGAGATAATCGGCACGATCCTTGGTCGAGGCAGCGAGTTCCGCGCCGAGCACGAGATCGCGGATCGCCACTTCGCCTTTCGCGCGCTCGTGCGAACCCTGGATGATGGCGCAGATCGAGCCGCGCTTGTCGGCATATTTCAACTGCGCGTTCATTCCGGATGAGCCGAGATAGAGTTCGGCAACAATGTTGGCGTTGCGCAATTGTGTGACGAATGTCTGATAATGCGCGATCTCGCCCTGATCGAGCACCAGAACGATAACAGGTCCGCGTTGCACGCTTGCGCTGACGATGGGCGAGTTGATCGCTTTCAAGGCCGCGTAGAGGCGCGAGACGCCGATCGAAAACCCGGTCGCCGGCACGTCCTCGCCGCGAAAGCAGCCGACGAGTCCGTCATAACGTCCGCCGCCGCCCACCGAGCCGAAACGGACTGTGCGGCCGTCTTCGTCTTTGGTCTCGAAGGTGAGATCGGCCTCGAAGACAGGCCCGGTGTAATATTCGAGACCGCGGACGACGGAAGGATCGATGCGAATGCGGCCATCATCATAGCCCGCCGACTGTATCAAGACCCAGATACGACTCAATTCAGCGAGACCATCAAGACCGGTCGACGAGGACCCAACTGCAGCTTTGACGCCGCCAATGACACCTTCAAATCCAATGTGCTCAGCCTTGCGATCGTCTATTGCTCCGCTATCGACGCCTGCCTGGAAAGGGGGATTCCCTTTTTTCGATTGAGCTACCCAATCAACGATCGAGAAAAGCTCTAAAACTTTTATGATTGCGTCCGGCCGCAGGTCGGCACCTTTTGTAAAATCTCCGCTTTCGTCTTTGCGACCTTTGCCCAAAAGCGCGCGCACTCCTTCAGCGCCTAGGCGATCATATTTGTCGATTGCCCGCAGCACAGTCAGCCGACGCCCAGCATTCTCTTCTCCCCCCAGCCCAATCGCCCCCATCACGCCATCCAGCACCTTGCGGCTGTTCACCTTGATCACATAATCGCCGCGCTTGATGCCGAGCCATTCCAGCGTATCGGCGGCCATCATGCAGAGTTCGACGTCGGCGGCGACGGAGCTTGTGCCGACCGTGTCCGCGTCGAATTGCATGAATTGCCGGAAGCGTCCCGGCCCCGGTTTCTCGTTGCGGAACACGGGGCCGACGCGATAGCTGCGATAGGGCTTCGGCAGGCGGTCGAAATTTTCCGCCACATAGCGGGCGAGCGGCGCGGTCAGATCGTAGCGCAGTGAGAGCCATTGCTCGTCGTCGTCCTGAAACGAAAATACGCCTTCGTTCGGCCGCTCCTGATCCGGCAGGAATTTGCCGAGCGCGTCGGTATATTCGACGAGCGGCGTCGCAAGCGCTTCGAATCCGTAGAGCTCGTAGGATTTCTTGATTTCGGCGAGCATTTTCTCGGTCGCGGCGATGTCGGCTGGGCCGAGATCGACGAAACCGCGCGGCAGCTTCGCCCTTTTCTTCGGGTCGCTCATCGAAAATCCTTTCGTCCGCTTCTACGGGCGACACACAAACGGGGCAAGGGGCGAACCGCCCTTTGTGAGCTTGACCGGAACGATTCGCGCCTAATTCCGTTATCTTCCGCACCGACTGCGTTCAGCCCGACCGGCGGCATTCCTAACAACTTGATCGAAATTGGATTTTAACGCTTGATCGATGTATATCCGCGCGGCCAGCGGCGCTTCGATGCGGTTTCGAACCTCTGGAGATTGGACGATGGTGGATGCGGCGTTCCGCCCTGGACGCGGCACGACGATGCCACCCGTGCCGCAACGAGATTGGGCGCTTTTTCTCGATCTCGACGGCACGCTGCTCGATATTGCAGCGACCCCGGCCGCCGTGGTCGTGCCGCGCGATCTCGTCGGCGATCTCGAGGCAGCCGCCGCGGCGCTCGACGGCGCGCTCGCCATTATCAGCGGCCGCGATCTCCGCGACATCGATCAATTGCTCGCCCCTCTTCATCTTCCGGCCGCCGGCGAACACGGCGCGATCGTGCGCCTGCCGGGCGGCCGGCGCGACGAGATCGCAACCAAAGTTCCGGAAGATTGGATCGAAACGCTGCTGCGGTTGCAGGAAACTTGCCCCGGTGTACTGACGGAACCCAAAGCCCACAACATCGTCGCGCATTTTCGCAATGCCGCGGCGCATGAGGCGACCGTGCGGCGCGTCGCTTCCGAACTCGCCTCGCGCGATCCGGGCAACTTCGAATTGCTCGAAGCCAAGATGGCGGTCGAGATCCGCCCGCGCGCCGTGACCAAAGCGCGCGCTGTCGATTGCCTGATGAAGGCCGAGCCTTTCGCCGGGCGCGTGCCGGTTTTCGTCGGCGACGATGCGACCGATCACGACGGTTTCGGTGCCGCGACGCGGCGCGGCGGAATCGCGCTCGACGTCGCCCGCGTCTTCGCCGGACGGCCCGGACGAGTGCGTGCCTGGCTCAAGCGCATCGCGGAGGTCGTCGCACCATGACCCTCGACCTCGCGGTGATCGGCAATTGCGCGGTTGCGAGTCTGATAGACCGCAACGCGCGGCACAACTGGTTTTGCTTTCCGCGGCTCGACGACGACCCGGTGTTCTGCGCGCTGGTCGATGGCGCCGATCCGGACCGCGGCTTCATGGACGTCGTGGTGCGTGACGCCGTCGCATCGAGCCAACACTATCTGCCCAATACGGCGGTGCTGGAGACGACGATTACCGACCGCAACGGCGGGCAGGTGCGGATTATCGATTTCGCGCC
>JASHSB010000173.1 GCA_030036945.1 Methylovirgula sp. | reverse complement strand
GGCGACGATGAAGCACAAGGATGACACCGTCGCGGCAAACGTCAACGGCGTCGGCTTCCTTTTGAAGAAGCATGAGATCAAGCCGTTTTTTGGCACCGGCACGATCAAGGCGGCGGGCGAAGTCGAAGTCACGGCCGCGGACGGCGGCAAGCAAAGCCTCACGGCCAAGAGCATAGTCATTGCCACCGGCTCCGATGTCGTGCCGCTGCCGGGCGTTGAAATCGACGAGAAACAGATCATTTCTTCGACCGGCGCGCTTTCGCTGCCGAAAGTGCCAGGCCGCCTGCTGGTCATCGGCGCCGGTATTGTCGGGCTTGAACTGGGTTCCGTCTGGAGCCGTCTTGGGGCGCAGATCACAGTGGTCGAGTTTCTCGATCATATCCTGGCGGGAATGGACGGCGAGGTCGGCACCGCATTCCAGCGCATGCTCGAAAAGCAGGGATTCGAATTTTTGCTCGGCCACAAGGTCGTCAAGGTCGAGAAAGGCACCAAGGGGCTCGCCGTCACGATCGCGTCCGCCGCGGGCGGCGCGGAGATCGTGCGCGAAACGGACATCGTGCTCGTCGCCATCGGGCGTCGGCCTTGTACGGAAGGCTTGGGGCTCGAGACGCTCGGCGTCGCCATGGAGCGCGGCCGCGTCGTGATCGACGCGCGTTTCGCGACGAACGTCCCGGGCATCTACGCGATCGGCGACGTCGTGCGTGGCCCGATGCTCGCGCATAAAGCGGAAGACGAGGGAATCGCACTTGCCGAAATCCTCGCTGGCCAACATGGGCATGTGAACTATGAGGCGATCGCCTCGGTGGTCTATACACAGCCCGAGATCGCCGCCGTCGGCGCGACCGAAGAAGAGCTGAAGGCCAAGGGCATCCCCTATAATGTCGGCAAGTTCCCATTCAGCGCCAACGGACGCGCGCGCGCCATGCGCGCCACCGAAGGCTTCGTGAAAATCCTCGCGGATGCGGCGAGCGACCGCGTTCTCGGCGTGCATATCGTCGGCGCAAACGCGGGCGAACTCATCGCCGAAGCTTGCGTGCTGATCGAATTCGGCGGCTCTTCGGAAGACTTGGCGCGCACCAGCCACGCGCACCCCACGCTCTCCGAAGCCGTGCGCGAAGCGGCGCTCGCAGTCGAGAAGCGCGCGATCCATATGTGATTTCCTCTCTCCGCGCGCGCGGAGAGAGGATCCTCACACATCCTTGAACACAAACGGCGAGACCGTGCGCATCTGCTCGTCTATATGCAGCGGCCGCAGCACCGGCGGCGCGGCGCGCTGCGGGCAGGCAGGGCGTTCGCAGAGCCGGCAATTGATACCGATCGGCGTCGCCTCGACATTGGGAAGATCGAGGCGCTTGGCATAGATCAGCCGGTTCGCGTATTTCATCTCACAGCCGATGCCGATCGCGAAATGCGGCTCGATCGCGCCGTACGGCGTGACCGATGGGCTCACGGTGCGGGCGATCGAGAACCAGCGCGAGCCGTCGGTCAGTTCGACGACCTGCGTCAGAATGCGTCCCGGTTCGCGAAACGCGTTGTGGATGTTCCAGAGCGGGCAGGTGCCGCCGGAATTGGCGAATGGAAACCGGCCGGAAGAGAATCGTTTCGAGACGTTGCCAGCGCCATCGACGCGCACCAAAAAGAACGGAATGCCGCGCGCCGTTGGACGCGCCAGCGTGGTCAGGCGATGTGCGACCTGCTCGTAGCTCGCCTCAAAGCGCGCGCCGAGCAGTTCGATGTCGTAGCCCGAGAGTTCCGCGGCTTCGTGAAATTTGCCGTACGGCATCATCAAGGCGGCGGCAAAATAATTGCCCAGCGTGACCCGCAGCAGCCGGCGGGCGAGTTCATCGCCGGGCTCGAGCCGGAGCGTCAAATCGCTCAACAGCGGATCGAATTCGGCGAAGGCGAGTTGGTAGGCCGCCTGGAACGTGCGGCTCGACGGAGAAAGTACTTCCGAAATCATCAACTGGCGGCGATGATGATCATACCAGCGCAGCCGCTCGCCCATGACTTCGACGGGCAGAACGCGTACGCGGATCCCGTCTTTGGCGCGCAGATGCTCGGAAATCGCAAAGAACAACTCGTGACCGGCGAGCGCCAGATCGGAGGCGAACGTCTCCGCGGCTTGATCGAGCTCGGCGAAATGATTGCGCTGCGTATGCAGAACGGCGCGCACCTGGTCGACCGGGCTTTCCCGCAAAATCATCTCGGTACGGTCGGGGTCGGCGTGCAGGCTTGCCTCGCTCGTCTCGCGGGCCGCGATATAGGCGCGGTAGATCCGCTGCATGGCGGAAATAAGCGTCGGAGCGTGTTCGGCGGCATCTTGCACTTCGGTGCGCGGCACGCCAGCGTCGCGCAACAGCGGATCGGTCAACAATTGTTCGATCTCCCCGATCGCCTGATTGGCATCGCCTTCCATGAAATCGCGCGGATCGACGCCGTAAACATCGGCGAGCCGGATCAGAACTTGCACGGTGATCGGCCGCTGGTTGCGCTCCATCAAGTTGAGATAACTTGCCGAAACATCGAGCTCTTCGGCCATGCGCGCCTGCGTGAGCTGGCGTTCACGCCGCAGCCGTTTCAAGCGTGCGCCGGCGAAAATCTTGCGGGAAGCGGTATGCGAAACTAAGGTCATCGGCGATCCCTAGCAGAGTAAATTTCTTTACACGATGACAATCTGCGTTGTCTTGTATTTACAAGTCAACCCGATTTTTCCTGATTCAAGGGTTGCGGAATAGAGGCATTTTCTAGTTAAACAGCAAGGTGCCAGGAGCCTCCTGCCCGGCCTTTGTCAATCCATGTCAACGCCATGTCCGTAATCGCGTCCGGAGAAATACAATGACCAATGCTGCGAGTTTCGAAGAGCTGGTTCCCGCGCCGAGGGGCCGCTTCGATGGCATCCGCCGTCCCTATACGCCGGCCGACGTTCGGCGGCTGCGCGGCTCCTTTCCGATCGCCCATACGCTCGCCGAGCGGGGCGCCAACAAGCTCTGGAAGCTCCTCCACGAAAAGCCTTACGTCGCCGCGCTCGGCGCGTTGACCGGCAATCAGGCGGTGCAGCAGGTCCGCGCCGGGCTCGATGCGATCTATCTTTCCGGCTGGCAGGTCGCCGCCGACGCCAACGTCACCGGCGAGATGTATCCGGATCAGGCGCTCTACCCGTCCAATTCCGGCCCCGAACTCGCGCGCCGCATCAACCATGCGCTGAAACGCGCCGACGAGATCGAGACCGCCGAAGGCAAGGTCACGCGCGATTGGTTTGCGCCGATCTTCGCCGACGCCGAGGCGGGCTTCGGCGGCGCGCTCAACGTGTTCGAGATCATGAAGGCCTATATCGATGCCGGCGTGGCCGCGGTGCATTTCGAGGACCAGCTCGCCTCCGAGAAAAAGTGCGGCCATATGGGCGGCAAAGTGCTGATTCCGACCGCGCAGCATGAGCGCAGTCTCGCCGCCGCGCGGCTCGCCGCCGATACCTGCGGCGTGCCGACGCTGATCGTGGCGCGCACCGACGCGGAATCGGCGAAGCTCATCACCTCCGACATCGACGAGCGCGACCGCGCCTTTATCGAGCCCGACAGCCGCACGCCCGAGGGCTTCTTCCGCGTCAAGGCAGGCGTCGATCATTGCATCGCCCGCGGCCTCGCTTTTGCGGAATTCGCCGACATTCTCTGGTGGGAGACTTCGCGTCCCAATCTCGAGGATGCGCGCAAATTCGCCGAGGGAGTGCACAAGAAATATCCGGGCAAGCTGATGGCCTATAATTGCTCGCCGTCGTTTAATTGGCGCGCCAAGCTCGACCAGGCGACGATCGAGAAATTCCAGCGCGAGCTGGGCGCGATGGGCTACAAGTTCCAGTTCGTCACGCTGGCCGGCTTCCATTTGCTCAATCTGTCGATGTTCAATCTTGCCACCGACTATCGCGATCGCGGCATGGCCGCCTATTGCGAGGTGCAGGACGCCGAATTCGCCGCCGAGAAGCACGGCTATTCGGCGACCCGTCATCAACGCGAGGTGGGCACCGGCTATTTCGATGCCGTCGCCGAGGTGCTGTCGGGCGGCAAGGCTTCGACGACGGCGCTGGCCGGCTCGACCGAAGCCGCACAGTTCCACGGCAAGAAGGTCGCCGCCGAATAATTTTGGCCGGCTTGTCGGACCGGTCCGAACGGTTTATAGGGGCGCCGTCGTGGCGTCCCCTTTATTTGCAGTGCCGGGCAAACGTCCGAGTGAAAGTCGATCGATGAAATCCGAAGGCCATCCCGATTATCACTTCATCAAAGTCGTCATGACTGATGGCACTGAATATCTGACGCGATCGACTTATGGCCAGCAAGGCGCGTCCTTGCACCTCGACATCGATCCGAAGACGCATCCGGCCTGGACCGGCGGATCGCAGCATCTCGTTGATCGCGGCGGCCGGCTGACCCGTTTCACCTCGCGGTTCGGCAATCTCGGGCTCAAGAAATAGAAGCGCTCATTCGCCTAGGGCAAAGGCGGCGCGCAGCAGCTCGAGCTGCGGTTCGAGCGGCCGCACGGCACGCGCTTGCGGAGCTTGGTCGCCGGCCGGATGGAGCAGCCGGTCGAGATGGAGAATGCGCGCCTGGAGACGCAGCGACCGCTCGATGATCGCGGTAAGCCGCGGCGGCAATTGCTCGAAAACGTCCGGGCCGGTGGAAACCTGCTGTTCAGTGAGGCGAACCTTGCGTTTTTCGGTCGCCGCCTCGCCTTGCGTCAATTCCCCTTCGTTGACGGCGCGCTGCAGCAGCAGCCAGGAAGCGATCTGCATCAGCCGGGTCGTAAGGCGCATGCTTTCCGTGGCGTAGGCAAGGGCGACGATGCGCGACAGCCGTTTGGCCTCCTCGCGTCCGGCGCCGTCGAGATAGATCGCGGTTTCCTCGACCAGCGCCATGCCTTCGTGGAACAGCGACTGGAACGAGGCGGACATCGCCAGCCGATCGACGAAGGAGACGGCCCCCTGATTACGCAACTCGTTCATGCGAATACGCTCACGCAAAGCCAGGCAGAACGCATGGCTGTGCCATCCTAACCCATTCCCCGGGCGAGGGGTATTAACATCTCCGAAAGGTTAACGAGAGGCGCGGACGCGCGCCGCGGCGGGGCGCCAAAGAAAGAGCCGCAAACGCGGCTCTTTAAGTTGATGTTGGGGAGGTGTGAGACCGAGGCGGAAATGCTCGGCTCGGCCGGCTCGTGCCGGCACAATTTCTTGATAAACGACAAAGTTTAATGAAAAGTTAGCCGAATCGGGCGGGCCCTCGCATCAGGAGGCGGATCGAAAGAAGGCCGCGGCGGCAGCTCGGCCGGCCTCCTTGGCCTGGCGGGCGCGTTCAAGCCGCTCGATCTCCTTGCGCAACGCCGCGATGCGTTCGCCGAGTTCTTCGACCGAGAGTTCGTCGAGCATTTGTCCAATAACGTGGATCGCGGGCGCCGAGCGCGGCGCGAAGACATCCTCATCGTCGTTACGCATGACCTTCCTCGACACCGAAAAGCCGAAAATCTCATTTTAGCTCGCGGCGGTCGAAATTCCTCGGCAAATTTCGACGGCGTGTCGAGATGCATCCTAGGCCGCTGCGCGGGGGCGGCGCGTTGCATTCGGCGCCACGTTTCCCTAGATATATTTCCGTTTCCCGTCATAGATATAGGTTGCGCGGCCGGCCGATCGGCCGCAGTGAGCGACGCTCGGTTCGGCGGGCCAAGGAGAATAAAAATGGACAATACGCCTCTCATGCCCAAGGCAACCGCCGTTTGGCTCGTCGAGAATACCTCTCTCAGCTTCGAGCAGATCGCTAACTTTTGTAAGCTCCATCCGCTCGAAGTGAAGGGCATCGCCGACGGCGAGGTCGCAGCCGGCATCAAGGGCCACGATCCAATCACCTCGGGGCAGCTTACGCGCGAAGAGATCGCTGCGGGCGAGAGGGATCCCGATCACCAGCTTCAGCTTGCGCAATCCAAAGTGCGCCTGCCGGAAGTGAAGCGACCGCGCGGCCCCCGCTATACGCCGCTTTCGCGCCGGCAAGATCGGCCGAATGCGATCCTCTGGCTGGTCCGCAACCATCCGGAACTGAAGGACGCGCAAATCATGCGGCTCGTCGGCACGACCAAGACGACGCTGCAGGCGATCCGCAACCGGACGCACTGGAATTCGCAGGCCTTGACGCCGCTCGACCCGGTAACGCTCGGGCTCTGTTCGCAAATGGATCTTGATTTCGAAGTCAATCGCGCCGCCAAGGAGCGCATGCCCGTCGAGGAAGACCGCAGCCAGACGCTGGTTCCCGCCGAGGTAACCACGGCGCATCGCAACGAAGAGACCGCCGAGACGGAAGTCTTCGGAACCCCGCCGGCCCCGGTCGAGGAGGAAGCCGCCCTCGACGTCGACTCCGTTTTCGGCAAGCTCCGCGACCGCAAAGAAAAGGAATAACGGTCTCGGGGCGCAGGTGCATTTTCGGCCGAATTTCGTTAACCTAGCGAAGCGGGCCGGCAGGTTGCGGTAACGGCTGGATAAGGATAACGCTTATATAATTGATTGGGTTCACTTTTAGGACCGGGTCAAAGAGCGGAGCCCATGTTCTCCACGACCGATCTCGCAGCCCGTATCGGCGCGTTCGCCGCTTCGGTTCTGCTCGCGGTTTTCCTCGCCGGCTGCAGCGAAGAGCCCGACCATATCCTCGCCAGCCGCTCCGAGCAGCCGCTATCGCCGCAAATGCTGGCGCTCATGCAGGAAAAGGGCACCACCCCTGCGGCGCCGATGCTCATTCGCACCTACAAGCAGGAAGCCGAGTTCGAAGTCTGGAAGATGCGCTCGGACGGGCAATATGCGTTGCTGAAGACCTATCCGATGTGTCGCTGGTCCGGTCAGCTCGGCCCGAAGCGCCGGGAAGGCGATCGTCAGGTGCCCGAGGGGTTTTATTGGATCACGCCGGCGCAGATGAATCCCAATTCCGAGTACTATCTCTCCTTCAACGTCGGCTATCCCAACGCTTACGACCGCGCTCACGGCGCTACCGGCGAATCGATCATGGTGCACGGCGCCTGTTCTTCAGCCGGCTGTTTCTCGATGACCGACGAGCAGATCGCCGAGATTTACGTTGTCGCGCGCGAAGCTTTCGCGGGGGGACAACGCAAAATCCAGATGCAATCTCTGCCGTTCCACATGACTCCGGAGAACTTTGCCAAATACCGGCTCGATCCGAACATCGCTTTTTGGAAGGAGCTGAAGACTGGCAGCGACAATTTTGAAGCGACCAGGCAAGAGGTCGCGGTCGGAGTTTGCGGCGGTCATTACGTTTTCAACGCTGCGGCCGCGAACGGCGCGGAATTGGATCCGACCGGCGCATGCCCGGAGCTGAAGCACGACCCAATGGTCGAAGCCGAAGTCGTGGCGAAGCAAAAACGCGACGACGCGAAGATAGCCGAACTTGTCGCGGAAGGCGTAAAGCCGGTCCACACGGTCTATGCCGACGGCGGACAGAACGCGCGTTTTGCCTCACGCCGCGGCGACGTAAGCCGGCCCGAGGCGCTTGCCGAAGGTCCGGTCGACGTTGCCATCAACGCCAAGCACAAAACGCCGACGGCGGCGCAACTGAAGGCGGCCGAAGCGAAAGATCTCGCTGAGGCCAAAGCGGAAGAGAAGAGAGCGGCCGCGTTGCGGGAAGCGCGCGCCGCGTCGGAAAATGCCGACAAGTCCGAAGCCACCCAGGCCGATGTCGGATCGCAGCCCGCCGCTCCCACGCCGCAACCTGCTGCCGCCTCCGACAATTCGATCTTGCACCGCCTGTTCGGCGCGCCGCAGCCGAGCCCGCCGGCCTCTGTGCAGACAGCCGCCCAACCGCCTGCCCAGGGGCAAACGGCCGAGCCGGCGATGACCGACAACAACGCGTTCTACGAGCAGACGCAGCCGCGATCGATGCGGGCCGTGCAGGATTCGACGGACGCTTCCGCCGAGCCCGCCGGCGGAACGGATACGCCGGCCACTCCGCCGCTGCGCAAGCAGGCGCAGACGGCCGATACGGCGCAGCAAACGGCCGCCTCGCCGTCCGATGCCACGTCGCAGCCCGCGCAGCCGACGCCAGGCCAATAGTCATCGGAAAGCTTAGACGGGCTGCAATGCCCGCAGGCGCCGCGGCAGCACCGCAAGAAGATAGACCGCGACGCTCAGTGCAGTGATCCAAAAGCTGCTCGGCCAATCCGTATAGAAAGCGAGCGTAATGCCGCACCAGGCTTCGACGAGCGCCAGGCCCGCCGAGAGCAGGACGCCCGTGGTCACGGCGCTTGTCCACTGCTGCGCCGCCGCGGCCGGTCCGATCATCAGCGCGAAGACCAGCAACACGCCGACGATCTGCGCGCATTCGGCGGTGGTCAGCGCGACGATCGCCAAAAACAGCACGCCGTAGAGGCGCAAGGAAACGCCCTTCGCTTCGGCAAGCTCCGGTTGCAGGCTCGCAAAGAGAAGCGGCCGCGAAATAATGGCGAGTATCGCGAGGCTCAAGGCGCCGAGGCCGAGCAGCGTGTAGACCGTCGAAACGTCCACCGCCAACACGTTGCCGAACAGAAGCGTCGTCGCCTGCGTCGCAAATGCCGTGTAGAAATGCAGAAACAGCAGGCCGAGCGCCAGCGCAAAGGCGAGCACGAGGCCGATCGCCACGTCGCGCTGCGCCAAGTGCTCGCCGAAGAAACCCATGGCGACGCCTGCCGCGACGGTCATCAGCACCAGACCCCAAAGCGGTGCCACCCCGATCAGCACCGCGCCGGTCGCACCCGTAAAGCCGACGTGCGCCAACGCGTGGCCGGCAAATGTCTGGCCGCGCAACACCAGAAAATAGCCGACGCTGCCGGAAAGGAGCGCGACGATCGTCGCCGCCGCGAACGCGTTGCGCATGAAGTCATATTCAAACATGGTCGACGTGTCCTTCATGCGCCGCATGTTCGTGGCCGGCTTCGTGCCGGTGTTCCTCGTGTTCGACGTCGTGACTTCCGGACATCACGAAGATCCGGCCCCTGACGCGGATCACGTCGATCGCCGAGCCGTAAAGGCGCGAGAGAACCGGCGCGGTGATCACTTCGTCGATCGCGCCGAGCGCGGCTTGCCCGTTGCCGAGATAGAGCACCTGGTCGATCGCTCCGAGCAGCGGATTGATCTCATGGGCGCTGAAGAGGACGGTGATCCCCAGCTCCCTTTGCAACGCCTTCACCAATTCGACCACCTCTTGCTGGTGGTGCGGATCGAGGCTGATCAACGGCTCGTCGAGCAAAAGCAACTGTGGGCGGCCGATGAGCGTCTGGGCGAGCAGCAGGCGCTGCCGCTCTCCACCCGAGATCTCGGCGAGCGGGCGGCGGGCGAGTTTGCCCGCGCCAACAAGATCGAGGGCGCATCCGATTTCCGCCCGCTTCTCGCGCCCGAGGATCGGCAGACCGAGCCGATGGCCGTTCGCTACGCTGGCCACGAAATCCCAACCGCTCAATCGGGTCCCTTGCGGGGCGGCGCTCAAGACTTGCGGCATATAGCCGACGGCGGGATTGCCGCGCGTCGCCGGTTGCCCCCGCACGCGGATCGCCCCGTGGCTCGGCGCCACGAGTCCGAGAATGGCGCGCATCAGCGTAGTCTTGCCCGCGCCGTTGGCGCCGAGCACGCCCACGAACCGGCCGGCGGCGATCGCAAAGCTGATGCCCCCCAGGACGCGGCGGCCGCCGAGCGTCAACGAGACGTCGTCCAGCTCGATGGCATTCATAGGTGGTTATTTCGGAAGGGCGTGATCGACGGCATCGAGTTCGCTTTGCATCCACGCCTGATAGGTTTGTCCGGGCGGCTCGGTCTCGTTCGCGCCGATCACCGGGATGCCCGAGGCTTTGGCAAATTTCATCATACGTTCGGCGATCGGGTCCGATGCCTGACTGTTATAGACCAATAACCGGACTTTGTGGTTTTTCAAATCGTCCTCGAACGCGGCGACATCGGAAGCGCTGGGCTCGGTATTGTTCATCACCGCGAGTTGGAAGGATTGGTTGCGGCTTTTCATGCCCAATGCATCGATCATATAGCCGAACACCGGCTCGGTCGCGGTAACCTCGCTGCCGGCGAGACGGCTCTTGAGCACTTCGATCTTCGCTTCGATCGGCTCAAGCGATTTGGCGAATTGCGCGTAGCGCTGCTGATACGCGGCCTGGTGCGCGGAATCGGCATTGCCGAGATCGTCCGCCAGAGTTTTTGCGAAATTGCGCATGATCGCAACATCGTACCAGATGTGCGGATTGTCGCCGCTCTTCTTTCCGGCAAGCTCGGCAACAACAATGGTCTGGCGATGCGCGCTTTTCGCGGCATCGAGCAATTTTTCGACCCAGGGGTCGTAATCGATGCCGCTCAAAACGACGATCCGGGCGGCGGAGACGGCGCGCGCCACCGAAGGGCTCGCCTCGAAGAGATGCGGATCTTGGTCTGGATTGCTGAGAATGCTGGTTACCGCGACTTCCGGGCCGCCGATCTGTTGGGCGACGTCGCCGTAAAAATTCTCGGCGGCGACGATGTCGATGGAATCGGCCAAAGCCGGCATGGCAGGCAAGGCGGCAAGGCTGGCGAGGAGGGGAAGGAATTTCATGCGCGCTCCTGAGCTCGGACAAATGACGTTATAATATAACATACAGATTCCGAAAACCCAAACGGCAAAGCTGCGGCGCCGGCCGGGGGCCGACGCCGTCGAGAATCGCAATCGGCTGATCATGCCGAGCTTGCCCGGCTTTGGCCGCGAATGCGGCACGGACGAATTTACGCCGCCTGCGTATGGACATCGCAGGCCGCCAATCCCAGATCATGCGGCGGAGCCCCGACTTTTTCTCGCCCCGTTTTGCCGGTATTGAGCACCACAATGTCGCGACGCTTGTTCCTCTCGCTGGCGGTTTTCCTGCTTGGACTCATGGGCCTGTGCGTGGCGTTCCTCATGCTTATCTCCGGGCAGCAAGGGGCGCAGGCGGTGGCGATCGGCGGGCCGTTCCATCTAACTTCGATGGACGGGCGCCAAGTGACCGACGCCGACTTCAAGGGCCATCCGTTTCTGGTTTTCTTCGGCTACACGCATTGCCCCGACATTTGCCCGACGGAACTCTTCCAGATCTCGCAAGTCTTGGAGGCGAGGGGCAACGATCAGCAGATCAAGGTGCTGTTCATCACCGTCGATCCGGAGCGCGATACGCCCGCCGTGATGAAGAAATATCTATCGAGCTTCGACCCGCGCATCATCGGTCTTTCCGGAACCCGCGAAGAAACGAACGCCGTCGAGAAGGAGTACCGCGTCTACGCCCGCAAAGCGCCGACGCAGGATGGAAATTATGCGATGGATCACACGGCGGTGATTTATCTGATGGATAAACGGGGCCGCTTTGCTAGCGCATTCAACGTGGACCGGCCGCCGCAGGTCGCCGCGAAAGACCTCAATTCCTATCTTTGAGAGCGGTCAGTAGAAGCCGATGGGGAAATATTTTAGGTAAAGGTCGGTATAGACGCCGCGTTGGACAAGTTGCACCAAGGCGTAATCGAGCGCTTGGCGCAGCGTGTAGTTGCCCTTCTTGACTGCGATCCCCACGCCTTCTCCGAAGAACCGGCTTTCCGTGTAAGGACCGCCGCGAAACGTGCAACATTTTTGCGCGTCGGATCCCGCGAGCCAAAAGCTCGACGTGATCGCGTCGTCGAAGAACGCGTCGATCTCGCCTTTTTTCAGCGCCGCATAGAGCGCCGCGCGGGTGGCGTAAGGCTTGCGCGCCGCCCGCGGGAAGAAACTTTCGAGATAGGCTTCGTGCGCCGTCCTGCCGATGACGCCGACGCGCTTGTCTGCAAGCCCTTGCGGCGTGGCGACGACCTTCGAATTCGTCAGCGTCACGAAACGGCCCGGCGTCGCGTAATAGGGCGCGGTAAAGTCGAACTTGGCGCGGCTCTGCGCGTCGATCCGCAGCGAAGCGATCAGCGCGTCGCCGTCCCCCGAATTCAGCGCGTCGGCGAGCAGATCGAAACGGCGCGCCTGGATGGTGCAGGCAATCTTCAGTTCCTCGCAAATGGCGCGGGCCAGATCGACGTCGAAACCGGCGAGCGATCCGTCCGGCAGCGCAAAATGAAACGGCGGATAGTCGTCTTCGGTCAGGAATCGCAGGCTATGGAGTTCGGAGAGATCCGGCTTTTCCACCCGGTGCTGCGGATCGAAGAAATTCGGCACGGCGGGCGGACTCGTTGTCGGGCCGGCGCCCGCGCCGGGCACAACCGAAACGAGCAGGCAGAACAGAGATCCAAAAAGACAGGAAAGAACTTTCATAGCCAAGTTCATGGTTCTCGGTTAAGCTTTTGCGATGTTGTCGGTTTTTAGCAGCTTTTGTGCGGCAGGGTTGCGTAGATGTGGCCGATTACCCCAAAAGCCGGCGCCGGCGGAAACGTGGCGGGGGTACTCCGGGAGTGCCAATCCGCGGCGCACGCTGGGTATCGATGCGTCGACGCCGCGCGCTTTGCAGCGCGTCGACTTCATCTAGAAATCGTTGTCCGGCCCGGTAGCGAACGACGCCGCGGTGCGCGTACCGCAGCGCCTGCCGGGCGAGATCGCGTTTCTTATCCATTATGGGATCGCTCCCGGCATTCTGCTGGCGGCCGCCGCGACGGCGCGGGTGCAAGGCGTCACGGCGGACGCCGTGCTTTTCGCCGAAGGCAAGGTTTCCAAGGATCATTTCTATAGCTCGCTGGCTCGCTATCTTCGCCTGTCGTTCGTCGCCGATGCGGGCGCACGGCTCGCCGCCGCCATCGACTACCCGCAGTGTGTGAAAACCGGGATCGTGCCGCTAGCGGGTTTCGACCGGACGACTTTCACCGTTGCGCCGTGCGGCCGGGTGATCGGCGAGCTTGTTGCCGCCTTGCGGCACAACGCCTCGGATGCGCTCCTGGTGACCACGCCGACGCGTCTCGCCGAACTCGTGCATGCAGCCGTCCGCAGGGAGATTTCGCAACGCGCGAGTTTGGGGCTTTGGTCTCTCGATCCGTCGCCTTGCGCCAAAGGCGGAGTACGCCGCGGACAGTCGATTGCCGCTTTCCTCGTCGTCGGCGCGCTCGCGGCGTTCTCGGCGTTGGCGCCCGGCGCGACGGCAACCGCCTACGAAATGATGCTGAGCGTTGCTGCATTCTTGGCGGTCATCTGGCTCCGGCCCGCCGCCTGCGCCGCGAGCCACCCACCCCGTCGCCGCCATATTTCGACGATGCCCAATTGCCGATCTATTCGATCGCGATCGCGCTCTATCGAGAGGCGCGCGTCGTGCCGCAGCTTCTCGCCTCCTTGGACGCGGTCGATTACCCGGCATTAGGTAGCAAACTCACCTATTCCGAATACAAAAAGCCGCCAACCGAGGCGGCTTGCATGTGCGCCATTAGCTGAAGCCTTGTCAGAACGGGAGTCCTACTGACGGCGTAAACCCGTTGGCTCCCCCCGTATTTTCAGGGAGGCTTCCTCCCCCCGAATTTGCAGGGCCACCGTTCTCCATTGTGGTCGATTGCTCAAAAAATTTCTTCCTGCCTTCGGCAAGGTTATCGTTATTGAGATTGATTCCCGGACCTGACGATCGCGGGTCCGCGATAACCCAGTTTTCGGAGTCATCAGTCTTCGTTGCAGCCTTTTTCGTTTGGGTAGCGTGCTTCACGCTTTCCGAGCGAACTGTGCCGGAAGGTGATCCGCTGCTCTGAGCCAATGCGGCCGAACCGAGGCTGCAAAGAGTAAGGGAGATGATGCCGACCAAGAGCCTAGCCATGCGACGGTCCAGGAAAACGCGTCCGGATGGTGAACATACTTCAGATCGGTTCTTAGGGTCACTCACATCTCTGCGAGTTCATGGCCTCTCCGACCATGCGGCCTCGCATGGAAGTATGCGGTATGTTGGCGCAAACGCTGACGTTTGCGCCAACATACCGCTTTTTCACGTGATCAATAACGGATTCGGCGCGTTGCGCCTGCCGTTTCCCTTGGGAGGATCGTCGAATCATTTCCGGGTCGATGCTTTGCGGAAAATCGGCGGATGGGACGCGTGGAACGTCACCAGATTGGCGCGGCTCGGCTATTATGCCGAGACATTTCCATCCGTGACTTACGAAGAAGCGCCGGTAAAGCTCAAGGACTTTCTCGGCCAGCGGCGGCGCTGGTGCAAAGGCTGGTACCACCTTGTCAATAGAAATAGGAATGCCTGTCCGATCATGAACCTAGGTAGCATCTAACAGGTAGGCGCGGTGGCTATCGCAACGCTGTCGCAACAAACGATGCCGCGGAGTCGCCTTTGTCGACGCTATGCCGACCCTCCGCGGGCGGCAGGCCCGTCGATATTGCGCGGACGGCTTGCATGAGGCCCCTCGGGGTAAAATCGCGGCGCCGGCGCGATCTCCTCACTCCCGCGCACAACACCCCTCCAAAAATTCTTCGGCGCCGAAATTTTTTCAGCCGCCGCGAACATCTGCGGTCATATGCCCGAGGATCG
>JASHSB010000172.1 GCA_030036945.1 Methylovirgula sp. | reverse complement strand
GCCAGCGGCGTGCGCAATTCGTGGCTGGCATTGGCGACGAAATCGACGCGCATGCGTTCGAGCCGGCGTGCGGCGCTTAAATCGTGCAGCGACAGGATCAAGGCCATCTCGAATTCGTCGCCGCCGAACGGCGCGATGTTGACCTCGAAAAGGCGCTCGACCGGAACCTTTTCGGCCCAGATCACCCGCTCGACGCCCTGCGTCGCACGCACCTTCTCCACCGCGTCGAGCACGTCCGGCGAACGCAG
This sequence comes from Methylovirgula sp., assembly GCA_030036945.1. Taxonomy (GTDB): domain Bacteria; phylum Pseudomonadota; class Alphaproteobacteria; order Rhizobiales; family Beijerinckiaceae; genus Methylovirgula. The sequence continues at coordinate 8,805 of JASHSB010000172.1, read as the reverse complement.
GCTGCGCGCCAGCGGTCCTTCGGGCAGCAGGCCCGGCAGGATTGCGTGCGCTGCGGCGTTGGCGGCGACGATCCGATCGTTACGATCGATGACCAGAACCGCCTCCGGGAGAGCTTCGATGAGCCCGCGGATCAGCGAACGATCTCGCCGTTTGCTATCGTCGTTCATGCGCTTTGCCGGAAGCGTCGCCTCTTCCTAGGCTTCGCTTTAAGCGCGTTCCGACGAATTGCAAGCGCGCCGGCGAACGCCCGGCAGTTCGCGCCGAAATGCGGGACGGTAAGCGATCAGACGCCGGTGCCGGCGCCCGGCACCCAGAGAATGTCGCCTTCGCCGGAGCGGTTGAGATAGCGCGCCGCGACGAACAGGAAATCGGAAAGCCGGTTGACGTATTTGAGGCTCGGGGCTCCGACGATTTCGCCGGGCGCGGCGGCGAGGCGCACCATGCGCCGCTCGGCGCGGCGGACCACGGCGCGCGCCACGTGCATCGCCGCCGCCGCCTGCGAGCCGCCGGGCAGAATGAACGATTGGAGCGGTTCGAGATCGGCATTCAGGGCGTCGATCTCGCGTTCGAGACGATCGACCTGTTGGTCAGTGATCCGCAGCGCCCGCGCCCCGGTCTCGGGCACGCAAAGATCGGCACCGAGATCAAAGAGATCGTTCTGAATGGCCGCCAGATTCGCTGCCAAGGTGGCGTGTTGCGGCGCGTTTGAGAGAAGCGCGCGCGCCACGCCGATGCAGCTGTTGGCCTCGTCGACGGCGCCGTACGCCTCGATCCGCACATCGTCCTTGTGCCGCCGCTCGCCCGTGCCGAGCCCGGTCGTCCCGGCGTCGCCGCCGCGCGTATAGATTTTGGTGAGCCTGACCATGTTCAGCGCCGGAAAAATAACACGCCGATGATGACCAAAATCGCGAGAAACTGTAAGCCCACCCGCCAGCGCATCAGCACCTGCGAAGTCCGCGCGTCGCCGCCGCGCGCCATGTTGACTACGCCGAGAACGAGCACGATCACGACGGCGGCAAGCGCCGTAGCGACGAGGACGTTGCTGAACGTGTGCATCAAATCCTTCCGCTGTCCGGTGTAGCTGCCTTTTCCGGTGTCCGAAAACGCGCTTTCAATACGGTTTTAGCAAGCGTTCGAGATAATCGAGTTCCTCTTGCGGCCGCGACGGGTCGCTAAGCCTCCTGCGCAGCTCTTCGAGCACGCGCTGGGCACGCTCGACGGCGGGAATGCCCATCGGGTCGAACCGGGCATGTGGATCGAAGGCGGGATCGTTGGCGAGCGGCCGGCCTAGCGGATCCGTATCGCCGCCGCCCTCCGCCTGTCCCGTTCCCTCTTGGTCGCCTTCCGCGCCTTGTCCTTCTCCGCCTTGTTGCATCGCTTGGGCAAGCTGTTCGGCGCCCTTGCGCAAAGCTTCGAGCGCGCGGCCTTGGGCCGCCACGGCTTGCCCGCCGCCTTGGCTGCCGCCCGGGCTCTCCCCTCCCGGACTTTGCCCTTGGCCGCCCAGACTCTGTCCTTGATTTTTGCCCGGATTCCGTCCCTGATTTTGGCCTTGGTTCTGCCCCTGGTCTTGGTCCTGGTTCAGCGCATTCTCGGCGTCTTTCATCGCCTTTTGCGCTTCCGAAAGCCCGGATTGATCCTGCCCCATCTGCTTCAACTGCCGTTCCACTTCCTCGAGACGCCGGCGAAGGTCCTCCTGGCGATCGTGCAGGTCCTGTTGGCTGGCGCCCTGTTGCCCCGGCTGGTTCTGCGCCTGATCGTTCGCACTCTGCTGGCTTTGCTGCCCGGGCTGGTTCTGCTGCTGATCGTCGCTTTCTTCCTGGCGCTCGCGGGCTTGCGCTTGCGCCTGCGCCCGACGACTGGTTTCGTCGCGCAGCGCCTGCTGCTCGCGTGTCAACCTGTCGAGTTCGCGCAGCGCGTTGTTCATGGCGTGGGTCGTCGGATCGGCGTCGCGTCGCTGCGCCATCCGCAGATTTTCGAGCGTGTTCTGCAGTTGCTCGAGCATGCGCTGCGCGTCGGCGCGATCGCCGGAACGCTCCATTTCCTGCATCCGGTCGAGCATGGACTGCAGATCCTGGCGCGACACCGAACGGCTCCGGTTCGGGAAGATTTCCGGCTGCTGCTGCGGCTGGTTGCCGAGTTCACGCGCCTGCTGCTCCGCAAATTCATTAAGGAATTTATCCATCGTGGCGCGCAAGTTCTCGGTGAGCTTGCGGATTTCCTCGTCCGGCGCATTGCGCTGCAAGGCCTCGCGCAACTGCTGCTCCGCGGCGCGCAAGTCGCGCTCCGCCTCGGAAAGCGAGCCATTCTCAATTTGCAGCGCCATGTTCCAGAGGTAATCGGCGATCTTCAAGAGATCGGCGTCGCTTTGCGCGTCCCGCAACATTTGGGAAGCGACGCTGAGCCCGAGAAATACGGAGCTGCTCTCGTCGAAAGTCTCGGGCGCGATCATCAAGGCGTCAAGCGCCGTCTGCACGCGCTCGTGCTGGTCCGGGAACAATACGAGGTTGCGCCGCTGCTCGATCAATGCGCGGGCCAGCGGCTTGACGAACGGCCGTTGCGGAAGCGCTATTTCGATCGGCTCGCTTCGCCCAACGTTGCCGCCGCCGTCGCGCGCGGCGAGCGTCATCTTGACGTGCGCGCCGGCCCAAGGATGGTCGGAGAGATCGACGGTCGCTTGCGTCTCTCCCAATCCGCCGGGGCCGGGCGGCAGCGGCAAGGCGACGTGCGGCGGCGGCACGAGCGAGCGCAAATGTCCGCCCGCGCCTTCGACCGTCGGGCCGGCGAAATCCGCCGCGGCGGACGTGGCGCCGTAATCGTCGCTGATCGCATACGACAACGTCAGCGAACCGCGCACATTGGCGCGCGGCGCGTCGGTGAGTTCGATCTGCGGCGGCAGATCCGGAATTGCCGCGATATCGAAGCGCCCGACCAGCGTGCCGGCGTGTCTAAGGTTTAGCTGGGCATCGCTCTCCAACGCCAAGCGCCGTTCGCTGTCCCCGGAAGCGGATTTGACGACGTCGGCCTTCCGCAGTCCGCCTTGCGTCTCGACATCGAGATCGCCGCCCGAGGCGCGCACGATCACCATCGAATGAATCGGGGCGGAAATTTTTTGCGGTTGGCTGGCGGCGAGCTTTAGCATCACCGGCGGCTTGCCCGTGTAGGCGGGAGGATCGATCCAGGCGTCGATGCGATCATTCGTGCCGAGCGGGGCCGCGCCGCGCCAGTCGAAAGCCGCCGCCACGCGCGCGTATTTTTCCGGCCCAGCGAGGAAAGCGGTGGCGACGAGTAGGACGAGCACGCCGGCGCGCAATGCATAGCGGTCGAAATCGACCATGCGCGGCGAAGGCGCGCCGACCCTGAGGGCGGCGATTTCCAGCGACAGGCGACGCCGATGTGCCGTCCAAAGGGCGCGGGTCGCGGGATCGCCGGCATTGTTGGCGAGCTTGTCGTCCAAGCCGGACGCCGGACGATGGCTGCGCTCCGAGGCACGGTCGATGCGCTCCAGCGCCTGGCGGCGTGAGGGAGCGCGCAATCCGAAGAACGGCAGAACGGAGATCGCCAGCGCGACGCCGAACAGCGCGACGCCGAGGATCCGCCCGAGCCGGCCGACATCGATCCAGACGCCGGCAAAGGAGCAGCTCAGAAAGAGCCCGATCACAATGAGCGGCGGCACAACGGCGCGCCACAGACCTTCCCAAAGGAGCGCGGCGCGCGCCGTGCCGATCAGCCGTTCGAGCCGCCGGGAAGCCGGGCCTTGTCCGGACAAATCTTTCTTATTTAACAAGTATCTCTCGCTCAACAGGGCCCTTGGATCGGCCCCTACAAAACCAAACTAGTCTCTCGGAGAAGCTTTGCCAGGGAAAGATCATTCGAGCCAAGGCGGCACTTTGTCGAGGCCGATCAACTGGTCATAGGTGCCGCGCGGGCGGATGACCGCATAAGCGTCGCCGTGGACCAAAACCTCCGGCGCAAGCAGCCGCGAGTTGTAAGTGCCGGCCTGAACGGCGCCGTAAGCTCCCGCCGATAGGATGGCGAGGAGATCGCTGGCGCGCGGTTCGGGTAAAGTCCGGTTCAAAGCCAGGAAATCGCCGGTCTCACAGACTGGGCCGACAATGTCGGCAACGATCTCGGCGGCCGCGCGCGGGCGTACGGCCAGGATCTCGTGGTGCGCGTCGTAAAGGGTCGGACGCACGAGATCGTTCATGGCGGCATCGACGATCACGAAGGTCTTGTGCAGGCCCTGTTTGACGTAGAGAACGCGGGTCAGCAGGATTCCGGCGTTGCCTACGATCAGTCGGCCCGGCTCGAAAATGAGTTTGCGGCCAAGCGGGCCGAAATGGCGCCGGACGAGCTTGGCATAGCGGTCTGGATGAAAGGTCTCGGCGGGATCGCCGTCGCGATACGGAATGCCGAGGCCGCCGCCGAGATCGACGTGCTCGATGTTGTGACCGTCAGCTTCGAGTTCGCCGACAAAAGCGGCGGCGCGGGCGAAAGCGGCGTCGAATGGCGTAAGCTCGGTGATCTGCGAACCGATGTGCATATCGAGGCCGGTGACCGCGATGCCGGGCAGGGCGGCGGCCCGCCGATAGACGGCGCGTGCCTGGCTTAGCGGGATGCCGAACTTGGTCTCCGACGTGCCGGTAGCGATCTTGGCGTGCGTCTTGGCGTCTACGTCGGGGTTGACGCGCACGGCGATCTTGGCGCGCTTGCCGCGCGCCGCAGCGAGCTTGGAGAGGGCCAGAAGCTCAGGCTCGGATTCGACGTTGAAGCAGAGAATGTCCTCGTCGAGGCCATAGGCCATCTCCGCTTCCGTCTTGCCGATCCCGGAGAAAGTGATCTTGTCGGCGGCAACGCCGGCGGCGCGGGCGCGGCGCAATTCGCCTTCCGAGACCACATCCATGCCGGCCCCGAGCCGGGCGAGGGTCTTGAGGACCGCCTGGTTGGAATTGGCCTTCACCGCGTAGCAGACGAGCGTCAGCAGGCCTTCGAACGCGGCTTTGAAGACCTGGTAATGGCGCACGATCGTCGCCGTGGAATAGCAATAAAACGGCGTTCCGACCTTCTTGGCGAGCACGGAAAGGTCGATGCCTTCGGCGTGCAGGACGCCGTTTTTCAGTGTGAAATGATGCATTCGGAGATCATTTCACCAGAGGATCGAGGAAGAACGGCGGTCCCTTGGAAGGCGGGTTGGCGTTGGATGCGGTCGGCGCAGGCGGTGCCGATCCGGTGTTATTGATGGCGCCGGTCATGGACGACGGGCCGAGCACCGACGTCGTGGGCTGGTTCGGCGGCGTCCCAGGCGGCGGCTCGAGCGGGCCTGCCCGCCCGCAGCCGGCGAGCGCGAGCGCGAGAAACGTCAGGCAGAAAAGGTAGATGACGCGGGCTGGCACGGTGGGCTCCGAAACTGCCCTATATAGACGAAGCTTCGAGGAAAGAGAACGCGGGCGCCGCTCAGCCTCGCTTGCCGAGCGCGGCAAGCCATTTTTTCGCGGCGGCCGCGACGTTGGCCGGCGCCGTGCCGCCGTAGCTCGTGCGGCTGGCCACTGAGTTTTCGACGCCGAGCACGGAAAGGGCCGCTTTCGTCAGGCGCGGCTCGACCGTTTTCAGCTCGGCAAGCGAGAGCTTTTCAAGCCCGACGTTTTTCTTGGCGGCGAGTGCCACCAGCCGCCCCGTTACGCGATGCGCGTCGCGAAACGGCAGGCCAAGCTCGCGCACCAGATAATCGGCGAGATCCGTGGCGGTCGCATAGGCGGCGCCAGCCGCCGCTTTCATCCGGGCGACGTCCGGCTCGAGGTCGGAAATCATGCCGGTCGTCGCCGCGAGACAAAGCGACAGCGTTTCGAGCGCATCGAACGTGCCCTCCTTGTCCTCCTGGAGATCTTTCGAATAGGCGAGCGGCAGGCCCTTCAGTACGATCAGCAACGCGGTAAGCGCCCCGATGATCCGGCCGCTCTTGGCGCGCACGAGTTCGGCGGCGTCCGGATTGCGCTTTTGCGGCATGATCGACGAGCCGGTTGAGAACCGGTCGGAGAGGCGTACGAAGCCGAATTGCGGGCTCGCCCACAGCACGATCTCCTCGGCGAGCCGCGACAGATGCACGGCGCAAAGAGCGGCCGCCGCCAACGTCTCGATCACGAAATCCCGATCCGATACGCTGTCGAGCGAATTGGCGGTCGGCCGGTCGAAGCCGAGCGTCTTGGCCGTCGCGGCGCGGTCGATCGGGAATGAAGTGCCGGCCAGCGCCGCGGCGCCGAGCGGACATTCGTTGAGCCGCGCCCGCGCATCCTTAAAGCGGCTGCGGTCGCGCCCCAACATCTCGACGTAGGCGAGTAGATGATGGCCGAAGGTGATCGGCTGTGCTGGCTGCATGTGGGTGAAGCCGGGCATCACGGAGCCGGCGTGCGCCAATGCTTTTTCGGCGAGCGCCGTCTGCAAGGCGCGGATCGCGGCGTCGATCGCGTCGATCGCGGCACGGATATAGAGGCGGAAATCGACCGCGACCTGATCGTTGCGCGAACGCGCCGTGTGCAGCCGGCCGGCGGCCGGGCCGATCAGCTCCGTGAGCCTCGACTCGATGTTCATGTGAATGTCTTCGAGTTCGCGCGAGAAGGAAAACGCGCCCTTCTCGATTTCGCCATGGATACGTCCTAGGGCGTCGCGGATCGCCTCGGCGTCTGCCTTGGCGACGATGCCGGTCTTCTCCAGCATGGCGACATGGGCGAGCGAGCCTGCTATGTCGTGCGCGGCGAGTTCGCGGTCGAAATCGATCGAGGCGTTGATCTCTTCCAGGACGGCGTCGGGACGATCGGCGAACCTGCCGCCCCATATTTTGTTGCTCATCTCTCAGGCGCTCTCAGAACTAGGCATCATGGAACAGAAAGATCCAAGCTTGAGCCGATTTCCTTCGCCGCTCATCAGTCTCGCCATTCTCACCGCGGTGCTGGTTTTCATATACGTTATGAAAGACGGGCATCGCAACGAAGCTGCGACGGCCTGTGCTTCGACACGCACCGTTATCAGCCGTTTGGAGCCGCTGGTGCACGGCGAAATCGCCGCCTTGGCCCTTTCCCGTGCGCCGCAGCCGATGCCGGACCTCGCCTTTACCGGCCCGGACGGGAAACCCGTCAAGTTATCCGATTTCCGCGGCCGCGGCCTGCTTCTCAATCTTTGGGCGACCTGGTGCGTGCCGTGCCGGCAGGAAATGCCGGCGCTCGACCGGCTCGAGGCCAGACTGGGCGGCCCGGAGTTTCAGGTAGTCGCGGTCAACGTCGATACGGCGCGGCTCGACCGGCCGCGCGCGTTTCTGCGCGAGATCGGCGTCAAGAGCCTGGCTTTCTACGCCGATAATACCGCCAATGTCTTCGAAGTACTGAAAGAGGACGGCAAGGTGCTCGGCCTGCCGACTACGATCCTCGTCGACAGAAACGGCTGCGACATCGGCACGATGGCCGGCCCCGCCAGGTGGGATTCGCCGGACGCGTTGGCGCTGTTTTCGAAGGAAGAGAGCGCCGAAGCGCCACAGACGAAGGGCTAGGGATTTTGGATCGTGATCGGCTCGACGAGCTGCGGGCCGTCGTTACGCCAGTTGTTTACCGTACGTGCGACCGGCCAAAGCTTCATGCGCCGCGCCGGGTAGGGACGCAGCAATGCCTTCAGCTCCGCCGCACTCGCTGGGGTTTCGCCGAGCCAGCGCGGCCAATCTTCTTCCGCCAGAATTACCGGCATTCTGTCGTGCAGCGGCGCGATCAATTCGTTGGCAGGGCAGGTGAGGATCGTGCAACTGTGCACGGTCTCGCCGGCCGGCGAAATCCACATCTCCCATAAGCCGGCCATCACGGTAAACTGCTCGACGGCGCGGGCGATTGCGAACGGCTGCCGGTCGGCCTTGCGCCATTCGTAGAAGCCATCGGTGACGACGAGGCAACGGCGTCCGGCCCGCCAAGCGTCTTTGAAGGCGGTCGTCGTCTCGACCGTTTCGCCGCGCGCATTGAACGTCCGGCTCCACGGCTTTGCATCCTTCGCCCAAGCCGGAATCAGCCCCCAACGCATCAACGCCGGCCGGCGCGTGCCGCGCTTGGCGTCGCGGATTGCGACAAGCACATCCTGCGTCGGCGCGATGTTCCAGGACGGCTTGAAGTTCGGCGCCGCCGCGAGCGCGTCGAAGCGCAACACCGTCTTGATTTCGGAGTATTCCTCGGGAAGCCGTGCCCGCGCACACATCGAAAGTTCGCCGCAATTTCCTGGCTTGCATCCGGCATCGTACCGTGACGCCGAAGCTCGCGACGGAATGCGCGCGGGGTCAAGGCCTTTTCCGGCGATTGCTTGGTTATCGCTTTGGCGACCCGCACGGTTTTTTCGTTAGGCGGCGGCAACGGTCGCCTCAAGCTCCACTTCCGCCTTGAGGCTATCGAGGTCGCGGGAAACGGTCGCCACCGCCAGTTTGCGGCCGTCGCGGAAATAAACGACTTCGCAATCCTTCGCCGCCACATTGCCGTCGATCGCCGTTCGGTCCCATTTCTCCGCGTGGCCGACATAGCGGATCGAAAAATCGTAGTGCTGGCTCCAGAAGAATGGGATGGCGTTGAACGGTTCGTGGCGCCCGAGCATGTTGCGCGCTGCGACCTGTCCCTGGCGCTCGGCAACCACCCAATGTTCGACGCGGATGCGTTCCCTTGTCAAAGGATCGGGCCAGCGCGCGATATCGCCGGCGGCGAAAATGCCGGGGACGCTCGTCTCCAGACAACGGTTGACACTGACGCCGCGGTCGATGGCAAGGCCCGCCTGTTCGGCAAGTGCAATTGCCG
>JASHSB010000171.1 GCA_030036945.1 Methylovirgula sp. | reverse complement strand
CACGGGGTCGCGGTGCTCGGAGAAATTCCCCGCGGTCTGCCGATTCCGGCAATCCCCGCCGTTTCGCCTGTCGAGATCGCCGAGCTTTTTCCGCTGACGCTCGTCGTGGCGATCGTCATCATCGTGCAGACGGCGGCGACGACGCGTGAATATGCATCGAACGAGCCACCGGATCTCGACCACGACATTCTCGGCGTCGGTGCCGGCAGTATCCTCGCCGGCCTTCTCGGTACGTTTCCGGTCGACGCAAGCCCTCCCTCGACCGAGATCGCGATGGCCAGCGGCGCACGTTCGCAACTTGCCTGCCTGATCGCCGCCGCGATTCTGCTCCTTTTGCTGATCTTCGGCGCGGAATTGTTGCGCGATGTGCCGCGCGCGGCCTTGTCCGGCGTTCTGCTTTTCGTGGCGCTCAAAATCGTCCGTTTCGACCAAATCGCGGCGATCTTTCGTCAGTCTTTCCCCGAATTCCTGCTCATCGTCGCCACCGCCGCGGCAATCATCTTCCTGCCGATCGGCGAGGGCGTGGCGATCGGCATCGGACTTTCGCTGCTGCACGGCATATGGAGCACGGCAAGCGGCAAGGTGATCGTCTTTGAACGCGTCCCGGGGACGTCGATCTGGTGGCCGCCGATGCCGGACCAGAAAGGCGAAACATTGGCGGGCGTCGCGGTGCTCGCGTTCGACGCGCCGCTTTCGTTTCTCAATGCCGACCGGCTGCGGCGCGAAATCGCCGCGGTCCTTCGTGAAACCGACGTGCCGGTGAAGCTCGTCGTGCTCGAGGCGGCGAGCGTTTCGCAGATCGACTTCACCGCCGCCGCGACGCTGCGCGGCATCATCCGCGATTGTCACGCCCGCAAAATCGATTTCGCGATCGCGCGGCTCGAATCGTTGCGCGCCGAGGAAGCCATCCGCCGATTTGGGCTCGATACCGAGTTGGGACAACGCCGCATCTTCCGCAGCGTCGAGGAAGCGGTGAATGCGCTCGCTCCCGACGCACGCGCGTCGGCGTCGCGAGCGTCCTCGCCGATCAAGCCGTCTGCCTAGGTTTCGTTCGGACGGCCGCGCCGCGCCTTGCGTTCGACGATCACGGTTCGCCCCGCCCCTTCTCGCCCGGTCGTGACAAGGCGCGCCACGCGACCGGGAGCAACGTTTTTCAAGACCTCGGCGCGTACCGCTTCCACCGGCAGATCCATGAAGCCCGCCGCGATCTCGATCTGCTCGTCGAGCTCATCGGAAAGACCTTGCGCCGCGACGATCGCTTCTTCCAGCGTCGGGGGATCGCGGCGCACGCGGCGTGATCCATATTTGGTTTCCCAACTGTCGGCCATCCAACCACGCCTTTTCGTCGCGGCGATTATTGCGAGTCCGACACTGCGCGGCAAGAGCCGGCGTCCGCGACAATTGGCCTTCGTTAAAGACAGGCGCGCGCGAACGCCTGGAACGCCCGGGCGCGATGCGAGAGCGCGGGGGAACTGTCGGCGGGAATTGCCTGTTTCTCGGCCATCGGCATTTCGCCGAATGTGCGCGTGAATCCGTCCGGCAAGAAGATCGGATCGTAACCGAAGCCGAGCTTGCCGCGTGGCGGGAAGACGAGCGTACCAAATACTTTCCCCTCGAAATTTTCTGCGCGGCCGTCGGACCAAGCGAGCACGAGCGCGGAGGTGAAATGCGCGCGAAACGGCGGCGCCGCGCCCGTTTCGTGCAACGCGGCCTCGACTTTCTCGATGGCCGCGGCAAAATCGCGCGGACCGCCTGGCGCCGCCTCGGCCCAGCGCGCCGAATGGAGTCCCGGCGCGCCGCCGAGCGCATCGACGCAAAGCCCGGAATCGTCGGCCAACGCCGGCAGGTTCGCGGCACGCGCCGCGGCGCGCGCCTTCAACGCGGCATTCTCGCGGAAATCCCGCCCCGTTTCTGCGGGTTCCGCCACGCCGAGTTCCGCCGCGGAGATCGCCTCGATTCCATGTGGGGCGAGCAGAGCGCGCATTTCCCAGAGTTTGCCGGGATTGTGCGTGGCGATCACCAAGCGGCCTTCAAGGCGTTTGCCCATCAAGCGATCGCCTGCTTCTGCAGTTCGATGAGCCGCCCGACGCCGGCGCGGGCGAGGCTCAGCATCGTGTTGAGTTCCGCCTCGCTGAATACCACGGCCTCCGCTGTTGCCTGCACTTCGACGAGCGAGCCCGCGCCGGTGATGACAAAATTGGCGTCGGTCTCCGCCACGGAATCCTCGCTATAGTCGAGGTCGAGCACCGCCTCCCCGTTCGAAATGCCGCAAGACACCGCCGCGACGTGATCGCGCAGCGGAATTTCTTTCAGGATCGAACGCCCGTGCATCCATTTTAGGCAATCGCGCAACGCGACCCATGCGCCGGTGATCGCCGCCGTGCGCGTTCCGCCGTCAGCCTGCAGCACGTCGCAATCGATCGTAATCTGCCGTTCTCCCAACGCCTGCAAATCGGTGACGGCGCGCAAGCTGCGGCCGATCAGCCGCTGGATCTCCTGGGTGCGGCCCGAGGGACGCCCGGCGGCGACTTCCCGCTTGCAGCGCGTATGCGTGGCGCGCGGCAACATCGCGTATTCGGCGGTTACCCAACCGCGTCCCTGGCCGCGCAGCCATTGCGGCGGCTTGTCCTCGAGCGAGGCCGTGCACAGCACATGCGTTTCGCCGAATTTGACCAGACAAGAGCCTTCCGCGTAGCGCGCGACGTTGCGCTCGAGCGAGATGGGCCGCAGCTCGTCGGCGGCGCGTTGGGAAGGGCGCATGAAAATCCTCTGGCTTCGTCAATCGGAGCCGATGCTTAAGCGTTTCGCCGTTTTGACGCAACCGGCATGGTCCCAGCCGCGCACATCATGCGCAAGAAGCGATACAACTTGGTTTCGCGCCCTCGTTCACGTCTGCAGAGACCGTCTAGCACAGCGAAACAAAGGGCGGCGCGATGCGTTACCAAGGTCGTTTCCAGGCAACAAGAGGTACCGCGATGAAAAGCCTTCTTCTTGCGACCGCCTTCACTCTCGCGAGCTGCGTCGGCTTCGCCCCGCTTGCAAAGGCCGCCGGTTCGGCTTGCGTCCCGATGGATATGGCGCTCCTCAATACGCAGGCCGCCGCCGCGAACGCCGGCGGCGTGGCCTTGCGCCTCGATGGGAATCAGGCCCAGGATTTCGTCGATTATCTCAACGATCACGCCGGCGGCGACGTCGATTATTGGGGAGACGGAGTCATCGTCGGGCGTTTCCCGGCGCTCGGCTACGACACGCTCGCGACCGTGGACGACGGCTACGTCAATGAGACGAAGGTCGTCATGCTCAATCCGATGACCACCGATCTTGCGTTCCACGCCGCGCAATCCAACTAGAGGAACCGCGCGGAACTTATTTCCAGTCGATGCCGGTGAGGGCGACGCTCTTCTCCCAGAGCGCCGCGGCGAGACGATCGTCTTGCGCCGCGCGCGTCGGCTCCTTCGGCCTGCATTTGTAGAAATATTCGCCGTTCACGTCCGTTACTTCGGGCGACGAAGCGAGATAGACGATGGTCCGCGCGCCTTTCTCGGGGGAAATCGCAACCCGCTGCACGATTCTGA
>JASHSB010000170.1 GCA_030036945.1 Methylovirgula sp. | reverse complement strand
GCGAGCGTCGGCCTGACCTCGGCGTGGGCGATATGGAACACGCCATCGGTCAGCGTGAGCTTGCCGGCGGCGCCGAGGTCCATGTCGCCGCGCGTGGCGTGGAAGATCGACGTATGGCCGGTCACGTGGCCGGTCCCGTCGATGCCCTGCAGCGCGGGGACGCCCGGCAAGAATTCCACCGCGCCGTCGGAAAGCGCAAAGTCGATCGCCACCGCGGAATCGGGCGGCGCATATTGATGGCGCATCGCGTCGATCATCGCCGCGTCGAAATCAATCCGCATCGTGCCGCGTTCGATCACCCCTTCTTTCCAATGGGCGAGGAACCAAGCGCGCACGTCGGCGGCCATGAACGTCGGCCAAAGCCGGACCGCGACGACGGCCGGCGTCGGACTGATCGAAGCGCCGAGACGCACGTGCGGCCCGTTCTTCCAATCGATGGTACCGGCCATGGCAAGACCGCATCTCGGCCCGTTGAACTCAAACCGGTCGACGTAAAAAGTCTTGTCGTCCAAAGCGAGACGGCCTTGCAGGCCGATGTGATCGATCGCGATCGGATCTTCGCCCGGCCGCTCCGCTCCGAATACGCCCGGCCGGGTACTCGTCACGTTGAGCGTCCACGGCTCACCTTCGCGAACCGGCGGGGCGATCGCGCCGCCAACCTCAAAATTGGTCGGCCCGGCGCGAAGCCGCGCGTCGTCGAGGACGATCCGCCGCCCGGCGCGATCCCAATGAAAACCGGCGTCGATCGAATCGATCATCCGCGGTTCGTCGTTCGGATCCTCGAACCTGAGGTATCCCGGGTCGAAATGGACCTGGCCGGAAACTTCCACAAGGTCACGGTCGGCGCCAAGCACCATCGCAAACTTGCTCGATATCGGCATGTCGAAATCGGCGCCGACGTTGCGCAGTCCGCTGACGATCGAAATTTCATCGAGCGAAACGTTTTTGAATTCGACGTCGAGCCGGCGGTCGCCGCCGGGCCTGCCCGACGCTCTGGCCGAGACGGACCACGGACCGCTGGGTCCTTCGGCGGACAGATCAAGGTTGGTGCCGCCGCTCGACTTGACGAGGGCGAGATCGAGGCCGTTGTAGAACTTCGTCTGCTCGTTCAGCCGGTCTTCGATCACGAAACGGCCGCGGGCGATTCCCACCCGATCGATCGCCGCGAGCGGGCCGTTCGGCCGCGTTGCGACATCGATCAGCAGACGCATCGCGGCGGCAATCCGCTTAACGACCAGCGAACGCGGCGGCGTTCGGCCTGCGAGCCCCGGCCCCGGCGGGGTGGTCGTCGCCACGCGCGGGCTGCGCATTGCCGCGGTGAGCGGCCCGAGCAGCGGCAAAACGCCCTGCTTGCCGTTACCGGCGGAAACGACGAGCGATCCGTCTGGCAAGAGCGCCAAATGCACTTCGACGTCGAAGACTTCAAGGCGTTTCGGTATGATCTTGCCGAACGCCAGCGCAATGAGATCGACGGAAACCTCGGCGTGCGGCGCGGTGATGATGGTTTCGCCGGAACCGCCGGTGAGCGCAAGATGATCAATCGCCAGCGTCGGACCGAAGCCGCCGGCTTTCACCCCTACCGCGCCGAGCTTGAACGCATAGCCCGGTCCGATCTTTTGATCGAGCGCCTGCGTGATGCGCGGCCCGAGACCGGCGATAACGATCGGTCCTTTGCCGAGGTAAAGGAAGAAGAAGCCCGCGGCGAGTACGACGACAAGAACGAGACCGGCGATCGAACCGGCGGCGCGCCGCACCAGCCAATCGAGAAAATAAAATTGCGGACGCAGGGCGCTATTCAGCAGATTCGGAACGCGCGGCGAGCACTCGGCGAGGTTATTCTCCGCAAGCTCCGTTCCGATGCGCGTATTTTCCGGTTGATCGTTCAAACCAAACGGGCCTTTCGCGAACAAACGCGGGCTGGAAAGCCGATTCGTACCTGACTATACGTGGTTTGTCGAAACCGACGCAGGTAAATAGGGCCCACAGCGCTTCGGCAGGATGCGCTCTCGGCCTTGTTGCCGCTTGCCGTCGCCTAGCGAATTGCTGCTTATTGAGACGAAAGGAAGGCGAAGATGCGCGGGAAACCTGGCGTGGGCGGCAAAGCTCCGGATTTCAAGCTGCCGGACGATTCCGGCGCGATCCGAACCCTGAAGTCTTTTTACGGAAAGACACTCGTTCTCTATTTCTATCCCAAGGACGACACCAGCGGGTGCACCAAAGAAGCCATCGACTTCAACGCCCACAAACGCGATTTCGAGAAAGCCGGCGCCGTCGTTGTCGGCATATCGCCCGATTCGACCTTGATCCATCAAAAGTTCAAGACCAAGCACCGGCTCGACCTGAACCTCGTCTCCGACGAGACGAAATCGACGCTCGAGGCGTATGGCGTATGGACCGAAAAGAGCATGTACGGGCGCCATTACATGGGCGTCGAGCGCACCACCTTTCTCATCGCCCCGGACGGAAAGATCGCGCAGGTTTGGAACAGGGTGAGGGTGCCCGGCCACGCCGATGCGGTGCTCGGCGCGGTCAAGGCTTTGGCCTCATCGGGGCGCGGCGCGGCCGATTAGCGGGATATTAACCCTAACCGGGTCTTATCGGATCTTCGATCCGTCAGCGGCGGAGTTGAGGATGGTTTCCCGTCAGAGCAGCGTCGGGGCGCGTCGCCTGCGGCTCACCTTCGCCTACGGTGCGTTTTCGCGAAGCTTGGCGCTATCGCGCGGCGTTGCCGTAGCGTTGCTCGGGCTTTTGCCGTTTGTGGCCGTTCTCTATCTCGTGGCGACCTGCTACTTCGTGTTCCACGACGATCTTCTCCAGACGCTCACGCGGCATCAAGTCGAGATGCAGTATGCCTATGAGGACCGTATCGCGGCGTTGCGCAACCAGCTCGAGACGGCCTCCGAGCAAGCGCGCGCCGATCAAACGGATTTCACCGCCCAGGTCGGGGCGCTAGCGGCACGGCAAGATCAGGTCGAAAGCCGCACCGCGCTCGTCGCGGCGCTGGCCGAACGGATCGAATCCGTACGTCCTTCCGACGCCAAGGCAAACGAATCCGCCGCGGTGCCGCAGAGCGAAGCGCCGATCGTTGCGCCGAGCGCGCCGGCCGACGGCAAACCGCATCCCACGGGATTCGATCTACAGCTGCGCAGCGGCGCAAGTGGAAGTTCCAATCCCGGCGGCTCGACGATGTCGCCGATCGACTTCGACACGGACCTGCCTTTCGCGACGCGCATCCGGCTTCTCATCAATCGTTACGACCGCGTCGACCGGCAGGATCTTGCGATCCTCGCGGATTTGCAACGCCCCGCAAATCTGCTCGTGGCGCGCATTCGCACGGCGCTCGCCGCGACGGGTCTTTCCGTCGACCGTTTGCGCGCCTCAGAGCCGAGCCAAACGCGCGTCGGCATGGGCGGGCCATTTGTTCCTCTGCCAATTCTATCCGATGGCTCGTCTTTTGCGGCGGCGGCGAATCAAGCCGAAACGGCGATCGCTACGGCCGAACGGCTGCGCCGCGTGCTGCCGCATGTGCCCTTGCAAATTCCGCTGCCCGGCGACCCGGGAATTAGCTCGGAATTCGGGCCGCGTATCGATCCCTTTCTCGGCACGCCCGCGCTGCACACCGGCGTGGACCTCGTCGACGGGTACGGCGCTCCGGTGCGGGCGACCGCCGCCGGGCGGGTAGTCAATGCAGGTTTTGACGGCGGCTACGGCGATATGGTCGAGGTCGATCACGGCAACGGTCTTTCCACCCGTTACGCGCATCTCTCCAGCATCGATGTCGTACCCGGACAGAGCGTCAGTCCCGGCACCGTTCTCGGCCATATCGGCGCGACCGGCCGCGCAACGGGTCCGCATCTTCATTACGAAGTTCGCATCGATGGCCAACCGGTCGATCCCATCCGCTTCATGAGAGCCGGCGCCGAACTCGTCGCGGCCGTCGATCCTTGAGGATCCGGCCGAGCGGCAGCGCCGCCATATCCAGCTAATCGACCGCATTGTCGCGTGTTCTCTCGCCGATGCCTGCCCCGCTCTGCAGGTTTCGGGCGGGGAACCGTTCGGCGCCGCCCGGGTTGACGGGTCTCCGCAGAACAAGAATGAGGAGGAACCGATGAAATCCCTGCTTCTTGCGGCCGCGCTTTCGTTCGGCGTTTCCGGCACATGTTTGGCGCAAACCAGCATGCCGAGCGACAATCCGGATGCGCACTCGAAAGCGGCCACTGCGCCGAACGCTCCGAACGGGCAGGCAATGCAGCCCGGACAGAGTGTAAAGCCCTGCAACACGCAGGCGAGCGGCACCAGCGACCGCAGCGGCGGCAACGAAAAACGTTCGACCGCTTCCAGCGGCACGGGCGCCAATCCCGGCGGCAGCGTGTCGGGCAAGTGCTGATCGCTTCGTTCTCTGAACGTCCAAGCTAGGCCGCGGAGCGTGGCCTAGCTTTTTCGCAGTTCGCGAGCGCACGCTTTCCGTGTATCGTTTATTCCTGCTGCTAGCAGTTGAGATTCTCCCTTGCGCGCGGCTCGACCCCGGCAATTCGCCGATAAAATGGTGCGCCCGTCGGCGCACAAGCCTTTGCAAGAACCCGATGATCCTGCCGCTCTCGCCGAATACATCGCCGCAATGACGGGAGAGCTTGCGCGCTTCGCCGGCGCCGCGCGGCTCGATACGCTCACGTACTTTCTCAACATGGCGCGGATGGAGGCCGAGTCGCGCCGCGCGCGATTATAGATTGTCGCGCAGATCGGCCTCTAAAGAAGGCTCACGAGATCGCCTCCGTGTCGTTCGAGACGGCCGGCAAGTTCGGGTTCGAACAGGATGGTGCGCACCCCGCGCGCCAACGCTTCGGCGACGCGAGCCAATCCGTCGACCGAGATCGGTGCTGGTCCTGATCCGTGCAAGCGTCGCCTCGCTGTGCGCTTCCTTCGTTCCGTCAGGTGCTACGAAATCGGCGTGGCCGGGTTCTGCCGTTCCGCCGGGCGGAGCCGCGATCTCCGGCAGATCGAGTTCTTCCCACAACGGTTCGTCGTCCGCGAACGAGGCGCCGGCTCCGAAAGCAGGTCCGAACGGGGCAGTTCGCCGATCTGCCGGGCAAGCGCATCGATCACGTCCTGCGCCGAGGTGCAGAGCGTCGCACCGTCGCGAATGAGTGCGTTGGTTCCCTCGGCGCGCGGATCGAGCGGCGAACCCGGCACGGCAAACACCTCGCGGCCCTGCTCCGCGGCGAACCCCGCGGTGATCAGCGAGCCCGAGCGGCACGCTGCTTCGACGATGATGCTGCCCTGCGCGAGCCCGGCGATGATCCGATTGCGGCGCGGAAAGCCTCTACCCCGCGCTTCCCAACCAAACGGCATTTCGCTGATCGCCGCGCCGCACTCGAGAAACCGTTCGAGCGCGGCGGCGTATTCGGTGGGATAAATCCTGTCGTGGCCGCCGGCGAGCACCGCGATCGTTCCGGTTTCCGCCGCCGTCTGATGGGTGCGGATGTCGATGCCGCGGGCAAACCCAGAGACGATGACAAGGCCGGCCTGCGCCAGGCCGCGCGACAGCTGTTCCGTAAAAGCGAGCCCGGCGCCCGAGGCATTGCGCGAAACCCACGATGGCCACGGCAGGGCGCGCGAAAACCGCCGCCGCGCCGCGCACGGCGATGAGCGGCGGCGCCGTATCGATCTTGCGCAACAACGCGGGATAATCCGCTTCGCCGAGCGCGACGAACCGCGCCCCGCAGGCTTCCGCAAGCGCGAACTCTCGCTCGATCTCTTCTTTGCCGGCGATCCTGACCGCCTTGTCGGACGCCAGCCGCGACAGCGCTTTGAGCGCCGCGCGAGCGCTGCCGAACCGATTGATCAGCGCGCAGAAAGTACGCGGCCCGTTCGCTGCGCCACAGCCGCAGCCAATCGAAACGCTGCGCGTCCGTGAGCTGCAGTCCCGTCTCGGCGCTCATGTCCGCTCGCCGTTCTTGCCGGTCTCGCCGATCTTCGTCTCGGTGCCGTTGACGAGGCGGGAAATATTAGCGCGATGCTGGAACCAAAGCAGCAACGCAATTAGACTGAACAGCGCGGCGACATCGGCGCGCCCGAAGAGCAGCGCCGCGACGGGCGTGGCGGCGCTCGCCGTCAATGCCGCCGCCGAGGAATAGCGCGTTGCGGCCGCGACGCTCAGCCAAATAGCGATGAACACGAGCCCGCTCCGCCAGTCGAGCGCCAGGAGACAGCCGAAAAAGGTCGCGACCCCTTTGCCGCCTTTGCATCGCAGCCAGACCGGAAAGAGATGCCCGAGAAAGGCTCCGAACGCGGCGGCGAACTGCGGAAAACCCGGCGCGCTATAGCCCACGATCAATACCGCCGCGGCGCCTTTCAGCGCGTCGAGGATAAGCGTGGCGAGCGCTAGATCTTTGCGCCCGGTGCGCAACACATTGGTCGCGCCGATGTTTCCCGAGCCGACCAAGCGCGGATCCTGGGTGCGCGCTAGGCGCGTCAGCAGCAGGCCGAACGGGATCGAACCGCAGAAGTACCCGAAGCAAAAGGCGAGAAAACTGGACACGAAATCGGCCACGCTTGAACCGGACGCAGCGTAGCCGCCCTCCGGCCATGCGGCAATGGGGCGGCGCGCCGCGCGCCTTAGCGCCTCTCTTCGCCGACGAGCGCCGCGAGTTTTGCCTTTTCCTCCGCGCTCAGGGGAGCGCTCGGCGGCGCGGCTTTGCGCTGCATCGCGGAAGCCGCGATCGCCGCTGCGCCGGCGAGGAGCAAGAGAACGGGCGCCCCCCATAACAGAAACGTCTCCGGCTTGAACGGCGGTTTCAGCAGGATGAAATCGCCATAGCGGGCGACGAGAAAAGCGCGGATCTCCGCGTCGCTTCTTCCGGCCAGCATCTGCTGACGGATCAGTACGCGGATATCGTGGGCGAGCGACGCATCGGATTCGTCGATCGACTCGTTTTGGCAAACCATGCAGCGCAGCCCCGTCGAAAGCGCCTCGGCGCGCGCCTCGAGCTTCGGATCGGCGAGCATCTCGTCGGGCGTAACGGCGAAAGTCAAGCCAGGGGCGAGAGCCAGAAAGACCAAGCCTGCAAGCGCCAGCGTGCGCATCATTCCGCCGCCTGCGGCGCCACGGCGAGCTTGCGCACGCGCCGCGCTACGCCGATCCTCAGCCGTCGGTCGCTCAACGAACAGAGCCCGCCGAGCGCCATCACGATCGCTCCGAACCAGATGAAGGTGACGAGCGGCTTCCAATAGAGCCGCGCATTGACGCTGCCCGGGGTCGTGCCGTCGCTGATGCCGACATAGACTTGGCCGAAGTCGATCGTCTTGATCCCGGCTTCCGATCGGCTCATCTGCCGGGTCGGATAAAAGCGCACGGCAGGATCGATCTGCGCGACCTTGCTTCCGCCCGAGCGGATTGCCATGTGCGCGACGGTCGCCGTATAGTTCGGGCCGGTCTGTGGGCCGACGCTTTCGAGCGCCAGTTCATAGGATCCGACGCGCGCGACGTCGCCCGGCTTCATGGCGAGGATTTTCTGCGCCCCCCAGCCGGTCGCCGCGAGCCCGAGCAAGCTGAGGCCGATGCCGGCGTGCGCCAGCGCCGTCCCGTAGGTCGAGCGCGGCAGGCCGAGCGCATGCCGCAGCACGTGTCCGTTCACCAAAGCGGCACGCCCGAAAATGCGCGTGCCGAGATCGGTGAAGGCGCCGATCATCAAATAGACCGCCAGCCCCGCCAGCAAGATCGAAATCGCCGGTCCGCCGCGCGCCACGGCAAGGAACAACATCAGCGCCGCCCCGCAGACGAAAGCGAAGAACAGCCGCTGCACCGATCCCAATAGATCGCCGCGCTTCCAGGCGAGAGTCTGGGCGATCGGCATCACGGCGCAAAGCGGCAGAAAGAGCGGCACGAACGTCAGATTGAAGAACGGCGGTCCGACCGAAATCTTCGCGCCGTTCAAGGCTTGCAGCGCCAACGGATAGAGCGTGCCGATGAACACCGTCGCGCAACAGGTCGAAAGCACCAGATTGTTGAGGACGAGCGCGCCTTCGCGCGACACCGGCACGAAGAAGCCGCCCGGCTTCAAGGCGTTGGCACGCAGCGCGAAGAGCAGCAGCGAGCCGCCGATGAAAAAGACCAGAATCGCCAGGATGAACACGCCGCGGCGCGGATCGTTGGCGAAAGCGTGCACCGAAGTCAGCACGCCGGAGCGCACGATGAACGTGCCGACCAGCGACAGCGAAAAGGCGAGGATCGCCAGGAAGATCGTCCAGACCTTCAACGCCTCGCGCTTTTCCATCACGGTTGCCGAATGGAGCAGTGCGGTCGCGGCGATCCACGGCATCAGTGAAGCGTTCTCGACCGGGTCCCAGAACCAGAAGCCGCCCCAGCCGAGCGTGTAATAGGCCCAATAGGAGCCCATCGCGATGCCGAGCGTGAGGAACGTCCAAGCGGCCAACGTCCAAGGTCGCACGAGCCGTGCCCAGACCGCGTCGATGCGTCCGCAGATCAGCGCCGCCGCGGCGAACGAAAAGGTGATCGAAAGCCCAACATAGCCGAGATAGAGGAGCGGCGGATGGATCGCCAATCCCGGATCCTGCAGCAGCGGATTGAGATCGTTGCCTTCGATCGGCGGATTGACGAGCCGCGCGAACGGATTGGACGTGAGCAGGATAAACAGCAGGAAAGCCGCGGCGATCCAGGATTGCACGGCGAGCACCGCGGCGTGAAGATCGATCGGCATCGCCCGGCCCGAAACCGCGACCGCCGCCGCAAACAGCGACAAGATCAAAACCCAAAGCAGCATCGAGCCTTCGTGATTGCCCCACACGCCGGTGATTTTGTAGATCAAGGGCTTCGCCGAATGCGAATTCTCGATGACGTTGACGAGCGAAAAGTCCGAAGTGACGTGCGCATAGGTCAAGGCTGCGTAGGAGATCGCGATAAGCAAAAATCCGGCAAACGCCACGGAGGGCGCCACTGCCATCAGGCGCCGGTCGCGCGCCGCGATTCCCCACAGCGGGACGCCGGCGTTGACGAGCGCCAACGCCAAAGCGAGCACCAGCGCGAAATGACCGGTTTCGACGATCACGAACCGCCTCCCATGCCGGCGGTGCCGGCGTTTTCCTGCCAGCGGCCAGCCTTCTTCAAGGCATCGACCACCTCGCGCGGCATATAGCGTTCGTCGTGCTTGGCGAGAATGGTCGAGGCCGTCATGCCCGAGGTGCCGAGCACGCCTTCGGCTACAACGCCCTGTCCTTCGCGGAAAAGATCGGGTAGCGCGCCGCTATAAGTGACGGGGATCGCGCGCTTGCCGTCCGTCACTTCGAAACGCACGCTCGTTCCTTCGCGGGTAAGCGAACCCTGTTTGACGAGGCCGCCGATCCGCAGCCGCGTGCCGGGCGGAAGATCTTTCGCGTACACTTCGCTCGGGCCGTAGAAGAAAACGATATTGTCGCGCAAGGCATAGAGGACCAGTCCCAGCCCGCTGCCGAGCACGATCAGCGCCGAGACGATCAAGGCGAGACGTTTGCGGCGGCGCGTCATGAATTCAGTCCGAGTTCGTGCGCCAGCGCGTCGAGTCGCGCCGTCGCCGCGGCATTGCCGCCGAAATCACGCCGCGCGGCGGCCAGCGCGGCGCGCGCCTTGTCGACCTCGTTCATCACTTTATAGGCGCGCACGAGTCGCAGCCAGCCGTCGATGTCCTGGCCGTTTTCGGCAAGCCGCGCCGCCAATTTGTCGATCATCGCGCGGATCGCCGCTTCCCGCTCGGCAGCCGGCAAAGCGGCGATCGCCGCGGCCGGATCGGGCGCGGCGGCTTCGCCCGAAAGCGCCGCAAGCCGCGCCGTAAGGTCGGAGCGCCACGGCGCATTGGGCGGCGATTGCGCCAGGAGCTTCTGCCAATAGGCGCGCGCGTTCGTCTTGTCGCCTTCCTGCGAAGCAGCGAGACCGAGAAAGAAAAGCGCCTTCGGCTCCGCGCCGGCCGCCAGCGCCCGTGTGAAAAGCCGGCGCGCCTCTTCGGTTACGATTCCATGGTTGGCGAAGACGAGCGTCTCGCCGTAGGCGGCGAGCCGCTGCGGATTTTCGCCGAGCTTTTGCAGTGCCATCTGCGCCGCGTGCACCGCGTCTTCGATGCGACCCAGGCGCAAATAGGCGGGGACGAGAACTACGTAGCCGAGGCCGTCGTCCGGATGCTGGGCGAGATGCGCCTCGACTTTGGCGATCGCTGCATTGATGTCCATCGACTCCGCCGGCGCGTTGAGGCGCGCTTCGAGCGGTTCGTCCGGCCAATCGGGATGACCGAGGTAGGTATAGAGACCGAGCGCCAAGGCGGGGATGAAAACGAGCGCAACGATTGCCACGAGGCGCGGCCGCAAGGGCGAGACGCCGAGGGTTGGCTTGGGTTCGTCTTTTTCGGCGGCGGCAAGCAATTGGCGCGCCGCTTCGGTCTTAGCCGCTTGTGCGTCTTGCGGCGAGATCGCGGCGAGTTCGGCGTCGCGCTCGATCTCGTCGAGCTTGGCGCGATAGAAGGCGACATCGGGAGAAGCCGCCTTTTGCACCGGCTTGGCGAGCGGCCAAAGCACGGCGAGCACGGCGGCGCCGGTCAGAAGCGCGAATATGCCCCAGAGCATGCCGTTCCTTGCGAGCGCGTCCTCGACGCTGATAGGCCTGAAGTTCTTGCTTTATCGTATGTGGCGACGGGAAATCCCATACCGCTCTTTCGTCGCGCCCCGCTCTAGAGCATTTCGTTCAGAGAGGGAATTTCGCCGCGTCCAGCGCTTTCCATATAGGACTATTGCCGACGGTTTCTGCTGGAAAGCTATGAACTTCTCAGCCATCCTTAAGCTTGAGCCTCAGGCGGCGGGCAGTTCGAGTTCGGCGCGCAGACCGCCCAGGGGGCTGGCGTCGAGTTTGAGCGCGCCCCCATAGAGCGCGGCGAGATCGACGACAATCGACAGCCCGAGTCCGGAGCCCGGCCGCGTCTCGTCCAGCCGCCGACCGCGCCGCATCGCCGCTGCGCGCTGCTCGGCTGCCAATCCGACCCCATCGTCGTCGATGGTGACGCGGAACAGCCGCTGCCCGTGCGGATCCGGGGCGACCGGAGCGATCTCGATCGTCACCGCGTGCTTGGCCCATTTACCGGCGTTATCGACCAGATTGCCGATCATTTCTTCGAGATCCTGGCGCTCGCCCTTGAATCGCACCCGGCCTTGCGCCACGACCGAAAAGACGATGCCGCGATCGCGGTAGATCTTCTCGAAGGTACGCACCAGTGCCGCGGCGACCACGGCGACGTCGGCCATATTGCCGAGTACCCGCACCCGCACGGCGGCGCGGGCGCGATCCAGATAATAAGTCACCTGATCGCGCATGATCGCCGCCTGTTCGCGCACCTTGGTGGAGAGCGCGCTTTTATCCGCCGCCGCCTCGTTGATGATGACGCTGAGCGGCGTCTTCAAGGCGTGCGCCAGATTGCCCACCTGGGTGCGGGCGCGTTCCACCACCTCGCGATTGGCGGCGAGCAGCAGCTTGAGTTCGGAGGCGAGCGGTGCGATGTCGGGCGGAAAATCGCCGGTGATCTTTTCCCCTTCGCCGCGGCGGATCGAGGCGACCGCTTCCTGTAGGCGGCGCAGCGGCTCCAGTCCGTAGCGCAATTGCAGCGCGGTCGAGCCGACCAGCGCCGCGGCCAGCAACGTAAAGGTGATCACCAGCGCGATTTCAAACCCGGCGATCTCCGATTCCATCGGCGCCGTGGTCGCCGCGACTTGCACGAGATAGACGCCTTGATCGCCGACGTCGATCACCCGCTCGACCATGCGCAGCTGGCGGTCGTCGGGGCCGGTCACGTAGCCTTTGCGCGCCCCGCCGACACCCGCTGCGATTCCCTTGTCCGCCAATTTCGGCAATCGCGCCGCGAACAGCGAGCGCGAGCTCTTGATGTCCGGATTGCTTCCGTCGAGCCGGGTGATCTGCCAATACCAGCCTGAGAGCGCGATTTCGAATTGCGGCTCGCCGAGCGCGAAAGGCTCGGAGCGGCTCTCTTCGGAAGGCGAAGCGATGTCGGCGACAAGCGCCCGCAGATAGACGCCCAGCTGCTCGTCGAAGCGCTGCTCCGCCGAACTGCGGTACAGGGCAGAAAGCCCGATGCCGGCGACGAGCAGAATCGCCGTGCTGAGCACCGCGGCGGAAAAAAACAACCGCGCGGCGATCGACCAGGTTCGCGGATCAGCGCGCATCGTGCCTATCGGACGCGCCGCCGGACTTTCCCGCCGCGCCCTCGGGTTCGGCGACGACGTAACCGAGCCCGCGCACGGTCTTGATGACGTCGATGCCCAGCTTCCTGCGCAGCCGTCCGATGAAGACTTCGATCGTATTGGAGTCGCGGTCGAAGTCCTGATCGTAGAGATGCTCGACCAGCTCGCTGCGCGAAACGACCCGACCGGCGTGATGCATCAGGTACGAGAGCAATCGATATTCGTGCGAGGTGAGTTTGACCGGGTTGGAATCGACGAAAACCCGGCTGGCGCGCGTATCGAGACGCACCGGGCCGCAGACGAGCTCGCTCGTCGCGTGTCCGGTGGCGCGGCGCAGCAGGGCGCGCAGCCGCGCCAGAATCTCCTCGATGTGGAACGGCTTGGCGACGTAGTCGTCAGCGCCCACGTCGAAGCCCTGCACCTTGTCGCTCCAGCGATCGCGGGCGGTAAGGATGAGCACCGGCATCGTGCGCCCGGCGCGGCGCCATTCGCCGAGCACCGTGATGCCGTCCTTCTTCGGCAGACCGAGATCGAGCACGACGGCGTCGTAAGATTCGGTGTCGCCTAGGAACCACCCCTCTTCGCCGTCGTAGGCCCGATCGACGGCATAACCGGCCTCAACGAGCGCCGCTGAGATCTGCCGATTGAGATCCTTGTCGTCCTCGACCACGAGCAAACGCAAAGCCGGGGCTCCTCATTTTGGCTCTTTACTTGGCGTTCTTTACTTGGCGTTTTTGGCGCCGATGATCTGGCCGCTCGCGGCGTTGGTAAACACGTGGATGACCCGTCCGTCGCGGCGCAGCAGGGTTATCTCATAGACGAATTGTTCCTTCCACCGGCAGAGTTTGGCGCCGATCGCCTCGGCCTGGAACCGATTGGCGGCGCTCGCCATCAAACGGAATGGCTCGGCGAGCTTGCGGACGGCGATCCTCTCGCGGGTCTGCGCCGCCGAGAAACATTCGCGTTCCGGCACCGGCCGCACCGGCCCGGCGGCGGCCGGAACGGCTGCCGCCAAGCGCAATGCCAAGATAAGGCCGAAGACAAGGCCGGCGTACCGCATCGAGGAAACCTCGCGGCCGGGCAATGAACGCGCCATGAACATCGCGCCGCAACCGGGACCTATACTTGCCGACTTTGCATTTGCAAGCACCGTCACGGGCTCGAAAAGCTCCGCTTCCCGGCGGCCGCGGCCGGACGGGGTTCCTATCGGCGCCGGCGGCGATCACCCCGAGATTACCCGTCGCGCGTAACCATTGGGAAATGCTCGTTTGTTAGATTTGGCGTGAGCAACGTGGATGCTCGGCTAACCGGATCACAACATTGAAGTTTCTGGCCACGACGGCGAGCTGGACACGAAGACCTGCGGGGCGCCTTGGGTGGAAAGCGCCGACGCGCTTCCTGCGTTCCAGGGACGGCGCCACCGCCGTGGAATTCGGCCTCATCGCGCTGCCCTTCTTCGCCATCCTCTTCGCCGCGCTGCAAACCGCCATCCTGCTCATGGCGCAGGAAGAACTCGAAACTGCGGTAGAAAAAGCTGGCCGCTTAGTGCTGACCGGGCAGGCGACGAACGACGGCACGACGCAAGCGCAGTTCGCAACCGACGTGTGCAACGATCTTCCCGCCTTGTTCAACTGCAGCAATCTGATGATCAACATGCAAACGGCGGACACATTCGCGGACGCCAGCCCCGCCGCGCCGACCTTGACCTTCGGTTCGAACGGCCAGGTGGCCAATACTTGGTCCTATAACCCTGGCAATCCGGGCAGCATTGTCGTGCTGCAAGTCATGTATCAGTGGCCGGTGTTCGGCAATCTGCTCGGCTTCGGCCTATCAAACCTGCCGAACGGCAATCACCTCTTGATGGCGACCTCCGTATTTAAGGAAGAGCCCTGATGAAACGCGCTTCGCATCGGCCGCCGAGGCACTTTCTCGGCAACGACCAGGCCATCGCGGCCGTCGAATTCGCCGTCATTTTGCCGCTGATGCTGTTCGTCTTCGTCGGCGTGGCACAGGTCGGCCAAGCCATCGAGATCAGCCGCAAAGTGACCGTCACCACGCGCATCGTGACCGATCTCGTCACCCAATATTCAAGCGTTTCCTGCTCGACGTTGAACACGGTTCTTGCCGCCTCCGCGCAGGTCATCGCTCCTTACTCGGCGACCAATCTCGCCATCACCGTCTCGGAAATCTCGACAAACTCGTCCGGCGCCGCAACGGTCACCTGGACCTCGTCGCAAAACAGCACGACGTCCACCTGCAGCCAGCCCGGTTCGAAATTTACGCTGCCCAGCGCCCTCGATCAGGATAGTATCTCTTTGATCTACGGCCAGGTTACCTACAGTTTTACGCCTGTGTTCGGCTACAAGATTATCGGCACGATCCCGATCTCGGACCAGATCTACATGAGCCCGCGGCTCACGAATTCGATCGCTTATACGGGTTTGTCCTGAGCTACGCTCAGTTGGTGAGATGAGCGCTGTTCACGGCATTGATGAACAGCGTGTTTAACGCCGTCGAAATGTCCTGATCGGTTGTAACCTCTTGGTAGAGGCCCGGCGAGGCACAACTTTGCAAAGTCGTCCCGATATTCGGTTGGAACGGCTCTACATTATCTACATAAAAGGAGTTGGTAGGTATTGGCAAATAGTTCAGGTAGAGCACCGCGATTCTAATGGGAAGCCCATTACTGCTCACCCTGTTCTTAATGGCTGTGCATTCGCTTGTATTTAGTAAGGAGATAGTGCGCGATCCGCTGCTGATATTATATGTGTCATTTACGCCATCTGTAACAAAGAACAAAACTTCCTGTGGACTGTCGCCTGATTTGGTGGTTCCGTTGCCTGGGGTCGGCATGATGCTGTTGAGGTTGCTAAGCGCGTCGTCGATGTCGGTGTCGCCATCGTCGTTGTTGCAACTCGAAGTTAGATTATTGTTGTTATAGACCTCCAGCATGGACATGTTAGATGCTTCGTCCTGTGCTGTGGTCAGGTTAGATGTTAGGGTCGCGATTGTGTTTACAGGATCGGAGCCCATCGCGCATTGGCTCGAGTAGTTGGTGCCAAACGTATAAATCGCCAATTGGTACGTGGCCTCGTTTGAAGCTTCGGTCGTTGCGGCGGTACTCGCCAAATTTTCAACTGCCGTGCGCAAGTTGTCGATGCGCAACGTCAATCCCAATATGTCTTCAGCGTAAGTGTAGTCGTCCACGTAGCCGGGTTTTCGGCTAGTTCCGGTTCCTGGATAACTTGAATTGCCAGGCAATACCCACTTTGTGGTATCGGATTCATGGCAAGCGAATGAGCAGCCGCCCTCGTTGTCGCCGCCAGTCCCAGTACCCGAAGACGTCGCGGTAAACATGGCGTTGATGCCTGCGGTCGTGGCGGGGATCGCCATGGATGGCGAGGCATCAGCAAGCACATAGAAATTGATGTTCGGCGCCGTCGAGGCGGTCGCCGTAGAATGGCCGGCGATTTTGATGTATTTTTGCCCGATGATGCCGGCGAATGCGGTCGCGGATTGGGCGGTATAGGTAATGACCGCGGTTTGTGTGACGCTCTTGTTTGACGTGGTTTGTGTCACAGTGGCGGTCAGGCTGATCGAGCTCACGCCCGAAAGGGTCGAGGCCTGCGCATTGAACATGTTCTGCGCGGCTGTCTGCGCCTGCGATTGTGTCTCCGAGAGCATCGCCGGCGTGACCGCTGCCAGTGCCGCGGCGTCGGCGGCGGCGTCCATCATCGTCTGGCGCCGCGCCGCCATCGTGTAGTCGACGCCCATCCCCGCCGCGAAGGTGATCGGCACAAGGACCAAAGAGAACGTTATGGCCACGTTGGCGCGCCGGTCGGCGGTAAACCGCGGCAGGAACGAGGCGATTTCCGAACCGCGCGGCGCGAAATCCCGCGCCCACCGAAGCGGCACGCAAAGACCATGCAATATCGAGCCGAGCCTGGGCGACATGACGGGATTCCAATCCGACTGCCGCTAGGAAAAGCTGAGACCGGTAAAGACTTTGCTAGAGCGACCGCATAGACATCCGCCTTGCCCGCAGCTAAGCCGGACGGACCCCGCGAAATATCGCAGCGTGGTGAGTTTCCACACGGCAATTCAATAGGTTATGCGCGTGGCGCGGCGCCGGACCGAGGCGCCGTTTCGTTTGCCTATCGTAAACCAAAGCTTGCGCCGGGCGGCGAAATTCAGCCCGGTGGGCGCTTGGCCCGGCGCGGGACTTTGCCCGGCCAGCGCACGATATGATCGGAATAATCCCGAACCTTGACCTCGCGCTCCGAGGCCGCAATGCGGCCGCGCACGGAAATGCCCGCCGCATGTACCGTTTCCGCCGAGCCGGAGACGAGCGGATGCCACCAGGCAAGCGGCTTGCCTTCGGCGCGCAGCCGGTAGGCGCAGGTCGGCGGCAGCCAGGCGAGCGCCCCCGCCAGATGCGGGGTAAGCTTGATGCAATCGCGGACGCGCCGCCGGCGATGCGCATAATCGGTGCAACGGCAGGTCCCGGCGTCGAAAAGCCGGCATGCGATGTCGGTAAAATGCACCGCGCCGATATCCTCGTCCTCGAGCTTGACGAGGCAGCAGCGGCCGCAGCCGTCGCAAAGGCTCTCCCATTCGGCGGCGTCGAGCGCTTCGAGCGGTTTCGATTCCCAGAACGGCCGGTCTTGCCCGGTGCCGGATGACGTTGATTTGCCCATATGGTTCC
Organism: Methylovirgula sp.; assembly: GCA_030036945.1. Lineage (GTDB taxonomy): Bacteria > Pseudomonadota > Alphaproteobacteria > Rhizobiales > Beijerinckiaceae > Methylovirgula. Next base: position 9,008 of record JASHSB010000170.1, on the reverse strand, counting down.
GCTTGCCGGCAATCCTCGTCGCCGGGATTCGCCGCTCTACCCCAAAGGATTGTGGACAGGCCATAAAATTGCAAATATTGCCGCCCCTTGCTCATTCGCCAACTGGTCGGTTGGCCGGCGAGGCAAAGGAAAAGGCACGTGGCCGATACGCCGAGCGGATGGTTCGAACGGCTGCGAACGTCGCGCTTCTACAAGCGGGCGGCGCGCGCCCTGCTCGCCATCGACGCTTTCATCGACTCTTCGCTTTACGATTCCAAGGACCGGGCGCGCACATCCTATGCGGCGTTTGCCGCTTGGATGGACCGGTTCCACATATCGGGTTGGCGCCGTCTGCTGGTCGAGCTTGCCTGCGAAGGCTCGAATATCGCGCTGGCCGGCGCGTTCCTCGCCCTGTTCCTGGCCATTCCGGCCTTTCAGGAAACGTCGGACAACTGGCTGAAGAAAGAGGATCTCGCCGTCACGTTCCTCGATCGCTACGGCCAGGAGGTCGGGCGGCGCGGCATTAAGCACGACGACTCTGTGCCGCTCGAGCAAATGCCGAAATATCTGATCGACGCGGTGATCGCCACCGAGGACCGGCGGTTCTTCGAACACGTCGGGATCGATTTCATCGGCGTATTTCGCGCCCTGACCGTCGATGCGCGCGCCAACGGCGTTGTGCAGGGCGGCTCCTCGATTACCCAGCAGTTGGCCAAGAACGTGTTTCTCTCCAACGAGCGCACGCTGACCCGCAAGATCAAGGAAGCCTATCTGGCGCTGTGGCTCGAAGGCCATCTGTCGAAGCGCGAGATCCTGCAGCTTTATCTCGACCGTATCTACATGGGCGGCGGCACGTTCGGCGTGCAGGCCGCCACGGAATTCTATTTCGGCAAGTCGGTTCGCGACGTTACGCTCGCCGAGGCGGCGATGCTGGCGGGGCTTTTCAAGGCGCCGGAGAAATACGCGCCGCACGTCAACTTGCCGGCGGCGCGGGCCCGCGCCAACGACGTCCTCAACAACCTGGTCGACGCCGGCTATTTGACCGAGGGGCAAATCTACGCGGCGGTGCGCAATCCGGCGACGCCGATCGCCCATAACGGCGACGAAGACGCGCCGAATTGGTATCTCGATTGGGCTTATGACGAAGTGCACCAGCTCGCCGAACAAGGAAAGCTCGGCAGCGACCGCGTCCTGACGGTGCGCACCGCGCTCGATTCCAATCTTCAGAAGTTCGCCGATCAGACGATCAACAATCAATTGATCGAATTCGGCGACGGCTATCACGTCAAGGAATCGGCGATGGTCATTCTCGACCCGTCGAACGGCGCGGTGCGCACGATCGTCGGCGGCACGGATTACGGCGTGAGCCAGTTCAACCGCGCCTTGGCGGCGCGCCAGCCCGGTTCCTCGTTCAAGCCGTTCGTCTATCTGACCGCGCTGCTGACCGGAAAATTCCACCCCGACACGATCGTCGTCGATGAACCGATCTGCATCGGCAATTGGTGTCCGCACAACTTCGGCAATACCTACGTCGGCGCGATCCCGCTGGTCGGCGCTTTGACGCATTCGCTGAACAGCGTCGCCGTCCGCCTGTCGATCGACATCGGCGAGCTCAATTCCGTTCCAGGCCACAACAACGTCTTCGAAGCGGCCAAGCGCGGCCGCGCCAAGATCATCGAGACGGCGCGAAAAATGGGCATTTCGACGCCCTTGGTCGACACCGTGTCGCTGCCGATCGGCGCCGACGAGGTCACCGCCATGGATATGGCCCAGGCCTACGCGACGTTCGCCAACGGCGGCAAACGCATTCATCCGTTCGCGGCGGCCGAGATCTATAACAGCCGCGGCGACCTGATTTACCGCCACGACCGCGATACGCCTCCTCCTCGACAAATTTTCCCTCCGGCAACGATCCTCGACATGATCGCGATGATGAAGCACGTCGTCGAGGATGGGACCGGACGCCGCGCGATGCTCGACGGCATCGACGCCGCCGGCAAGACCGGCACGACCAACGGATTCAAGGACGCCTGGTTTGACGGCTACACCGGCAATTACGTCGGCATCATCTGGTTCGGCAACGACGATGACACCCCCACCAACAAAATGACCGGCGGCTCGCTGCCTGCCGCGACATGGCATGAAATCATGCAGTACGCGCATCAGGGCATCGACTTGAAGCCGCTGCCCGGAGACCAACTGCTGGCCCCCGCGCCGCCGCAGCCGACGCAGCCCGCGACGGCGCCCGGCGTCGCCGCCGCGCCGCAGAAACCGCCCAGCCTGTCGCGCCGTTCGGCCGACGTGCTGGCGACGATCGAAGAGGCGGCGAAGTCGATCGAAAGCCAACGCCTAGCCGCGGAAAGCGGCGCGCCGCCGCATCCTTGAGCGGGGTAGACCGCGCAGGCCGAATGCCGTGCTGAACCTTTTCAAATTTCTGGTGATCGTGCTGGCCGGAACCGCGCTCGGCTTTGCCGTCACCTATCGCGTCCTGCAGCGCGGGCCGGTGTTCGACGTGGTAAGCGCCGGACCATGGAAGACGGTCCCGAAAAGCGGCTCGCTCGACAGCGACCCGTACGCGCGGGCCATCGAGGCACGCAGCGCCGAATTGCCGCTCGGCAGCGCCGAAGGATTGACGTTTATCGCTCGCACCGACAGCGGCGGCGCGCCGCTGTCGCCGCGTTGCGACTATGCGGTGAGCGGTTCCGTCCCGCCGACTCGCTATTGGACGTTGACGCTTCTCTCGCCGCGCGGATTTCTCATCGACAATCCGGCAAAGCGTTTCGGCTTTACCTCGGCGGAACTGGTGCGTGCCGCCGACGGCACATTTGCCATCCGCGTCGGCCACCAAGCCAGGTCCGGCAATTGGCTGCCGCTCGGCAAACCGCAGCCCTTCCTCTTGATGCTGCGGCTTTACGATACGCTGCTCGACTTCGGCACCGCGAAGGCGGACGCAAGCGCGATGCCAAAGATCGTCAAAGGCCGTTGTGCATGAACTTTTTCTTCCGGCCGTTCGGCTTGCTGCTTTCGCTGTTGGGCGTCGCGTTCGTCGCCGCCGGCGTGCATCTTGCCTCGATCCTGGCAATGCCGGAAATCGCCCCGCGCGATGCCTACGCGCGGCTCGCGGCGCTGGCCAAGCCGGCGCAGATGACGTTGCTGCCGGCGGTCCTGCCGGGCCGCGAGATGATCCCCTTCGAAGATCCGGCCTTGGCGCAGGCCGTCTGCCTCTATGATCTCTCGAACGGTCCCTTGCACGTCCACGCCGACATCGAAGATCCCGGGCTTCTTACTCTGTCGTTTCGGACGCGCGACGGACGGGTTTTCTACTCCATGACCGATCAGGCGGCGCTGCACGGTAACATCGAGGTGCGCATCATGACGCAACCGCAGCTTGCGGCGGTCGAAGAAAGCGACGAGGACGACGAGAACGAGCCCCTGCAGGAATTGCGGCTCGTCGCGCCCGATATGAAAGGCTTCGTGCTGGTCAACGCGCTTGCCGCGTTTCCCAGCGAGCGCGCCGAGGCGGAAACGCGCGCCGCTTCGATTTCCTGTTCGACCGAGACCGTGGCGCGCGACTGAGCTTAGCGCTCGGCGCGCGCGGCGCGGCGCGGCGGGCGGCGGCGCGGCGCATTGCGCTTCGGCGGCTTGATGTAGTCGTCAAAGCGGGCGAAGCGGACGCCGGTGAAAAACAATATTTCCGCGCCGTCGCCGATATCGCTGCACGCCGGATGAGACCGCGAACCGCATTCTCGCGGCCGGAAGGCAACCAGTTCCCCCATGGGACCCCCACACGCGACCCGATTGTTCGCTTGTCGCGCAGACTGGAGTGCAACTGGTTAACGCTTGTTCAACGCCGCTCCGGCGGAAAGAAAATTGCGGCGCTCCCTCACGCCCTTTCGAGAAAGCTCCGGCCGAGCCGATCTTCGACTTCGACGATCCAAAGGTCGACATCGAAAGCGATCTCGCGCTTGAGCCGGTCGTCGACGGCCGCCATGTCGATCCAGTCGGCGGCGTGAAGGCGACCGAAGCGCCGTTCGCCGCCTTCCACCTCGCTCTGCGGCGCCGGACCGTAAAGCGCGCCGCTGCCGTCGAGCCGGTCGATCTTGACGAAAATCGCCCCGGCTTCCGCCGCGCCGCGCCGGCGTAGCACCGCGCTGACACCGGCCGTCGCGCAATGACGCAGATAGGCCGCTACCCAAAAATCGCTTCTGATCCGCATCCCTACTCTGACTTTTTGGCAACAGCACCGGAAAATTGCAATTCCTTCCGCTTCTTCCGCGCCGCGATCTGCACCCGATCATGCAGCTCGGACAACAGCTAAGCGCGTCATGCGCCGTTCCGGCCGGGAGCGCGCTGTCACAAAACTGCAATCGACCTCGGCTTGGTTAATGCGTCCTCAGGAGACGCGTCCCATGACCTCCCTTTCTTCCGTCGACGTATTGTCGGCCGAGAGTCCGAAACCGCAACTCGATCATCCCCTCGATATACGGGCCGTCATCGTTTTTCTGGCGATCGTGGGCTGCGGTCTGTTCTTCGCGGCATACAGCATTCACGGCGACGTCGAGGCGACCGGCACGACGGTCAAAAGCCTCGTTCCCTTTTTTCTGCTCGGCGTCGCGCTGGTAATCGCGCTGAGCTTCGAATTCGTCAATGGTTTCCATGACACGGCGAACGCGGTGGCGACGGTCATCTACACCCATTCGCTGCCCGCTCCGATCGCCGTGGTGTGGTCCGGTTGTTTCAACTTCCTGGGCGTGCTGTGGTCGACCGGCGCGGTCGCCTTCGGCATCGTCTCTCTGCTGCCGGTCGAACTCATTCTCCAGGTTGGCTCGCAGGCTGGATTTGCCATGGTCTTCGCCATGCTGATCGCCGCGATCATCTGGAACCTCGGCACGTGGTGGCTGGGCCTGCCGGCGTCGAGTTCGCATACGCTGATCGGCTCGATCATCGGGGTCGGCGTCGCCAACGCCTTGATGCGCGGTCGCGACGGCACGTCGGGCGTCGATTGGGGCAAGGCGACCGAGATCGGCTATGCGCTTCTCTTTTCGCCCATCGTCGGGTTCATCTGCGCCGCGCTGCTGCTGCTGATCTTCAAGGCGGTAATCCGCAAGCCCGCGCTTTACAGAGAGCCGAAAGGCGCCGCCGCGCCGCCGGCGTGGATACGCGGTCTGCTGATCCTGACCTGCACCGGCGTGTCCTTCGCGCACGGCTCGAACGACGGGCAGAAGGGCATGGGCCTCATCATGCTGATCCTGATCGGCACGGTGCCCACCGCCTACGCGCTCAATCGCGCCGTGCCGGCGCATCATGTGCAGACCTTCATCGCCGTCTCCGACGCCGCCGCGAAGGTCGTGGATGCGAAGGCCGCGGGCTACGACGTACTCGGTGATCCGCGCCCCGCCGTCACCGATTATATCGCCCGCCACGAACTCAACGAAGGCACCTATCCTTCGCTTGCCGTGCTCATCCAGGACGTTGCCAAAGAAGTCGGAAGTTACGGCTCGCTGAGCAAAGTGCCGGCCGACCAGGTCGCCAACACGCGCAACGACATGTATCTCGCCTCCGAGGCGATCCGCGTGCTTTCCAAAGACCATGCCGCCGATCTCACGCCAGCGCAGGTCAAGACCTTGAGCGCCTATAAGAAAGAGCTCGATCTTTCGACCAAATTCATCCCGACCTGGGTGAAGATCTGCGTCGCGCTGGCCCTGGGACTCGGCACGATGATCGGCTGGAAGCGCATCGTCGTCACGGTGGGCGAGAAGATCGGCAAAGAGCACTTGACCTACGGCCAAGGCGCTGCCGCCGAACTCGTCGCCATGGGCACCATTTTCGCGGCCGACAATTTCGGTCTGCCGGTTTCGACGACCCATGTTCTTTCTTCCGGCGTCGCCGGCACGATGGCGGCGAACGGCTCGGGGCTGCAGCTTGCGACCTTGCGCAACATCGTCATGGCCTGGGTGCTGACGCTGCCTTGTGCCATCTTGCTTTCCGCCAGCCTCTACTGGATTTTCCGGCAGATTTTCTAGGCGACGGCAGACGCAGAAAAGGGCGGCCCCATCGACGGCCGGCTTGCGTTGGCGCTCCTTCAGCGCCCGGATCGACGCCAGCGGTGGATCGCGACCGCCGCCCAAATCGCTTCGACCGCGCCGAACGGCCAGGCGCCCTGCAAAAAGCCATAGACCGAGCCCAGCCCGCAGGCGGCCGCGAACGCCAGAACGAACCACGGGCCGCGCGATTCCAACGCATAGCAGAGCAGCATCGCGCTGACCGCGAAGAGGCCGAACCACGTCAGGGCGCTCATCGTTTGGCGCTTGCCTCGAAAATGTTCTAAGCCAACACCCTAGAGCGCACGCGGCCCCCGCGCCATAGGGCCGCGCTCCCGAACTTTAGGGGACGCAATGGCTTTGCTCGAGGCCGTGCTGGCCAAGATCGATACCAATCTCGACGCGGCGCTCGCCCGGCTTTTCGCGCTGCTGGCGATCCCGACGATCTCGACCGATCCGGCCTACGCGAGCGAGGTCGAACGGACGGCCGAATGGCTTGTCGCGGAGCTGCGCGGCCTCGGCTTCGAGGCGTCGGTGCGCCCGACCACGGGCCAGCCGATGGTGATAGCGAAGGCGACGCGCCCCAACGCCCCGCACGTGCTTTTCTACGGCCACTACGACGTGCAGCCGCCCGACCCCGTTGCGCTTTGGGACAGTCCGCCGTTCGAGCCGCGGCTCGTCGAAACGCCGGAAGGCAAACGCATTGTCGGGCGCGGCGCCTCCGACGACAAAGGCCAGCTCATGATGTTCGTCGAAGCCTGCCGGGCTTTTCAGGAATCCGGCGGCTTGCCCTGCTCCGTCACCATTCTGCTCGAAGGCGAGGAAGAGACGGGTTCGCCCTCGCTGGCCGCCTTCCTCGCCGAAAATCGCGCCGAGCTCAAGGCCGACGTGGCGCTGGCCTCCGATACCGGCATGTGGGACCGGCGGACGCCGGCGATCAGCATCATGCTGCGCGGCCAAGTACTCGAGGAAGTGGTCATTCGCGGCGCCGACCGCGATCTTCACTCGGGGATGTTCGGCGGCCCGGCGATCAACCCCATCCACGTGCTCGCTTTGATCATTGCCGATCTTCACGACGAGGCGGGCCGCGTCGCCCTGCCCGGTTTTTACGAAGGCGTGACGGAACTGCCGGAGGAAATCGCCGAACAATGGCGGAAACTGCCATTTAACGGACGGCATTTTCTCGAAGAGGTCGGGCTGTCGGTGCCGGCCGGCGAAACCGGGCGCAGCGTGCTCGAAATGATTTGGTCGCGGCCGACCTGCGATGTCAACGGCATCATTGGCGGCTATACCGGCAAAGGCTCGAAGACCGTGTTGCCGGCGGAAGCGCGCGCCAAATTCTCCTTCCGCCTGGTCGGCGCGCAAGATCCTGAAAAAATCCTCGCGAGTTTCCGCAGCTTCGTAAAGGCGCGGCTGCCGGCCGATTGCCGCGCCGAATTCATCTCGCACGGCGCCTCGGGGGCGCAGCAACTGCCGGTCACTTCTCCGGCGCTCGGCAAAGCGCGCAAGGCGCTGCGCGAGGAATGGGGCAAAGACGCCGTGCTCGCCGGCTGCGGCGGCTCGATCCCGATCGTCGGCTCCTTCAAACGCGATCTCGGGATGGACACGTTGATGGTGGGGTTCGCCCTTGACGACGACCGGATCCATTCGCCCAACGAGAAATTCGAACTTTCCTCGTTCCACAAGGGTACCCGCAGCTGGGCGCGCATCCTCGCCGCGCTCGGCTCGTGAGCGGCGCCGATTTTGCTTGCAACCTCAATTACTAAGAAAACATTTTTCGAGATCGTTTCCGGCGCCGGAAACCGGGCGCGCGGAAAGCTTGCCACGCTGGCTCTTGACCTTTTTTCGCGCTGACGGCAGGACCTCGCCACGCCGGGAGAGAGCCTTTAGTCTACATTGCGTTCTAGCGCGGCCGCGCCTGCAGCGCGCCTAACCCACGAGGATTGCGTCCATGCCGACCGACATCGAGATTGCCCGCGCCGCCAAACTCGAGCCGATTCTCACGATCGCCGAACGAGCCGGAATTCCGGCCAAAGCGCTTCATCTTTACGGGAACTACATCGGCAAGGTGGATTTGGGGTTTCTGGCGGATGCGCGCGAGCGGGCCAAGAGGCGGGCAAAGAGCAAGCTCATCATGGTCACCGCCATCAATCCGACGCCGGCCGGCGAGGGCAAGACCACCACAGCGATCGGACTCGCCGACGCGCTGCGCCGGCTCGGCAAGCATATCATCATGGCGCTCCGCGAACCCTCGCTCGGCCCCTGTTTCGGCGTAAAGGGCGGCGCGACCGGCGGCGGGCGCGCGCAGGTTGGGCCGATGGAAGCGATCAATCTTCATTTCACCGGCGACATTCACGCGATTTCCTCGGCGCACAATCTGCTCGCCGCGATGCTCGACAATCACCTTTACTTTGGCAATCAGCTCAACCTCGATCTGCGCCGCATTTCGTTCGGGCGCGTCGTCGATATGAACGACCGGGCGCTGCGCGAGATCGTCATCGGGCTGGGCGGCAACGGCTACGCGCGCGAGAGCCGCTTCGACATCACCGCCGCCTCCGAGATCATGGCGATCTTCTGCCTGGCGCGCGACATTGCCGATTTGCAGCACCGGCTGGCGCGCGTCGTCGTCGGCTTCACCCACGATAGGAAGCCGGTGACCGCCGAGCAGTTGAGCGCCTCGGACGCGATGACCGTGCTCTTGAAAGACGCGCTTATGCCCAATCTCGTGCAGACGCTGGAGGGCACACCAGTTTTCATGCACGGCGGCCCGTTCGCCAACGTCGCGCACGGCTGCAATTCGGTGATCGCCACCAGCGCGGCCCTCAGTCTCGCCGATTACGTCATCACCGAATCGGGATTCGGCGCCGATCTCGGCGCGGAGAAGTTTTTCGACATCAAATGCCGCCAAGCCGGGCTCGAACCTTGCGCCTCGGTGGTGGTGGCGACGCTGCGCGCCCTCAAAATGCAGGGCGGCGTCGCCAAGGCCGA
>JASHSB010000002.1 GCA_030036945.1 Methylovirgula sp. | reverse complement strand
AATGGATGCGGTACTTGGCGGCGACGATCGTATGGTAGGGTTGGAACTCGTTGCAGGGGAAGCCGACGGTAGATAATCCCGCCGCTTCGTTGGGGCGCGTGCGTTCAGGCAGACGTTCCTTTGCGAGCCGAAGGGGACCAGCATCATGTTCGGCCTGACCGCACTGCAGCTGGCGCGAATTCAATTCGGATTCACGGTCTCCTTCCACATCATTTTCCCGGCGATCACCATCGGGCTTGCCAGCTATCTCGTCGTGCTCGAAGCTTTGTGGCTGTGGAAAAAGAATCCGGTCTTCCGCGAACTGCGCCATTTCTGGGCGCAGATCTTCGCCATCAACTTCGCGATGGGTGTCGTTTCCGGCATCGTGATGGCCTACCAGTTTGGGACGAACTGGAGCTATTTCTCGAACTATGCCGGCGGCGTCGTCGGCCCGCTCCTCACCTACGAAGTGTTGAGCGCATTTTTTCTCGAGGCGGGCTTTCTCGGCGTCATGCTGTTCGGCTGGAACCGAGTGGGGCCGGGCCTCCACTTCTTCGCAACGCTGATGGTCGCCGCCGGCACGCTCATCTCGGCGACTTGGATTCTCGCCTCGAATAGTTGGATGCAGACGCCGCAAGGCTACGCGATCGTCGGCGGCCGCATCGTGCCGGTCGACTGGCTGAAAGTGATCTTCAATCCCTCTTTCCCGTATCGCCTCGTGCATATGACGCTCGCGGCCTATCTCGCGACCGCGCTGTTTGTCGGCGCTGCGGGGGCTTGGCATCTCCTGAAAGGCCGCGATACGCCCGCCGTGCGCACCATGTTCTCGATGGCGATGTGGATGCTGCTCATCGTCGCGCCGATCCAGATCGAGGCCGGCGATCAACATGGGCTCAACACGCTCAAATATCAGCCGGCCAAGGTTGCCGCGATCGAAGGCCATTGGTTGAACGCGCCCGGGCAAAGCGTGCCGCTGATCCTCTTCGGTTGGCCCGACATGCAAGATGCAAGGACCTTGGACGAGGTCGATGTTCCGCACCTCGGCAGCTTGATCCTGACGCATTCCTGGAACGGCCCGATCCCGGGGCTGGACGATTTCCCGCCAGCCGACCGGCCGGATTCGACGGTGATCTTCTGGACGTTCCGCGTCATGGTCGGGCTCGGATTCTTGATGGCGTTGCTGGGCTTCGTCGGCCTTTGGCTGCGCTGGCGCGGCGAAATATACCGGGCGCGGCCCTTTCTCTATTTTGCCGTTGCGATGGGGCCGGCCGGTCTTGTCGCAATTGTCGCCGGCTGGATCACAACCGAAATCGGCCGCCAGCCGTGGGTGGTCTACAATGTCATGCGCACCGCCGACGCCGTCTCCAACCATTCGGTGGTCGAGCTCTCGATCTCGCTCGTTCTCTTCATCGTGCTCTATTTCGCGGTGTTCGGCACCGGCGTCGGCTACATGCTCAAACTCGTCGCCAAGGGCCCGAGCGGCGCACCGGAAGCGGAGCCCGGACAATTCCCGCGTCCGGCACGGCCGCTCTCCGGCGCGCCGGACGCCAATCCTCTCCCCCACGGAGAAGGGTGATGGGCATCAATCTACCGATCCTCTGGACGATCATCATTGCCTTCGGGCTCATGATGTACGTCGTCATGGACGGGTTCGATCTCGGCATCGGCATTCTTTTCCCGTTCATCCGCGACCGGCACGACCGCGACACGATGGTAAACACCGTCGCGCCGGTATGGGACGGCAACGAAACCTGGCTCGTGCTAGGCGGCGCGGGACTCTTTGCCGCCTTTCCGCTCGCCTATTCGGTGTTGCTCAGCGCGCTTTATTTGCCGCTGGTGCTGATGCTCGTGGGACTGATTTGCCGCGGCGTCTCCTTTGAATTCCGCTTCAAGGCCGACGAAGCGCATCGGCGCTTCTGGGACGTGGCCTTCGCGGCGGGGTCCTATGTCGCGACGTTCTCGCAAGGCGTGGCGCTCGGCGCTTTCATCAACGGCTTTCACGTGACCGGGCCGTCCTACCAAGGCGGCGCGCTCGACTGCCTGACGCCGTTCAGCCTGTTCACCGGCGTCGGCCTGCTCGTCGCCTATGCGCTGCTCGGTTCGACCTGGCTCATCATAAAAACGGAAGGCGCGTTGCAGCACCGGATGATCGTGCTCGCCCGTCCGATCACCGTTGCGCTTCTCGTCGGAATCGGCATCGTGAGCCTTTGGACGCCGCTCGCCCATCCGCAGATTGCATCCCGCTGGTTCAGCTTTCCGAACATCATTTTCTTTGCGCCCGTGCCTCTTCTCACGCTGGCGACGACGTTGGGGATCTTGTACGCATTGCGGCGCGATCCTCATGCCGTTCCATTTGGGCTTGCGTTGTTTTTGCTCTTCCTCGGCTATAGCGGATTGGCGATCAGCCTCTTTCCGAACATCATTCCGCCCAGCGTATCGCTCTGGGACGCGGCGGCCCCGCCGCAAAGCATGGGGTTCACGCTGGTCGGCGCCTTGTTCATCATCCCGATTGTTCTCGCTTACACGGCGTGGTCGTACCATGTGTTCCGCGGCAAGGTGAGAGCCGGCGAAGGCTATCATTGATGGAAGCGCGCACGCCGTGGCTGCGCCGGGTCAGCTGGCTTGTGCTGATTTGGGCGGCGAGCGTCGCGGCGCTTGGCGTCGTGGCGCTGATCCTCCACGTTGTGATGTCGTTCGCCGGACTGACCGGCTGAATTCGGCGGCGCCCTTCGCCGAGAACCGTTAGGGCGATCTGGCGCTAGTGCGCTAAGATCATCCCGATGACTGCGACGATGATGATGCCAAAAAGGCCCGACAAGAAGATGGTGCGACGCAAGGGCGTGCGCAGGATGATCTCGCCTTGGCGCGCCTTTTCGGCCGGATACGCCGTCCGTTCGGTATCGCCGTTGTTGGCCATAGTCTGCGTTCCGTTGTTTCTCGGCGGAGAACCATCCATGGGCGCGAATGTTCCCGGAGCCGCCGGGTTCGGCCAAGCCTACGTCAGGGAGGCGGCAATGCGATTCAGTCTCGAAAGCGCGGCATTTCAAAACGGCGGCGAGATTTCGCGCAAATATGCCCGCGCCGGCAATAATCTTTCTCCGCCGCTTGCCTGGGGCGACGCGCCGGCCGGCACGAAAAGCTTCGTGTTGATCGTCGCCGATCCTGACGCGCCGCGCGGCACTTTCTATCATTGGGCGGTCTACGACATTCCGGCGACTGCGAAGAGTTTAGCGGAAGGCGCGGGAAACGCATCGAGCAATCTTCGCCAGGGTGTGAACGATTTCGGCGACGCCTATTACGACGGGCCGCAACCGCCCCGGGGGTACGGCGTGCATCACTATCATTTCCAGCTCGCGGCGCTCGACATCGGGATGCTTAATGCGAACGGAAAGAAGGTCACAGAGATTTGGGCGGCGGCGCGCCCGCACATGCTCGCCGAAACCGAACTCGTCGGAACTTACGAGACGCGATAGCCTTTCTCCCCGCAAGGCGGGGAGGAGATGCTTCGCGCGAAACTTACTTCTTGTCGGGCGGCGTAGGCGCCGCTGCGGGTGCGGGCGTAGTTTGTGCGGGCGTTGGCGCC
>JASHSB010000169.1 GCA_030036945.1 Methylovirgula sp. | reverse complement strand
CTCTTGCTGCTGCTGACCTTCGGCGTGCGCCTACCGTTCCTGTCGTAAAAGCGCGCCCTTCTTCTCCAAACCATATCCTATTGAATAAACTTATGTTATCCTGCCTGCGGTCCCGCATGACAGGACTTCGGAATGCTCGGAATATTGAACTTCTCGAATCTACCGCAATTGTCACAGCCGGCCACCGCCAGCGCCGTAACGAGCATGGCAAGCAAAAAAAGACGCCGTCTCAAAGGCCGCCCCCTTGGCAACCCAGCCTAACATAAGAGCTTTTGCTTTGCATCTGGACCGCGCCGCGGCTGCGCCATTGAATTGAGCAAGTCTTAACTCCGCAAAGCTACCGTTCGCGGTAATTAGGCTGTCGTGCCAGCGGATCCGGGGGCAATTCGGACGTCTGGGAAACATGGAAGAAGCACAGAATTTGCGATCGAACGAGCGGATCCGGGCTTTTCTGCGCGCCCAGATCATCTTCAACAATCGCATGTCGACGATCGACTGCATTATCAAAAATATCTCGCCGACCGGCGCGCGGATCGCGTTAAGCGACACGCTGGCGGTTCCGACCGAATTCGAGATCTACATTCCGCAAAGGGGCCGCAGCTACCACGCCCGGCTCGTGTGGCGCGACAAGGAGGCGATCGGCGTGGATTTCCTCGACGCGCAAGCCGCTCCGGCTCCCGTTCCCAGCGAGCCCGCGCCGACCGGAATCGAAGTGCGGCTGCGCGAACTCGAAATCCAGAACGCCGAGCTGAAAGCGCGCATCCGCGCTCTTTCCAAACGGCTCGAAGACCTCGGCCAAGATCCGAACGCCGGCATCTAGCCGTTCGTCACTTCGATCATCCAGCCGTCCTTCAACGTGATCCGTCGCGTCATCCGTTCGGCGAGCGCTTCATTGTGGGTGGCGACCAGCGCCGCCAGGCCGGTCGCTTTCGCCAGCGATTCGAGTGTCTCGAAGACATGCTCGGCGGTCTTCGGGTCGAGATTGCCGGTCGGCTCGTCGGCAAGCAGAATTCCCGGCCCGTTTGCCACCGCCCGGGCGATTGCAACGCGCTGCTGCTCGCCGCCGGAAAGTTCGGTCGGCCGGTGCTTGGCGCGCGCGGCGAGGCCCAAGTAGTTGAGGAGTTCCAAAGCGCGGGTAAGCGCCTGCCGGCGGCCCAAACCGGCAATCATCTGCGGCAGCATGATGTTCTCGAGGGCGGTGAACTCCGGCAGCAAATGATGGAACTGATAGACGAAGCCGATCGCGTGGCGGCGCAGCGCGGTGCGCGCGTCGTCGTTCAGCCGGGTCGTCGCTACGCCGTCGATGTAGACTTCGCCGCCGTCGGGACGCTCCAGCAGGCCGGCGATGTGCAACAGCGTCGACTTGCCGGCGCCCGAAGGAGCGACGAGCGCCACGGATTGCCCGGCGAAAAGCCCGAGATTTCCGCCGCGCAGAACGCAAAGCGCGCTCTCGCCCTGCTGGAAGCGACGCTCCACGTTTTCGAGCTGAAGAACGGGCTGCATGTCACTCGTAGCGCAAAGCTTCGACCGGATCGAGCTTGGAGGCCCGCCAAGACGGATAGAGCGTCGCGAGGACAGACAGAACCAGCGTCATGCCGACTACCGAGGCGACGTCACGCGGATCGACCACCGAGGGCAGCCGAGACAGGAAATAGAGCTCGGCGGGAAAAAGATTGGCATGAAGAAGCCGGTTTAGGAACTGACGGATCGGCTCGACGTTGTCGGCGACGATCAGGCCTAAGAAGAATCCGGCCAGCGTTCCGGCCACGCCGATCGACGCTCCGGTGATGAGGAAGATCCGCATGATCGCGCCGCGTGTCGCGCCCATCGTTCGCAGAATCGCGATATCGTGGCCCTTGTCCTTCACCAGCATGATGAGCCCGGAAATGATGTTCAAGGCGGCGACCACCACGATCAGCGTCAGGATGATGAACATGACGTTGCGCTCGACGTTGAGCGCGTCGAAGAAGGTTCGATTGCGTTCGCGCCAATCGGTCATGATCACCGGCCGATCGATCGCCGCCTGGATAACGCCGCGCGCCGCTTCGATCTTTTCCGGGTCGTCGAGAAAGACCTCGATGACGCTCGCCTGGCCGTTCTCGTTGAAGAAGTTCTGCGCCAAAGTCAGCGGCATATAGACGAAGATGCCGTCGAACTCGGCCATGCCGATCTGAAAGATCGCGTCGACACGATAGCTTTTGACGCGCGGCACGACTCCGAACGGCGTCCGCGCCCCGTTTCCGGTAATGAGCTTGATCGTATCGCCGACCCGCAGATTGAGATTGTCGGCGAGCCGCTGGCCGATTGCCACGCCGCCGGCCTTGTCGAAACCCGACAGCGTGCCGCTGCGGATCGTGCCAGCGATGCCCGGCAGGCGCGCGATGCCCGACGCCTCGATGCCGCGTACCAGAACGCCCGCCCCGCCTTGCGCGAAACTCGAAGCGGCGAAGGCCGAGCCCTCGACCATCGGGATTGCCATCTTGACGCCCGGGACCGCGGCAACCCGCGCCGCCACGTTGTCGTAGTCGGCAAGCGGCCGATCCGCCGCCTGCAGAAAAATATGCCCGTTGATGCCGACGATCTTGTCGAGCAAATCCTTGTGAAAACCGTTCATGACCGACATGACGACGATCAGCGTGGCAACCCCCAGCGTGATGCCGAGAAAGGAAAATCCGGCAATGACCGAGACATAGCCAGAAGCGCGGCGGGCGCGCAGATAGCGTGTCGCAATCATCCATTCGAACGCCGCGAAAGGCATCTTCGATCCTTTTCTCGCGCCGTGCGGCTAGCCGGTAAACCGGGCGACCGCTTCGCCGATGCTCATCATCTCCCGCGCGCCAGTGCGGCGCGTCTTTATTTCGACTTTCCCCTCGGCGAGCCCCTTCGGCCCCACGATGACCTGATACGGCAGGCCGATCAGATCGAGGCGCGCGAATTTCGCTCCCGGCCGTTCGTCCAGATCGTCATAAAGCACGTCGATCCCGGCCTTTTTGAGTGCGCCATAGAGCTTCAAAGAGGCCGCGTCGCTCGCCGCGTCGCCGACCTTCAGGTTGGCGATCCCAACGGCGAAGGGCGCGACCGAATCCGGCCAGATGATTCCCGCTTCGTCATGGTTGGCCTCGATCAAGGCGCCGACGAGGCGCGAGACGCCGACTCCGTAAGAGCCGCCGATGACCGGCCGCTCGACGCCGTCGGGGCCGGCGACGAGGGCGCGCATCGGCTTGGAATATTTGTCGCCGAAATAAAAGACCTGGCCGACCTCGATGCCGCGTTTGCGGACGCGCCTTTCGGGCGGAGTCTCGCGCTCGAAGCGCGCCAGATCGTGGACGTCGTCGGTTGCCGCATAGAGGCGCGTCCAGTCCCCGACGATCGATTCGAGAGCGCCGTCGTAATCGATCAACTCGTCCGGGATCGGCAGGTCGAGAATATCGGCATCGCAATAGACGCCCGACTCGCCCGTCTCGGCGAGGATGATGAACTCGTGGGACAGATTGCCGCCGATCGGTCCCGTCTCGGCACGCATCGGAATGGCTTTCAATCCTAAGCGGTCGAAGATCCTGAGATATGCGACGAACATGCGCCGGTAGGAACGGCGCGCCGCCTCCTCGTCGATGTCGAAGGAATAGGCGTCCTTCATCAGAAACTCGCGGCCGCGCATGACGCCGAACCGCGGCCGCTGTTCGTCACGGAACTTCCATTGGATGTGATAGAGGATTTTCGGCAATTCCCGATAACTGTGGACGTAAGCGCGGAAGATCTCGGTGATCATGTCTTCGTTGGTCGGCCCGTAGAGCATTTCACGCTCGTGGCGATCCTTGATGCGCAGCATCTCCGGCCCGTAGGCGTCATAGCGGCCGGTCTCGCGCCACAGATCGGCGAGCTGGAGGGTCGGCATCAGCAGCTCGATGGCGCCGGCACGGTCCATCTCCTCGCGCACGATCTCGGTGACCTTCTGCAGAACCTTGAAGCCGAGCGGCAGCCACGCGTAGATGCCTGCCGCCTCCTGGCGGATCATCCCAGCGCGCAGCATCAGCCGATGCGAGAGGATTTCGGCCTCTTTCGGCGTTTCGCGCAGGATCGGCAGGAAGTAGCGGGAAAGGCGCATGGAGGGCTGGAGGTTGGAAAACGTCCCGTCCACATATCTTGCGACGGCCGTCGAAACAATCTTAAACAGGCGAAAAAGCAATATGCCTGCTCTAAAGCCGGTCTCCGTCATTGCGAGGCGCATCGGCGCCGAAGCAACCCGAACATTCCCGGATTGCTTCGCTCGGCTCGCAACGATGGCTATTCCACCGTCACGCTCTTTGCCAGGTTGCGCGGCTGGTCGGCGTCCTTACCCATGAAAACCGCGGTGTGATAGGCGATCATCTGCACCGGCAGAGCATAGACGATCGCCGAAAACTCCGGCGCCATCGCGGGCATGGCAATCAATTCGGCTTCGCCGCCGAGATCGTCGGCGGAGGCATTGTCGCCGACCAAGATGATGCGGCCGTTGCGTGCCGCGACTTCCTGCACGTTCGACAGAGTCTTCGCGAAGACGTGGTCGCGCGGCGCCAGCACGATTACCGGCAGATCGGAGTCGACGAGCGCGATCGGCCCGTGTTTCAACTCGCCCGCCGCATAGCCTTCCGCGTGAATGTAGGAGATTTCCTTCAGCTTCAGCGCGCCTTCGAGGGCGAGCGGATAGGACGTGCCGCGCCCCAGATAGAGAACGTCGCGCGCCTTACCGAGATCGCGCGACAATAGCTCGATCCTAGGTTCGCGGCGCAGAACTTCCGCCATCAGGCCGGGAATGGCCGTGAGTTCCCTGACGAGCCGCGCCCCCTCTTTGGCATCGATCGTGCCGCGCGCCCGGGCGAAGGCGAGCGCCAGACAGGCGAGCAATGCGAGCTGGCAGGTAAAGGCTTTCGTCGAGGCGACCCCGATCTCCGGTCCCGCCAGCGTCGGCGCCACAACGTCGCTTTCGCGCGCCATGGTCGAAGTGGCGACGTTGACGATGGTCAGGATCTTCTGTCCCTGCTTCTTGGCGTAGCGCAGCGAGGCGAGCGTATCGGCGGTCTCGCCCGATTGCGAGACGAGCAGCGTCAGGCCGCCCTTCTCCATCGGCACCTCGCGATAGCGGAACTCGGAGGCAACTTCGATCTCGACCGGCAGTTTGGCGATGCGTTCGAACCAATAGCTGGCGATGAGGCCAGCCATATAGGCCGTGCCGCAGGCGGCGATGGTAAGGCGCGGCAGCTGCGCCGGATCGACCGGCAGCTCAAACGGCAACGCGACCGTGCCGGCCGCAAGATCGAGATAATGGGCGAGAACGCGACCGATCACTTCCGGCTGTTCGTGGATTTCCTTGTCCATGAAGTGCCGGTAATTGCCGCGGTCGATTAGGAAGGCGGAGGCTGGGGTCTTCACCAGCTTGCGGGCGACGGGACGGTTCGTCGCATCATAGAACTTCGCGCCCTGCCGCGTCAGAACGACATAATCGCCTTCTTCGAGATAGGCGAGCTCGTCGGTCAGGGGCGCCAGCGCCAGGGCGTCGGAACCCAGATAGAATTCTCCGTTTTTATCGCCTCCGCCGAAACCGACGACCAACGGCGCGCCTTCCCGCGCACCGATTAGCAAGTCGTCTTCCCCCTCGAAGAGAAAGGCGAGCGCGAAAGCTCCTTTGAGCCGCGGCAAGGTCGCGGCGACGGCTTCGACCGGCGGAAGGCCGCCGTTCATCGCCTGATCGACAAGATGGGCGACGACTTCGGTATCGGTGTCGGAAGCAAACGTATGGCCCTTGGCGCAAAGTTCGTCGCGCAGCGCCTTGAAATTCTCGATGATGCCGTTGTGGACGACGGCCACTTTGCCGTTTTGATGCGGATGCGCGTTGTCGGCCGTCGGACGGCCATGTGTTGCCCAACGCGTATGGCCGATTCCCAAATGGCCGAAAAGCGGCTCCGCCGCGACGCAAACTTCGAGGTTTTTCAGCTTGCCGGCGGCGCGGCGGCGGGCGATTTTGCCGTTCTCGAGCGTCGCCACCCCGGCCGAGTCGTAGCCGCGGTATTCCAGCCGTTTTAATGTTTCAAGCAGTGTTCCGGCCACGGGCCCCGCGCCGAGAATGCCAACGATTCCGCACATTTCAGACTTTCGGACTGGTTCGGACGCAAAGCCTATACCTTCCGGTGCTTTGCCCGGAACGCTTTCGCCCAGAATGGTTTCTCGACTTGCCGGGCGCGGGCGACAACCAACGCGTCGGCGGCGACATCGTCGGTCACGACTGAGCCGCTTGCGATATAGGCCCCGGCGCCGATCTTTACCGGCGCCACCAGCGCCGCGTTGACGCCGACGAAGACGCCCTCCCCGACTTCCGTGTGAAACTTGGTAAATCCGTCGTAATTGCAGGTAATCGCCCCGGCCCCGAC
>JASHSB010000021.1 GCA_030036945.1 Methylovirgula sp. | reverse complement strand
GGGTTGGGATCGGCGAAAAGCGCCGCGTGCAGCGGGGTCAACCGGTCCTGGATCTGCAAAGCGGCGGCAAAATCGCCCTTCATGCAGGCTTCCTGCATGTCGGCGCAGATCCGCGGTGCGACATTGGCGGTAACCGAAACGCAGCCATGGCCGCCATGCGCCATCACCGCGAGCGCGGTCATATCTTCGCCGGAGAGCTGGAGGAAATCTGGCCCGAGCGCGCGGCGCTGCAAGGCGATACGGGCGAGATTTCCGGTCGCGTCCTTCACCCCGGTGATATTGCTCAGCTCGAACAGCCGCTGCATCGTGTCGATTGACAGATCGACGACCGAGCGCGGCGGAATGTTGTAAATCACGATCGGGATGCCGATCGCGTCGTTGACCGCCTTGAAATGCAGGAACATGCCTTCCTGCGAAGGCTTATTGTAATAAGGCGTGACCACGAGAACGCCGGCCGCCCCGGACTTTTCGGCAAACTGGGCGAGTTCGATCGCCTCCGCCGTGCTGTTGGAGCCGGCCCCGGCGAGAACCGGCACCCTGCCCCGCGCCTCGGCGATACAGACTTCGATGACCTTGCGGTGCTCGGCGTGCGAAAGCGTCGGGCTTTCGCCGGTCGTGCCCACCGGGACCAGCCCATGCGTGCCATTGGTGATCTGCCAATCGACCAATGCGCGATACGCGGCTTCCTCGAATTTGCCCGCCTTGAATGGCGTCACCAAAGCGGTGATCGATCCTCGAAAGCTGGCCTTTCTACCCATACCGGCGTCCCTTCCGGCGATCGCCCCATGCGCGCCTTAGTTTTGCACCTGTGTTTTCCGACAATTGTCGTGGCAAGTCCACGTCTGCCCGTCGCCGCCGACGCGGCCTGAGCCAAAGCGGAACCGCGTTTTGCAAGTCATTGAAGTAGAATACGGATCCGGCTTGCGGCGGAAGTCGCCGGAGCGAGGCCGCGGTCGATGATCGATAACGCACGGGCGCGAAAATGAGGGCCTGATTCGATGCCGCCCGGGATCGGCTCGTAAATTTTAATGTCGGCGGCGCCGCTCCGTGCGCCGATGCGGTAGCCCGGTCGGGTCGAGATTGCACAGGGTCTTTTCGATGGCAGCACGCCGCCTTCCCGTTCGATCGGTCGCCTTGCTCGGCGGTCTCGGACTTTGCCTGGCATTTGCCGGCGTGCATCTGGCGCGTCCGAACTACGACCGAACGGCCGCAGACCAACTCGCCGCTTGGATCGGCGACTCGCTCTACGGCGCCGCCACTGAGGTCGAAGGCTTCTTCGAAGCCGAACGTGCCCGTCTGGCTAGCCAAAGCTTCGGTCCTTCCGGCCCGCCGCTCGACCGCGTCGCGGCGCTCGGCCTCGATCCCTCCGGCTTGCGCGAGGCGTTGCCCTTCTACAAAGCGGGCGACCTCAGAGACGGCGACGCACAGGCCGCGGCCGCCAGGGATCCGATCGTGCGCGCCACCCTCGAATGGGTGGCGCTGCGCGATGCCCGCGACGTCGGTACCGAGCGCCTTCAGGCTTTCCTCGCCGCCTATCCGACGTGGCCGGGACGCGATTTCATCACCCGCCGCACCGAGGAGAGACTCTATGCGAACCATGCCGACCCAAAGCTGATTGAGACATTCTTCGCCCAATCGCCGCCGCAGACGCTGCCGGGCAAACTGGCGCTCGCCCGCGCCGATCTAAGCGAGGGCAAGACCGGCCAAGCGCAGGAACTCGTCCGCTCGATTTGGCGCAATTATGATTTGGTGGGCGGGCTCGAAGGCGAGGTGAAGGGCGAGTTCGGCGACGATCTGACCAAGGCCGACCACAAAGCGCGCGCCGACCGACTGCTCTACGAAGAAGAAAACGAGGCGGGGCTGCGCGCCGCTTTCTACGCGGGGCCGGAAGTCGCCAAGCTCGCCAAGCTGCGCGCCGACGTCAACAACGGCGCAATGAGCGACAAGATCTTCGCATCGGTTCCTACCGCGCTGCGCGGCGATCCCGGCTATCTCTTCGCCAAGATTCAGAAACTGCGTCGTTCCGACAAAGACGACAAGCTGAAACAGGCGGCGGCGCTGATGCTCGCCGCGCCGCGCGATCCCGCGGTTCTCGTCGACGGCGACGCCTGGTGGGCGGAGCGACGCACGCTCGCCCGCAAACTCCTCGATCTCAATGAGCCGTTGATCGCCTATCGGCTCTGCGCCGAGCATTCGGCGCAAAGCAACGAAGCGAAGATCGACGCGGAATTTCACGCCGGCTGGATCGCGCTGCGCTTCTTGCACGATCCGGCCGGTGCCGCCCGGCATTTCAATGCCGCCGCGCAAATCGTCCAGACGCCGATCTCCATCGCCCGTATTGCCTATTGGCAGGGCCGCGCCGCCGATGCCGCGGGGCGCCAGGACGGGGGTTCGCTCGCCCGAGCCTATTACGAAAGGGCTGCGGATCAGGTCGCGACCTATTACGGACAACTTGCCCGCCAGCGCCTTGCGTTGGAGGCGGTCGCGCTACGCCGCCTCGCCCCGGCCGCGACCGGCACGGCGCGCGACCCCTCGGTGCGCAGCGTCGAACTGCTGTATGCGCTCGGCGAGAACGATCTCGCGCTCGGCCTGGCGGTCGAGGCGGCGCAACATCTTTCGAGCGAGCCGCAGGTCGCCGCGCTTGCCGACCTCGTAGCCGCCGAGCGCGACGCGCACGCCTCGTTGGTAATCGGCAAGATCCTGGCGCAGCGGCAGATGCCGGTGGACAGCCTCGCCTACCCGACGTACGGCGTTCCGCAATTCCAACCGCTCGAACATTCCGCGCCGCCGTCGATCGTCTATGCGATCGCCCGTCAGGAAAGCGCCTTCGACCCGCGCGCCCTCTCCTCCGCCGGTGCGATCGGGCTCATGCAGATGATCGAATCGACGGCGAAACGGACGGCCGAACTGGCGGGCGTCGGTTTCGACGCCGGGAAGTTCACCAAAGACGCGGCTTTCAACGCCAAGCTCGGTGCCGCGCATCTCGGGGAACTGTTCGCCGAGCAAGGCAATTCGCCGATCCTCGCTTTCGCCGCCTATAACGCCGGCGGACGGCGCGTAAAGGAATGGATCGACGCTTATGGCGATCCGCGCAAGCCGAATGTCGATCCGATCGACTGGGTCGAGCGCATCCCCTTCGAAGAGACGCGCAACTACGTCCAAAGGGTCATGGAAAATTGGGCCATGTACCAGGCATGTTTCGGGCAGACCAAAACGGCAGGATTCTCGCTCCGCACCGCAAAACTATGACGCCGCGTAAAGCCGTTCGTCGATCAGCGCGGTGACGGCGTGTAGCAGGCGGGCGCCGGTAAACGGTTTGGCGAGAAATCGCGTTCCCGGCGGAAGGGCGTGCCCTTGACGGCCTGAGGCGAGGATCACGCCGACCTCCGGCTTCAATTCACCGATGCGCCACGCAAGCGCCACGCCGTCGAGATCGCCGGGCATATCGACGTCGCTGACGACCATATCGATGTGCCGTTTCGCAAGGGCCCGCAGCGCTTCCTCGGCGTCGGCGGCTTCGTACGCCGTAAAGCCCGCCTCTTTTAGGATTTCAACGATTGTGTCGCGGACGAGCAGATCGTCTTCGACGACGAGGATGGCGGCGGAGCAGCGGGTTTGCATGCGAGAGAATCGCTAGAAATTGAGATAAGTTCCATCTGCCGCCGGGCATGGTAAAGAAAGCGTTGGCGTTTTCTGCCGGAGCGAGGCATGTCCTTCGTCAGCCGTTTCTTCAGCGCGCCGGACGGACTGAAGCTGCACGTGCGCGACTACGGCGCCGGTTCCGGCCTCCCGGTCGTCTGCCTTCCCGGTCTGTCGCGCAACGCCGCCGATTTCGATCCGCTCGCCGAAGCGCTCGCCGGCGGCGCGGCGGGACAGAGACGCAGGGTCGTCGCGATCGACTATCGCGGCCGCGGCCGCTCCGATTTCGATCCCGATTGGCGCGACTACAAGATTCCGGTCGAGAACGCCGACATCGACGCCGTGCTCACGGCGGCGGAAATGCACGCGGCGGTTTTCGTCGGCACCTCGCGCGGCGGCTTGCATGTGATGACGCTGGCGGTGCGCCGCCCGGCGTTGGTGCGCGGCGCGGTGCTCAACGACATCGGGCCGGTGATCGAGCCGCAAGGATTCACCCGGATCCGCCACTATCTGCGCCACATGGCGACGCCCGGTTCGCTGCCCGACGCGATTGATTGCGTCAAGAAGATCATGAGCGCCCAGTTTCCGGCATTGAGCGAAGCGGATTTCGAACGCCACGCCCGTGCCACGTTCGAAAAAGCCGACGGAAGCTTCGGCCTTACGTTCGATCCGAAACTGGTGAAGCCGCTCGACAAGCTCAATCTCGAAGAGCCGTTGCCGCCTGCTTGGCCGCTTTTCGACGCGCTCGCGGAAATCCCGCTGCTTGCCATCCGGGCCGAAAACTCGGACGTGCTTGCGCCGGCGACGCTCGCCGAAATGGCGCGCCGCCACAAACGCTGCGCGACCTATGTCGTCGCGGGCCAAGGCCACGCGCCGCTGCTCTACGACAAGGCGTCGATCGGCAAGATCGCGGAATTCGTCGCGGACGTGGAAGCGCAGGCGAAGGTCGCGGCATGATCCTCTCACCCCATGAGCATCGGCGAATGGGGAGAGGGTTTGGGTGGCTTCGCGCGTGCCGCGAAAGGGCCGTGCCTTGCCTTACGATCATGGCTCGGGCATTGTCCCGCCCCTCCGGAGACGTGGCCGAGCGGCTGAAGGCGACGGTTTGCTAAACCGTTATAGGGTTGAAAAGCTCTATCGAGGGTTCGAATCCCTCCGTCTCCGCCAATTCATGATCTAAGT
>JASHSB010000020.1 GCA_030036945.1 Methylovirgula sp. | reverse complement strand
CCGCCGAGGCGACATAGACCTTGCCGTCCGTGCCGATCATCGATTGGCCGGTGCCGACGCCGGATTCGATTTCTCTGGCAAGCGCGCTCGCGTCGGCCGCCGCGCAAGTAAAGGCGGTCGCGCCGGATTCGAGCGAAGAGACGGCTTGCTGCGTTTTCGGCGCATCGAGGAAGGCGACCGCGCTGTCGATGGCATCGTCGAGTTCGGCGCAGCCCCGAGCAATACGGCGAGCGCCAGCGCACCCGCGAGAAGCAGGTGTTGCATCGGTTATCCTTTCTGGAGAAAGACGTCGCTTGCGGCATCGGGCCGTCACAGGGCGATCAATGCGTTCCGAACGGCTGTTCGAAACGTGCTTCGATCGTCGCTTCGGTGTCGAGCATCGTGTGCGGGATTACGCCCCTTGAAGATTGCAGCAGCAGATCGAAGCCGGCGACCGCCGCCGCGAGATCGTTGGCGGCGATTGCCGCCGGCGGCACGAAAACGCCGATAACGCGCAGCACGTCGGCGATCGTTGCGAGTTCGCCGGCGAGATTGGCGGTCTCGAACGCCTTGGCGGCCGCCGCGAAGTCGATCAGTTGCGCGTATTCGAGCGCCGTACCGATCTTGGCGGCGTCCATTTCGAACGTGGAAAGATCGAAGCTCATCCGGCGGCCTCCTTTTTCGCGTCCACATAGGGATTGAGATCGAGGTTGCCGGCGCCGGCGTTCGATGGCAAAGCGCCGGAAGCGGAAAGCTTGGCGGCCAGCGTCGGCCCGAGGCTTTCGCCAAGCTCCTTGAAAAGCGCCGGCGCTTCGTCGACGAGGCACTGGGCGGCCTTGCGGATCACCTTGTTGGCGACGGGGACTTCGAGAACCTTGCCTTTCTCGGCGCCTTCGAGGAGCACGAAACCCGCTTCGACGGCGCGTTCGATTTCCCGATCGACGTGTGCGGCATGCAGGACTTGGCGAATGCGGGGCCGAGCTTGGCGAGCAGCCAAGTGAGCGTCACCCCGAGTAGCGAAGGAACTAATGGCTCAATCAGCGCGAGGACTTGCACGGCCAGCGCGCCGGTCCGCACGCTCACCGAGTTGGAGCCGGCCGCGAAGGCCGGCAGCGCGGCAAGCGTCATCGCCGCCGCGAAAGAAATACGCGCGCGCATGGATTCGTCCTTTGTAAATTCCCGGAGCCGCCTGGCACGGATTGGAGAGGCGTGTTGCGTAACCGCACCAAAGAAAGAGCCGGGGCCTTGCGGCTCCGATCGTCGTGAAAGCAGTGGAACGCTTCACTCGTGCGGGACGGGCACCGACGTGTAGCTGCCGCCCAGTCCGTCTTCCTTGCGGCGCTGATAGTACGATACGTCCATCGTACTTTGATTGATGCAGATGATGTTGACGTTGACGCTTTGCCCGTCGGCAGTGGCGTCGTAACCGAGGATGGCGGCTGGAGCAATTGCCTCCGTGCAGATGCATTTGCCCGCGCCTTTGCAAATAAACTCGCCGGCGTGTGCGGGGAACGTGAGGCTAGTCGCGATTAGGCCAGCTATTATTGTTATCCGCTGCATGTCGATTCTCCGCTGGTAGACTGATCGGCACCTTGCGAGACGGCGGCATGGTCGGGTACCGCCATTTCCTTCAAGAGGCGTGCGACGACGTCGGCCTTGACCACGTTTCTCCCCGGACAATCATGATGATCCCGGCCGCATTCTTTATGAAAATGCAGCCCGCCTAAGCCCAAACGATATCGATCGGGCCTCAATCCAAGCCTGCGATGCAGGATCGCCATCGCAGCAACCGCATTATCCCGCACCTGCGCCCCGGCGCCGGAATCGAATTCTTCCGTTGCGTAATCGCTGATCATCTCGATACCGAGCGTGAGATGATTCCAGCACGAAACGGACACGCCATCCTTCGTCAGGTCGCACAAATTCCAAATCAAATTCGGTGCCACGAACGGGTGCACGCCCGAATGCCAGTGCAAAATGTCGCGCTCGTAATGCTTTTGGCCTTCGATGCGCTGTTTCGCCGCATGGTTCGGATCGAGCCATTCCACGAGCGTCGGCACACCGGTGTTGTGCAGCGTAACGAATTTTGGGCGCCAGTCGTTCCATTCGAGTCCCTCGACGAAACCGGCGAACTCGCCGGGCGTATAGCCCTTGGGCTCGGCGAGGAACCTCATCTGAGCTGCGCCCCACGGCGCGACGAAGCAATCCAGCGCCGGCCGCTAACCCCTGGATTGCTTCGCTGCGCTCGTAATGACGTGTCAAGCTCAGCCGACTTGTTTCGAGCCGCCCCTACTTCCCGCAGTCATCGGGCGCCGGCTCCCCGGCAAACCTCGCCGTCATCCAATCGACCGCGTAAGGCGCGGCGGCATGGGCGGCCCAGCCGTGGCCGACGTTGGGCAACGCCAGCGTCTCGACCTTGCTTCCCGCCTCGCAGAGGTTCGCGGCATAGTCCCGCGTCACCTCCGGCTTGATGATCGCATCGATCGTGCCTTGCGCGAAAAAGACCGGAACGTCGGGCGGCAGCGTGCCGGGCGTGTTCTTCTTAAGCAGCGTGCGCCAAGGCTCGATGTCGGCCGGATGGTCGACCTTCAGAAAGTATTGTTGGAACGTCTTCTCGATGCGCTGCCGCACGGAGAGATCGACCAGCCCCTCGACGCAGATCTGCGCGAGTCGATCGACGGCCGGCAGGGCGCGCGGATCGACCACCTTCTCCATCGGCGCGTCATAGACCCGCTGCCACGACCAAAGCGTCATGGCGGCGATGTTGTTTCCGCCTGCCGTGCCGAGATCGTCGTCCATCAGTACCGCGAGCTCGGTCGCTGGCGCCGCGACGGCGACGCCCATCAGCGTCAGCTCCGGCGCGTAGCTCTTGGCGATGATGCCGGTGAACAGCGCCGCCTGCCCGCCTTGCGAATGGCCCCAGACGATGAAACGCGCGCCGCCGCCCGCGCCCGGCATGTTGCGCGCGACGCGCACCGAATCGATGACGGCGCGCGCTTCGCTCACCCCCACGAGATAGGGATGCGGCCCCGGCGTGCCGAGGCCCGGATAGTCGGTCGCGGCGACGACATAGCCGCGCTCGACCAGAGACCGCAGGCCCTGGATCTGCTGGAAGATGAAGATCGCCAGCGACGGCGCGCAATGCGGAACGATGCCCGAGGTCGGATGTGCCCAGGCGACGATCGGCCGGCCGCCTGGCGGCGACGCGCCGTGCGGCACGATGACGACGCCGGAGACGAGGATCGGCTTGCCGTCGAAACCCGTCGAGCGATAGAGCACGCGCCAGGCCGCGGCATCGAGCGGCGCGCCGGGCATCGCCTGCGCGCGCACGAGCGTGCCGGGCTTGCCCGCGACCTCAGATTGCGGTGCTTCGTAAAAGGACTGCGCAAGCGCCGGCAAGGCGCCGCCGGCGAGTAGCAATGCGCAGGCGAGGCCGCGCGAAAGAGGAAGGAACGGCGCGCGGCGCATGCGATCAAAGCCCATAGACGATCTTCAGTTCGCCGCTGGCGCGTAACGCGATGGCGATACCATCGGGCAGCAACAGGATCTTGTCGAGCTTGGCCGAATCGAGATGGCCTTCCATGCGAAAGCCTTTCTTCAAGGGCCGTGTTAGCCGCTGGTTCGCGGTGTCGATCAGCCGCTGATAGGCCGCCTGAACATTGACTACCGCCTGTTGCTTGATCAGATCGACGAACTGCGTATTGCCGAGCTCGGCGCCGATGTTGCTCGCGGCCTCGCTCACCGCAGCGAGATCGGGAAGCATCAAGGTCTGCCCGTCGGCTTCGACCTGCGGCGTGGCGGAGAGATAGACCCACTCGCCGGCATTGGCGTCCGTGTCCGAGGTTTTAGCGACGCGCAGACCGACGACGATCTTGCCCGAGGACGGATAGATCTCGACGTCGCGGATCGTCGTCTCGCCTTCCGGCGCGGCGGCGATCCCATCGAGGATCTTGGCGCGGATCGCATCATAGCCGATATGAACCGGCAGGATGATGTCGAACGTGCCGGGCGCGGCGACATCGGTACCGAGCGGCGCAAGCGGCGTCGGCGGCGCGGCCGGCGGCGCGTGGCCGACGAAAGTTTCGGCATTGCCGGAAAGTTCGAGCGAGCCTTCGAGAACTTCCCGGTTGGCACGAACGCCGGCAAAGGCCGCGCTTTGCGGCGTCACCTGCAGCCAGATTTCCGGATCGTCGGCAAGCTTGATCGGCTCGAAGGCGTGCTGCCACGCGGTTGCCGCCTTGTCATGCAAATCAAGCGCGCGCGCCGCGGCGAGCGCGCGCGCCCGGACGCGCACCAATTGCGCGCGGATCCGCGGCTCGACATATTTGGCGAGCGGGATGTCGCGCCCGAGCACGTGGAGATAAGGCGCCTCGCTCCAGCGAAACCCATCGCTGAAGTTGAGTTCGAGCGACCAATCGCGCCGAAGCGTCGGGCGTCCCTCGGCTTCGACGACGGCGCTCGCTTCGGTCTCGCCGTGGATGCGCCGGGTGAATCGGTTGGCACCCTGCCCTTCCACCGCGCCGGAAATCGGCACCGCGCCCATCACGCGGTCGCCGCGCCCGTAAAGAGAGACGGGGCCGGTGCGCTCGACGTAGCCCCAGATGTCGCAATTGGCGTTGACCCGGAAGCCGAGGACGCGGCGGTGCACGCAATTGATTTGCTCGTCGATGGTGGCGAGGCGGCGCGGAATGTCGCGTTCGATATCGGCCGCCAGGGCCGGCAAGCCGAACTCGATGGTCACCGAAACGCGCGATTGCGTGACGAGCGGGGCGGGCTGATCGGGAGTCAGCGGCGGCTTTTCCGCCGCGAACGCGGGGACAACGAGCGCGAAGAGCAGAAACGATGCGCCGCTTGGCGACATCCAAGCGGGAAAGGCGAGAGAACGAGTCATGGTCCGAGCCCGAAACACCGCGATCTAGGCTAGGATAACATCAATTCAGCAGAGTGACGAAATCGGGCTTTGTCACAAATTTTCTATCGCGGTTGTCGTCCGGAATGTCATCGCACGGTATCCCAGGAAAGTTCGATATCGGGCGCCTAAAAGCGGTAATTGTGAGGGACTTTGGGATTCTAGGGTGAACTTTGCGTTCGACAACCCGACGTTAAGGCTACGCGATAAAAGCGACCGAGGTCCGCCGACGAAAATGTTGACTCCGCCTGCAACAGCTACGGCCTCATAGGCGATGTCCTTCGTCTCTGCGATCTCCTCCTGATTGACAAAAGACAGCGTAAATCCATCACCGTGCTCGATTACTGTCCCGTCCTTCGATGTGGAATAGCTGCGCCGATAATAATACAAAAGCGGCACCTCACGACTGGCATTGTCTTCTCTTGATTGACGGAACTTTTGATCATTCGAGATTTTCTCGATGGCCGATTTGCTTATAGTGATTTGAGGCATGAAGATTTTCCTGCGTCGTATCTTCCGCGCTGAAAGAATATTCGAGATCGGGCGCGTCAAGTTCCTGTGCGATGACAGAATCGATCATGTCCTTCACCCAGGCGAGGACGGGGACGAAACCCTCCTCTTCGGCGATCTCCTTCTGCGCCTCGGCGGTGGCGCGGTTCATCTGCTGCGTCAGCGCCTGCGGCGAGATCGAGAAGGCGAAGCAGACGATGCGCGCCAGCCATTCGTCGAACGGCCCTTTAGGTCCGGCTCCTTGGTCTGGATGAAAGTCTTGGCGACGCCGCCCGGCACGAACTTGGCGCGCCGCCGGCGGCCGAATTCGCCGTCGAAATGGCGTCCCAATATTTCTGATAAGAGGCGATCTGATCCGGTGTCCAGCTCTCCGGCATGCCGATCAGCGAATCCGGAATATTTCCTTGCGTGAAATAATCGAGCAGGAACATCTGCCGGCGCAGCGCGATGTTGACCGTCGTGATGACCTGCTCGACCGGGCTGAAGCCGTAAGCGCGGTTCACCCTGATGTTGCGCGGCCGGTAGATGAGGTCGCGCACCAAATAATCGACCGCAGGATAGCCTTTCAGGATCTGCTAATAAGCGACGGGATAGACCGCGAAGCCGTTCTCGATCGCCGGCTGCGGCGTGCGGTCCCAATCGTCGATGACGGGCTTGATGGTCGCGCCGTCGATCGGCAGTAGCGCCGTCAGACGCCCGCCGCGGTCGCGGCTCATGTAGAGCGCCGGCGCATCGATGACGAAGAGCTCTTCGAGCAGCAGCCGCAGCCAATCGACGAACGTGTGAATTCCGTCCGGTCGCACGAAAAACGCGCTGAGCGCCGCCGCGCGCGGGTCGCTCGACTTCTTGTTACGCGCCGAGATCGTCCAGGTGAGCCGCGCGACCTGATCCTTGCGCGTTTCGATGACGAGACGCAGCAGATCGTAGCCTTCGGCAAGACCGCGCAAGGTCTGGAACGAGACAGGCTCGTAGATGCGCGGCGTGGTCGCGAGGTTAAAGCCGGAGGGATAGTCCCATTGCCGTCCCGCGACCTCGGGCGGCGCGAGCGGCGTGAGTGGGAGTCAGCGGCCCGAACCAATCCGCGCCCTGCCCCGCCGTGCTCGGCTGGCCGTAGCTGACGTTGAGCGCATACGGGCTTAGCGGCCGACTGCGTTGGCCCTCACCGCATTCGGTCATCGACGTTTCCTGAAGTTGCCGCTGCGCTCGACGAATGGCGCGGCGTGTCGGCACAGGCGCGGAACCGCTCGTCGCGGCGCCCGTTTATCGGTGAAGAAATTCAAATCGGAGCCTGAAGCATGGCCCTTGCGTTCCAGGACGTGGCGCGCGAAGCGCCGCCTATTTACGAAGACGAGGCCACGCTGCCGCCGGACGTCGAAGCGCACGTGCGAACCTATCGGAAATTCGTGCGTTTCGTCACGATCGGCTTTTGCGGCGTGCCCTTTCTCCTAACTTTCGCTCTCTACTGGCTGAACTAGGCGGGAAGCGGACGCTTGACAGTTCGCGCGCGCGTGGCGTTATTCCCGCGTAACCGAAGGGACGCCATGTCGAGAATTCCGCCGATTCTCATCGCTGCCGCGATATTCCTGCCGCCGGCCTTGGCCGCGGCGCAAACGGCGTCGCCGCCGACCGCGCAGCAGCTCGATTCATCGATCCCGGCCGCCGACAAGGTCACCCTGAAGCTGCCGTCCGGCGCACCGATCAAAGCCGTCGACGTGGACGTCGCAATCGATCCCGAGACGAGCACTTTGGCGATCTACGGCTACACGAAGGACGGCAAGATCGGCGCCGTTTCCGTAACCGGCGGCGAGACGCTGATCGAGCTGCATTTCGTGCGGCCGGACATCTGGGTCAAGCACCCTTCCGGCACGACCTATCAGATCCGCGCCCTCGCCTACCACGAGTAACAGTGACTATTTCTTCGGCTCCGTTTCGCGCCGATAAAATTCGATGATCCCGGCGCCGTCGCCATGTCGAAGAGATAGGTCAACGCCCAGATCGCCGCGTCGGCGTGATCGGGGCTGCCGGCCACGCCGAAACCCGCCGGCGTAAACACGCAAAGCTGTCTTCGAGCTTGGCAAAACGTCCGGCGTGATGCACTTGCTTTTGCGCGTAACGTACCGAGATCGGCTCGGCGCGTATCGCTTTGCCGCGGCTCGCGGTGACGAGACGCACCGGCACGTTGGGATCGGCGGCATGAATCGTGGCGCGCACCTGCCAAACGGTCGGCCCATTCGACGGCGTGCTGCGGCCAATGTCCGCCCGGCTCGGGCGGCCCGCGCAACGGCGGCAGACGATCGAGCGTCGCGAAAGCCTGGACCAGCCGCCGCCCGACGTGCTCCTTCCAGCGCGCCGGGATCTCCTCGCGCGCTTCGTCGTATGGCGCTTCGAGCGCGTTGATCTTGTCCATGTCAGGCGCCGTCGTCGAGAATGTTGTCGAGCAGGCTTGGTTCGGTGCCGGCGGTGACGAGCAGCAGCCGGATCAACGTTTCGCGCGTCACGCCGCGCTTGGCGGCGGCTTCGTCGAAACGCGCGGCGGTGTCGGGCGGCAGGCGCAACGCCGCGCCCTTCGCGTCGCGGAGCGCCAGACCGAAACGCTGCGCCTGGGGATGCACGTTGTTGGGCGTCGAGGCAATCAGCGGATCGTCGGCGATGCGTTTGGTGGCAAACCCCTGCCCGACCAGAAATCCGAGCCACGCGACGCGCTCCGTAGTCCAAGTCGTCTTGCGCCTCGGCAATCGACCCATCTCTTGCAGGCATGGCAAGCATGATGCCATTATCAGGTAATATTACCTGCATTATAACGGTAAAATTACTCAATGCACCGCGTTGAGAATCGGTCAAACTACCGGTCATGGAATTGGAAGATGTTCTCGCCCGCGTTGAAAGCCGACTTGCCGCGCTGGGCCTCTCGGCGCACGCCGCTTCGCAAGCGGCAAAGAAACCGGACGCAATCCGTAATCTGCGCCGCGCCGTGAAAAACGGCGACCGGCGCGGCATCACCACCGAAACCTTGGCGGCGCTCGCTCCCGTGCTGAAGACCTCCGCCGCCTGGCTGCTCGAAGGAGTCGGCGATCCGTCGAGCAATCTTGTGAAAGTCATGGGCCGAATCGGCGCTGGCGCCGAGATTCTTCCGGAATTCGGGCAGATCCCCGCCGAGGGCCTCTTCCAGATCACCGTGCCTTTCTCGATTCCGGAGGATTCGATCGCCTTCGAAGTCGAGGGCGAGAGCATGTGGCCGCGCTACGATTCCGGCGACGTCATCATCTGTTGGCGGCAGAGCGAGGACGCCGAGAGCGTGGTCGGCCGCGAGGCGGCGGTGTGCACGCGCGACGGGCGGCGCTATCTGAAACGCATGCGGCGCGGCGCGACCGCCGGCACTTACGACCTCGAAAGCCACAACGCCGCGCCGATCCACGGCGTCCAAATCGCCTGGGCGGCGGCGATCCAGGCGGTGGTCCGCGCCGACCAATGGGCACGAATCGGACAGGCGGAAAAGCTGGGTACTCTAAGGTAATATTACCTTATAAGACGGAGTCCGAGTTTTGGGAGACCGCATGGCTCAGCCGGCCGAATTCGACGCCGCCACGGCGCTCGCC
>JASHSB010000168.1 GCA_030036945.1 Methylovirgula sp. | reverse complement strand
GCTCGGCGACGCGATGCAGGATGTCGCGGATGACGGCGCCGGTCGGCGAAGTGACGACGCCGATCACGCCGGGCAGGAACGGCAACGGCCGTTTGCGCCCTTCGTCGAAAAGTCCTTCCGCGGCGAGCTTGCGGCGGCGCTCTTCGAGGAGCGCCATCAGTGCGCCGACGCCAGCCGGCTCCAGCGACTCGACGACGATCTGGTAGGCCGACTTGCCGGCGAACGTCGTCACCTTGCCTGTGGCAATCACCTCGAGCCCTTCTTCGGGCTTGATCTTGAGGCGCATAAATGTGCCCTTCCAGATCACCACGTCGATGCGGGCGTTCTCGTCCTTCAGGCAGAAATAGGCGTGGCCCGAGGAATGCGGGCCACGATAGTTGGAGATCTCGCCGCGCAGCCGCACCAGGCCGAATGTCTCCTCGATCGTCCGCTTCAAGGCGCCAGCAAGTTCGCTGACCGTAAACTCGGGCGTGTTGGTGATCGGTTCCGGCATGTCGTTAGGATACGGATTTCGCCGCCTGAGGGAAGAGGCGCGCAGGCACGAGCTTGGAACATAAGAATCATTGCTCTCGGTGCAAAAATCGCCAAGCTTGTGCGGCGACGGCGGGAGGGGAAGACGGGCGAACACTACGAATACTATAAAAGCGTGCTGCTTTTTCTCGTCACGGCCGGGGTCGTGGCGCCGCTCTTTCGCCATCTGAAACTCAGCCCGATTCTCGGATTTCTCGCCGTGGGCTTTTGCCTCGGTCCCTATGGATTGGGGCGGTTTGCGCAAGGCGCATCGGTGCCTTCTTGGACGCCCGCTTGGCTCACATCGGCGGTTTCATATGTGACGTTCGGCAACGTAACGGAACTCGCGCCGCTCGCCGAGTTCGGCGTCGTCTTTCTGCTGTTCATGATCGGGCTGGAGTTGAGCTGGGAGCGGCTGGTCCGCTTGCGCGGTCTCGTCTTCGGGTTCGGCGCGCTGCATGTCTTCGGCTGCGCCGCGGCGCTCACCGCACTCGCGCTGCTCTTCAAACAAACGCCGCCGGCCGCCGTCGTTCTCGGATTCGCCCTGGCGCTTTCGTCCACGGCGATCGTCATCCCGGTGCTTGCCGACCGCAAGCGGCTCACGACGCCCGCGGGGCGGACGATCTTCTCCATCCTTCTGTTTCAGGATCTGATGGTCGCGCCGCTGCTGTTTCTCGTCGCGGCGTTCGGTTCGTTGCGCGGTGGGGTCGGCGCGTTGCTCGCCTACAACCTTCTGCCGGCGCTTCTGGGGATCGGCCTCGTCGTACTCG
This sequence comes from Methylovirgula sp., assembly GCA_030036945.1. Taxonomy (GTDB): domain Bacteria; phylum Pseudomonadota; class Alphaproteobacteria; order Rhizobiales; family Beijerinckiaceae; genus Methylovirgula. The sequence continues at coordinate 4,222 of JASHSB010000168.1, read as the reverse complement.
CCGGCCGGCTCGTGCTGCGGCCGTTGTTCCATCTCGTCGCCGCGGCTGGCTCGCCGGAATTCTTCATCGCCGCCTGCCTGCTCGTGGTGATCGGCACTGGCGTTATCTCCGCGACGAGCGGGCTTTCGATGGGACTCGGCGCGCTGGTTGCCGGATTGCTGCTCGCCGAAACCGAATACCGCCGGCAGATCGAGGTGACGATCGATCCTTTCCGCGGATTGCTGCTCGGCCTGTTCTTCGTGTCGGTCGGCGCAAGCCTCGATCTGGCGCGCATTTTCTCCGCTCCGCTGCGCACGTTGGGGCTTGCCGCCGCGATGATCCTCGTCAAAGGGGCAATCACCTATGGTGCGGCGCGCGGTCTCAAGCTCGGCAATACCATCGCCGCCGAGGCGGCGCTGATGCTGGGTCCGGGCGGCGAATTTGCGTTCGTTATGATCGCCGCCGCGATCGCCGACAAGGCAGTGCCCGCGGCCGTCGGCGCCGACGCCATGGTCGGCGTGACACTGTCGATGTTTGCCATCCCGCTCTTCGGCGCGGTATCGAGCCGCCTGCCGCGCCCGGCGCCCGATGCCGGGCTCGCCCGGCTGCCGGAAGAGGACGCAAGCGCGAGCAAGGCCATCGTCGTCGGCTACGGCCGCGTCGGCCGGCTTGTCGGCGAGATGCTGACCGCGCATCGGATCGGTTTTCTCGCGGTGGAGACGAATGCCGCGCTGGTGCGGCGTTTCCGCCGCCAAGGCGTCGAAATCTTCTGGGGCGACGCGGCGCGCGGCGAATTCCTCAAACGCAGCGGAATCGGCAAGGCGCGCGCGCTCGTCGTGACGATCGATGCGCCGGAGGCTTCGGAAGAAATCGTCGCCGCGGCTCGCGACCTCAATCCGAACCTGATCATCGTCGCCCGCGCCCGCGACGCGGAACATGCCAAGCTGCTTTACGAACTCGGCGTGACCGACGCGGTGCCGGAGACGGTCGAGGCAAGCCTGCAGCTTTCCGAGGCGGTGCTGGTCGATCTCGGCATTCCGATGGGTTACGTGATCGCCTCGATCCATGCCAAGCGCGACGAATACCGCAAGCGGCTGCAGCGAAAGGACGAAGCGGAAGAGAACGGGAGGCGCTGATGCCCAATCAGGGTTTCCGCGATGGCCATAACACCGGCTGCAAGGCGAGCGCAGCCGACATTCCGGCGATTTGCGCGAGGATGAAGGCTGGGGCGCCAGACGGCGCAATTCCCGCGAATGTGTCCGACAGCGTACGCGCGATGGTCACCGCGGGATTAGCGAAGGATGTCGAGGCGGTGAACCAATAGGCGGCGGCGATGTAGAGGCCGACGGCGTAAGCCGTCGCCGCCGGCGTTCGCGCTAGACAGCCGAATACAGTCAACAGAAGACCGAAGGTAGCGATGCCTTCCGAAACCCATTGTGCTGGTCCGCTCCGTGGCGTTGTCGAAATCTGCCAGAGGGGCAGGTCGAACATGAGATGCGCCGCCCATGTTCCGACGATGGCGCCAAGAAGCTGCGCGGCCATATAGGCCAGGCAATCCCGCCAAGACAGCGCACGCCGTAAAGCAAATGCGATGCTGACGGCCGGATTGAGATGCGCGCCGGAAATCGGCCCGAAGATCAGAATGAGCACGACTAGGATGGCGCCCGTGGCCAGCGCATTGGCGAGCAGCGCTAGGGCGACGTTACCGCCCGCGAGTTTGGTCCCCATGATCCCTGAGCCGACGATCGTGACGAGCAGGAATGCCGTGCCGAGCCCCTCGGCCAAGAATTGACGTGTTCGCTTGCCGCTCACGTCTTTTCCATAGTGTGTCACGCGCCTTCGAGGTCGCCGATTTCACGCAGCCGCCGGCGCAGTGACAATTGGTCGATCGATGCCAGCGGCAGGGCAAGAAACAGCCCGATACGGTTGCACAGGAATTTGAATGCCTGCACGAAAGCGCGTTCCTTCTCGACGCCGCTTCCTTCGACCGCCGCGGGATCCTCGGTTCCCCAATGCGCGGTCATCGGCTGCCCCGGCCATACCGGGCAAGTTTCCCCAGCCGCGCTGTCGCAGACGGTGAATACGAAATCCATGGCCGGCGCGCCGGCACATAAAAACTCGTCCCAGCTTTTGGAGCGCAAGCCGTCGATCGGATAGCCGTAGGAATCAAGTATCCGCAGCGCCAATGCGTTCACAACGCCTTTGGGATGGCTGCCAGCTGAGTACGCATGGAAGCGTCCCGCGCCGTCTTTGCGCAGAATGCTTTCGCCCATGATCGAGCGTGCCGAATTTCCGGTGCAGAGAAAAAGGACGTTGAAGGCCCCGTTAGTCATCCGCGAAAGCTTTCGGCGCGCGGCAAGACGTTAGGACATCGATGATCGGTGTGCAGAGATCCGCCCGTCCGCCGCAGCAATCTTTGAGCAGGAACAGGACCAGCTCGCGCAAACGTGCGAGATCGGCGCGATAGAGGATCGAACGGCTTTGCCGCTTGCCGCTGATCAAGCCGGCACGCGATAAAATTGCGAGATGCGCCGACATCGTGTTTTGCGGTACCGCCAGCAAACAGGCCAGTTCGCCGGCGGGAATAATGCCGACGGGTTCGCGGCGCACCAGCAAGCGAAAGGTCTCAAGCCGCGTGGGTTGCGCGAGCGCGGCGAATGCTTCTATGGCGTCGATATATTCCATATATCCAGAATTATAGATTTATTAAATCCTGTCAATAGTTGCGGCATGTTGCAATGATTTTGCGTTGCGGTATGACCGGTTCCGATGAACGCCCCGCATATCTCCCTGATGCCGCCGCCGCGCTTCATCCACGGGCTCGGCGAGATCGCGGCGCAATACGACGCGATCCTCTGCGATGTCTGGGGGGTCGTTCACAATGGCGCCGTTTCCTATCGAGACGCGGCCGACGCGCTCGCCCGGTTTCGCGCCCAAGGCGGGACGGTCATTCTCGTCACCAACGCGCCGCGCCCGCGCCAGCGCGTCATGACTTTTCTCGACGGGCTCGGGGTGCCGCGCGACGCCTACGACGGGATTGTCACGGCGGGCGACGTCACCGTATCGCTGATCCTCGAACGCGGCGACCTGCCGCTTGCCTATATCGGCCCGCCGCAGGAAGTGTCGCTGTTTGCCGAGGCCGAGGCTTTGGCCGGCCGCCCGCTGCATTTCGTGCCGTTCGAAGACGCCGCTTATGTCGTCTGCATCGGTCTCAACGACGCCGAACGCGAAACGCCGGCCGATTACGAGCCCCGGCTTGCCACCATGCTGGCGCACGATGTCGAATTCATCTGCGCCAATCCCGATATCGTCGTGGAGATGGGCGACAGGCTCGTTTATTGCGCCGGCGCTTTGGCCGAATCCTATGCCGCCATGGGCGGCAGGGTGATCCAGGCCGGCAAGCCTTACCCGCAGATTTACGAGCGCGGCTTGGCGCTGGCGGTAAATCTGCGCGGCACGGAAACGGCGCGCTCGCGCATTCTCGGCATCGGGGATTCGGCGCAGACCGACGTCAAGGGCGCGCAAGACCAGGGGTTCGCCACGCTGTTCGTCACGAGCGGCATTCATCGCGGCGAACTGCATCGCCACGGCGCCGGGCCCGACGCCGCGGCGTTTCGGCAATTTGTCGAGGAAACGGGAATCGCGCCGACGGCGGCGATCGCGGAACTCGTCTGGTGATTGAAACGCGGGCGCTAGGCGGCGACCGGCGCAAACACGGCATCGATTTTCGCTTTGAGCGTCACGGCGTTGAAGGGCTTGACAATGTAATGGTTGACGCCGGCTTTCCGGGCGGCGACGACATTGTTGGTCTTCGATTCCGCCGTAACCATGATGAAAGGGATCTCGTCCCGGTCCTTGAATTCACGCACCTTTTGAAGGAGTTGGAAACCGGTCATCGGCTCCATGTTCCAGTCGGAGATGATCAGCCCATAGTGCTGCTTTTCGATCTTGGCCAGCGCCTCGGCGCCGTTCGAAGCCTCATCGACGTTCTCAAAACCGATTTGTTTCAAGAGGTTGCGGATGATGCGGACCATCGTCTGGTAGTCGTCGACGACAAGAATCGGTAGAGAGGGATCGACAATCATTTGCGTCTCCAAGCCGCAAGCCGGACGCTGCCAGGTAGCAACATCGTCAGGTCTGCTTAGGATTAAAACGTAATCTCGCTTGCGATTCGGTTAATGCAAAGCTTGAGAAGCCAGGGCAATTCGATGGCCAAGAGAATTCGGCGGCTTATGCCGGTTCG
>JASHSB010000167.1 GCA_030036945.1 Methylovirgula sp. | reverse complement strand
CGCGGCGGCGCTGCTTGAGGTTTTCCGCACCGCGCTTGCCGAATCCGTTTCCACGCCAACCGCCGCGCGGCGTTTTTTCGAAGCGCATTTCGAGGCTTTTGCGGTCGCGCCGACGCCGGGCTTTGTTACCGGCTATTACGAGCCCGTCGTCTCCGGCGCTCTGGCGCCCTCGGCGCAGTTTAGGGCGCCGATTCTTGCCCGGCCCGGCGATCTCGTAACGCTGCCGCAAGGGGCAAGCTTACCAGGCCGGCCGGAGCTTTCCGCGACACGGCGGCTCCCCGATCGGCGGCTCGTATCCTATCCCGAGCGCGCCGAAATCGAAGCGCACCTCGATCGCTTTCAGCCGATCGTCTGGCTCGAAGACCCGATCGAAGTCTTCCTTGTTCAAGTACAAGGGTCGGCGCGCGTCGTTCTGCCAGACGGCCGGCAGATTCGCCTCGTCTATGCCGGCCGCAACGGCTGGCCCTATACTTCGATCGGCGCGATTCTCGTCGAGCGCGGCGAGATCGCTCCTTCCGAGATGGGACTTGCGGCGCTCAAAGCCTGGGTACGGCGGCACGGACAGAATCCAGGCGAAGCCGGCGCCGCGCTGCTGCACGCCAACAAGTCCTACGTGTTTTTCGCAATCGACCCGCAGCTTCGCGAAGCGGATGGCGCGCTCGGCGGGGCCGGCGTGAGCCTCACGCCGTTGCGCTCCATGGCCGTCGATCGGGCGATCTGGTCGTATGGCTTGCCGTTCTGGCTCGACGGGGATTTGCCCTGGCAAGGCGACGAGCCGACGCCGTTCAGCCGGCTGATGATCGCCCAGGATACGGGATCGGCAATCGTCGGGCCGGCGCGCGCCGACATTTTCTTCGGCAGCGGCGCAACGGCCGGCGAACGGGCGGGCGCGGTCCATCACCCTTGCGAGTTTGTCGTGCTGCTGCCAAAAACTCCCGCATGAGCTTTCTACGGGATATCCGGTTGCGGCGCCTTTCGGCGGAAGAGGTTGAATTATGGCTCGCCGCGATGCGCGACGTCGCACCTCGCCGAAATGCGCGTCGGCCAGAAGCGAACCGCAACGTGCCTGAGAATCAAGAAAGCGCCATAAAATCAAATGAGTTCAACCGGGCGCTGAACCCCGCGCCTGGGCCACGCCGGTTGCCGGGATTGGCGCCGCTCGAACGCCGTGCCCGGCAGAAACTGGCGCGTGGCGCGATCCCGGTGGACGCGGCGATCGATCTTCACGGGATGCGCCAGCAGGAGGCGCATCCCGCCTTGCTGGCGTTTTTGAGCGGCGCGCAGCGCGAAGGCGCGAAAATCGTGCTGGTCGTCACCGGCAAGGGCGAGAACCGCGAAGGGACGGGCGTCCTGCGCCGCGCCGTGCCGCTCTGGCTGCGCGCCGCGGAATGGCGCCATCTGATCGTCGGATTCGAGCAGGCGGCCCGCACGCACGGCGGCGCCGGGGCGCTTTACGTCCGGCTGCGCCGCCGCGAGCGGCGCAAGGAGTGATCAGTGTTCGTCATCGTCTTTGCCGTTGCCGACAAGGATGGCGAAAGCGGCGATCATTCCCGTCCCGGCAATGAACCATAGGGCCACTTTGGCAATCGCGATCCAAGTCGCGGCGTCCCATATCATGGCAGTTCCCTTGAGCTTTGCCGGCTTCAGGTTTGGCGCCGGCGAGCGAAGCGAACAAGGTTAGCGGCTTTGCCGCAAGAGCGGGGATTCCGATGCCCGACGATTGGACGGCGGCGACCGCCCCCTCGCTCGCCAATTTTGAGGCGATCGCGACTGCCGCCTTCGCCCGCCTACCGGCGCGCTTCCGCAAGCTTTGCGAGGGGGTGGTTATCCAGGTCGCGGATTTTCCGACCGACGAAATCCTCGATGCGATGCAATGCGAAACGGAATTCGATCTGCTCGGCCTGTTCACCGGCCGCGGGCTGGCGCAGGCCGGCGCTACCCCCTTGACCGGTCAATTGCCGAATATGATATGGCTCTACCGCCGCCCGATCCTCGACTATTGGGCCGAAAACGAAGAGCGGCTCGGCGATATCATCGCGCATGTTTTGGTGCACGAGATCGGTCACCACTTCGGCCTCTCGGATGCCGACATGGCGGCGATCGAAGCCGAGTAACCGGGAACGCCAATGCAGAAATTTACCTCGTTGACCGGCGTCGCGGCTTCGCTCGAGATCCGCAATGTCGACACCGACATGATCATCCCGAAACAATATCTGAAGACGATCAAGCGCACCGGGCTCGGCAGAGGCCTGTTCGCGGAGCTGCGCTACAAAGAAGACGGTTCGGAAAATCCCGATTTCGTCTTGAACAAGCCCGCCTATCGAAACGCCAAGATTCTCGTCGCCGAGGATAATTTCGGTTGCGGTTCGTCACGCGAACATGCACCTTGGGCACTGCTCGATTTCGGCATCCGCTGCGTGATCTCGACGAGCTTCGCCGACATTTTTTACAACAATTGCTTCAAGAACGGCATTCTGCCGATCGTCGTCTCGCCGAAAGATCTGGAAAAGCTTCTCGACGACGCGCGGCGCGGCGCCAACGCAACTCTCTCGGTCGATCTCGAAAAGCAAGAGATCCGCGGCCCAGACGGCGGCGGCGTCCGCTTCGATATCGACCCGTTCCGCAAACATTGTCTCTTGAACGGCCTCGACGATATCGGCCTCAGCCTGAAGAAAGCCGAGAAGATCGAACGGTTCGAAGCCAAGGCCAAGGTCGAGCGGCCGTGGCACTGACGCCGCCGCCTTGATTGTCTTCGGCGCACCCGAAGAGGCCTTCGTCGCGC
>JASHSB010000166.1 GCA_030036945.1 Methylovirgula sp. | reverse complement strand
CGAGCGCATAGATGCAGGTCTCGACCTTCGGTAGCATGCCGCCGGTGATCGTGCCGTCGGCGATCAGCGCGCGAATCTCGTCGATGCGCAATTGCTTGATGATGTTGCCTTGCGCGTCGAGCACGCCGGGCACGTCGGTCAGAAAGATCAGGCGCTTGGCCTTCAGCGCGCCGGCGATGGCGCCGGCGAACGTATCGGCGTTGACGTTGTAGGTCTCGCCCTCGGCGCTTTGTGCGATCGGCGCAAGCACCGGGATCAATTCGCGCCCGAGCACCGAATCGAGCACGGCGGTATCGACTTTCGCCGGTTCGCCGACGAAGCCGAGATCGATGTCTTCCTCGAGCCCGGTTTTGTCGGATCCGGCCGTGTAGATCATCTTCACGGCGGTCACCATGTTTCCGTCCTTGCCGCAAAGCCCGATCGCCCGGCCACCCTGGGCATTGATGAAGCCGACGATCTGTTTGTTGATCGCGCCGGCAAGCACCATCTCGACGATCTCGACGGTAGCCCGATCGGTGATCCTGAGGCCGCCGCTGAACTCCGACTTGATGCCGAGCTTGGCAAGCATGGCGCCGATCTGCGGGCCGCCGCCGTGCACGACCACGGGATTGACGCCCGACTGTTCGAGCAGAACGATGTCGCGCGCAAACCGGCGGGCGACCTCCTCGTCGCCCATCGCATGGCCGCCGTATTTCACCACGACGATCGCATCGTCGTAGTGCAGCATGTGCGGCAGCGCCTGCATCAGAATCTCGGCCTGTCTTTGCGCGCTCTCCTCGGGCGTCTCTGTCATGGTTTCCATCCGGCTCAACGTGGCGCCTTTTAGCGTCTCGTCGCGACAAGCTCAATGCGAAGGAGCGCGTTCGACGACGAGCCGGGCGATGGCGGCGCGCATTTCGTCGATCCCCTCGCCCTTAAGGGCGGAGGTGAAAATCACCTCGGGAAAGGCGGCCGGGCGCTTGGCGAGCGCGGCCTCTGTCTCGGCAAGGCGTTGCTCCCGCTCGGCAGGTTTGACGCCGTCCGCCTTGGTAAGGACCGCCTGATAGGAGACTGCCGCCCGGTCGAGCCCGGCCAGCACGTCGAGATCGACCGGTTTCAACCCGTGACGACCGTCGACGAGGACGAAGACTCGCAGGAGGCAAGTCCGGCGGCGCAGATATTCCTCGGTGAGCGTCGTCCAACGCGCGACTTCTTCGCGCGGCGCCGCCGCATAGCCATAGCCGGGCAAATCGACGAGGCGAAGCGCGCCGCCGAGCGCAAAGAAATTGATCGCTCGCGTCCGCCCCGGCGTATGGGAGATGCGTGCCAAAGCTTTGTATCCCGTCAGTGCGTTGATGAGCGAAGACTTGCCGACGTTGGAGCGGCCCGCGAAAGCGATCTCCGCCGCCGGCGGCGGCAACTGGCCGATCTCAGTCACGCCGCGAACGAAATCGCATTCGGCGGCGAAAAGTTTGCGGCCGGCTTCTCGGAAATCGTCTATATCGGGCACGGCATTCTTCTCCCTCTCTCCGTAAATGGGGAGAAAGAATCAGGTCGTCGCCTTCCTGCGAAAGGTATTGGCGAGGTTTTTCCATAGTTCGATCTTCACGCCGGCGCGATGCATGATCAGCGTCTGCTGCGCGACGGAAAGCAGATTGTTCCACGTCCAATAGATTACCAGCCCCGAAGGGAAACTGCCGAGCATGAACGTGAAGATCACCGGCATCCAGGCAAACATCTGTTTCTGGACCGGGTCCGGCGGCTCGGGGTTCATCTTCATCTGGATGAACATCGAGAAGCCCATGATCAGCGGCCAGATGCCGATCGCCAGGAAATGACCGATCAGCGGCAGCGTCGTCGGGTCGTAATGCAGCAGGCCGAAGAGCGTGAAGATGTTGGTCGGGTCCGGTTGCGACAGGTCCTTGATCCAGCCGAAGAACGGCGCTTGGCGCATCTCGATCGTGATGAACAGCACTTTGTAGAGCGAGAAGAACACCGGGATTTGGATGACCATCGGCAGGCACCCGGAGACCGGATTGATCTTCTCGCGCTTATAGAGTTCCATCAGCTCCTGCTGCTGCTTCACCTTGTCGTTTGCGTAGCGCTCGCGCAGCGCCGTCATCTGCGGCTGCAGCGCCTTCATCTTCGCCATCGACAGGTAGCTGCGGTTGGCGAGCGGAAAGAAAGCGAGCTTGATCAGCACCGTGACGATCAGGATCGACACGCCGAAATTGCCGGTAAATTTGTAGAAGAAATCGAGCAGCCGGAACATCGGCCGGGTGATAAAATAGAACCAGCCCCAATCGATCAGCAACTCGAATTTTTTGATGCCCAGGTCGTTCTGGTACCTATCGAGCGTTTGCACTTCCTTGGCGCCGGCAAAGACGCGCGAAGTCGTTTCGCCGGTCGCGCCCGGCGCAACGTTGATCGGCGCGGCGAGATAATCCGCCTGATAGATCTTGAGCGCCGTACCGCGCGCCGAGAACGTTCCTTCGTAAGGCACCTGCTGATCGGGAACGACGGCGGCCGCCCAATATTTGTCGGTAAATCCCAACCAGCCGCCCGTGCCGCCAAGGCTTTTCGCGGCCTTCGGCTCTTTCAGGATCGAATCGTAGGTCGGTTCCTGCACGCCGGAGTCGCCGACGATTCCGACCATGCCTTCGTGCAGAATCGCGTAGCCCGACGTCGCCGGTTTGCCGTGCCTTGAGACGAGCGCGTAGGGATAGAACGTCGCCGCCGCGCCCGATTTGTTCTCGACGCTGTCGGTGACGGTGAACATGTAACGGTCGTCGACGGCGATACGGCGATGGAAGATCAATCCTTGGCCGTTGTCGTAGGTCAGCGTCACCGGCGTCTGCGAAGTGAGGGTCTTGCCGTCAGCGCTCCAGACCGTCTGCGGTGTCGGCAGGAGCAGGTTTTGCCCGGGCTTATTCACGAAGCCGACTTCCGCGTAATAAGGTGCCGGCGATCCGGTCGGCGACAGCAGCACGATGTTCGGGCTCTTCGGGTCCGGCGTTTCGCGATAAGCCTTGAGCGATACATCGTCGATCCGCGCCCCCTTGAGATCGATCGAGCCGAACAGAGCGCGGCTATCGAGTGTCACGCGCGGATCGGCTTTGATCGCGGCGTCGCGCGTCACGGCCGCGCCCGGGCTTTCGTTGGCGACGCCGCCTTGCGGCGGCGCGTTGGGGCTTGGCGGCGGAAGCGTGGCGGGCGAGCCGGGCTGTGGGGCGGCGCTTGGCTGCTGCATCTGCGCCTGCGTCTGGCGCTGCTGCTGCATCTGCGGCGCCGCGTAGAAATAGTTCCAGCCGAGAATGACCAGGATCGAAAGCGCGATTGCCAGATAAAGATTTCTATTGTCTTCCGACATGGCGGCGAAAACCTAATCCTTCTGTTTCTTTTCCGCCGCAGTGGCGAACCGTCGCGGTTTGGCAACGCCGCCCGGGCGCGCCGCGTGAATTTCCGCGAAGGCGCGGGCGAGTTCTTCCTGCAGGACCGGAAAAGCTTGGTGGAGCGCCGCCTGCCGCGCAACGATCACATAGTCATATCCGGAATGCGCCGAAAGGTCCGGCAAATTCCGCAAGGCTTCCCGGAGGCGGCGGCGGATACGGTTGCGGACCGCGGAATTGCCGAGCTTTTTCGTCACCGTGAAGCCGAAACGCGGGGCGGCGGTGTCGGCCGGGCGGCGGATGGAATGCAAACTGAAGCTCGCGGCGTGAACGCGCCTTCCCTTGGCGGCGTTGACGAATTCGGCGCGTTTGGTCAACCGCGCCCATCGGGCCTGCGTGCTGGCGATGGTCCGCTCCCGCGTCGGGCGCCGGGCTGCGAAGGTGCTGGCCGCGCTCAGGCGGAGAGACGCTTGCGGCCGCGCGCCCGGCGGGCGTTAATCACTTTGCGGCCCCCGGCTGTCGCCATACGGGCACGAAACCCATGCCGACGCTTGCGTACCAGCTTGCTTGGTTGATAGGTCCGCTTCACGTTCCACTCCGCGATTGCCACGCCGCATCTCTGCCTGCGCAGCCAGTCCGGCTGCACCGGCGCAGATTACATAACCGGCTCCGCTGGTCAGAACGCCACAAAGAAAGGGACACAGGCTAAAGCCGCGCGCGTTATAGGAGGAGGAGCAGGGAAAAGTCAATTTTCCCGGTCCGCCGGTAGTGGGTCAGTCTGAAAT
>JASHSB010000165.1 GCA_030036945.1 Methylovirgula sp. | reverse complement strand
ATCTCGTAGGCCAATATATCGGCCACACCGCGCCGAAGACCCGCGAAGTCGTCAAGAAGGCGATGGGCGGCGTGCTGTTCGTCGACGAGGCGTATTATCTCTATCGGCCGGAGAACGAGCGCGACTATGGACAGGAAGCGATCGAGATCCTGCTGCAAGTGATGGAGAACCAGCGCGACGATCTGGTGGTAATTTTTTCCGGCTACGCGGAGCGTATGGAGCGTTTCTTTCGCTCCAATCCGGGGTTCCGGTCGCGCATCGCCCATCACGTCGATTTCCCCGATTACACGGATAAAGAATTGATGGCGATCGCCGAGAAGATGCTCGCCGCGAAAAACTATCGTTTCGGCGCGAGGGGCGCCAAGGCTTTTTGCGACTATATCGCGGCGCGCCGCACACGGCCGCATTTCGCCAACGCCCGCTCGATCCGCAACGCGCTTGACCGTATGCGGCTGCGCCAAGCAAACCGGCATTTCGAAAATCCTTGCCTCGTTTCACTTGAGGATTTGATGACGATCGACGCCGCCGACGTGCGCGCAAGCCGCGTGTTCGAGATGGGTCAGGGGCAACGCAAGGTCTGAACCTTTCCCTTCTCCACGCTTGCGCCCTCGCCCTATCCCATTTCGCTTCGCCCCTAGGAAGAAGAAGAAAATTCTTCGTTGACCGAACCGCCGGTATGGCCTCCTCGCCTACAGGCCGGTTACGGCATCGGGCGGACGTCGGCCAATGTGGAAAGTGCGATAAGATCGGCGCAAAAGGCTCGATGAGTCGCCTCGTCCAATAACAAGCGCCGGTTCGATTGCCTCGGCGCGGCGGACATGCCGGAAAGCGAGATGGATCGGTATTTGGAAATCGGAGCGGTCCTTTCCGGGTTGTTCTTCGGATGGACGATCGGGTCCCACTACACCGGTGCGACCATGGGCATGGCGTACGGCGCCGGTGTCATCAGGAAGCCCATGACGGCGCTCTTGCTGATCGCCTTTTTCGTCATTCTCGGGGCGACGTTCGAGAGCCACAACGTCGTCGCGACGGTTGGAACGGGAATCATTCCCGCCCGATTCATGACCCCGCTGGGCGCGATGGTCATGATGTTCACGGCTGCGTTTGTCACCGCGGCCAATACCTGGATGAAGTGGCCGGTCTCTACCTCGCAGCTCGCCTGCTTTTCCGTGGTCGGCGCGGCGTTGGGCATGGGCGCGCCGGTGAATTGGAATACGACGATTGTTTTTCTGTTCATCACTTGGGTCGGCACGCCCATCGCCAGCGCTGTGCTGGGCTTCGGTCTGACCCGCCTCGCCGATAGACTGATGCTGGGGCGTTCCGAGCGGCATGTCAGAATTCTTCGATGGCTCTTGTTGGCTGCCTGCTGTTATGCGGCCTATACGTTAGGCGCCAACAACACCGGCAACGCCGTCGGCGTATTCTACGGCTTGAAGCTTGTCTCTCCGATGAAGGCGGGTTTCGTCGGCGGCGTCGTCATGGCGGTCGGCACCATGACCTGGGGCAAGCGAATCCTCGAAAAGGTCGGCAAGGGAATCGCCGCGGTGGATCTCAATATGGGGATCGGCGCCAAGCTCGCACAAAGCATCACTGCTCACACGGCAGCCGTACTCGGCTACCCGACTTCGATGAACCAAGCGCTCATCGGCGGCGTCGCCGGGGCCGGCGGGGCCAGGGGTTTGCACACCTTAAACCGGAGAGCGCTGGCGGAAATCGTCTTTTCCTGGTTCTTCACGCCGGTCCTGGCGGGCGTCGTATCCTTCCTGATCTACGTATCGGCATCCTGGGCGCTGGGCGTGCATTGATCGGGAGCGGCTTCGAAACGCTGGATCGTCGGCAAAGTGCAATCGCCTATACTCTCGCGCCGCCGCCGCGCGAATGCCCTTCGAAAAGCCAGCTCGCCACCACGCTCGATAGTAGGAACAAAAGCCCGATGAGGCCGATGGCGAGCGGCGCGACGCCGACGCCGGTTACTTGCGCCGCGCCGGTGCGGCGGATCGCGGCATAATCCGGCCCGCCGTAGATCGAGCTGTCGCGCATTGCGACGATGCGCGGCAAAACTACGTCGCTGCCGCTATCGGCGGCGATGCGGCGCACCGTGCCCCCCGTCGCCTCGGCAATTGGGCGAAGCTTTTCGGCGGTCGAGACCACTTCTTGGAATTCGCGCGGATTTTCCGGTCCGACATTGACGAGCGCCGAAAGCGTGCCGTCCGTCACCCGATAGAGACCAAGCTCCGTGACTTTCACATTGGCGCGGGAAAGACCCGGCTCGGCCGGTGTCAGCGCGGCGGTGATTTCTTTCCCCGACGGCGCAATGATTTTGACGGGCGGAATCTGAACCTTGAGGCTTTGGCGCTCGATCGCCAGCTCGTGGCCCTCGGCCTTGGCGCGCAGCGCCTCTTCTTCGAGTTCCGGCTCCTTCATCAGCCAATGCGCCAGGCGGCGCAGCAGATCGAGATGCGGGCCGCCGCCTTCGAAGCCGCGCGCCCAGAGCCACATCTGGTCGGAAAGCAGCAGCGCCACCCTGCCCTTGTCTTCGCGCGAAAGGACGAGCAGCGGTTTGTTGTCGGCGCCCGCGAGTACGCTCGTACCGCGCGTCAGGTCGGCGTTGACTTGCCGGAACCATTGGCTCCAAGCGGGCGGCGTCGCGTCGGAGCCGGGCAAACCGCGCGTCACCGGATGTTTGGCGCCGTCCGGTGTAATCGCGGCGCGGAATGGGCGCTCGGTGACGGTGCCGTCCGGGCGTGCCGGCGAGAGTTGGCCGAGCGGCGTGTAATAAATGCCCTCGGGCCGCGCAAAATCCGGCCCCGCCGCGATCAGCAACGCGCCGCCGTTGCGCACGTAGCGCACGATGTTGTCGAGATAGACCGAAGGCAGCACGCTCTGATCCGAATAGCGGTCGAAGATGATCAGATCGAAATCCTTGATCTTGCGGCCAAAGAGATCGGCGGTCGGAAAGGCGATCAGCGACAGCTCGTTGATCGGCGTGCCGTCCTGCTTCTCGGGCGGGCGTAGAATGGTGAAGTGAACGAGATCGACGTTGGCGTCGGACTTGAGAAGGTTGCGCCACATGCGCTCGCCCTGGTGCGGCTCGCCGGAGACGAGCAGCACTTTGAGTTTGTCGCGCACGCCGTCGATCGTCAGCACGGCCTTGTTGTTGATGGTCGTGAGTTCGCCGGGCAGAGCTTCGACTTCGAGTTCCACCACGTTCGGGCCGCCGTGGTCGATTCTGACCGGTACTTGGATCGGCGCGTCCGGCGTGGCGGTGACGTCGGCGATCGGATTGCCGTCGCGGCGCACGTGAAGAACCACGGGCGCGTTGCTCGGCGGCGCGTCGATGACCCGCAGGCCGATCGTCACGTCCTTGCCGACGATGCCGAAACGCGGCGCATCGACGAGCGCGACGCGGCGGTCGTGCTCGCCTTCGTGGCCGGTGATGAAGGCATGCAGCGGCGCCTTGAAGCTGAGCGCCGCGGGATTTGCCGGGATGTCGTCCACGATGCCGTCGGTAATCATGAAGACGCCACCGATGCGCTCCGCCGGCACGTCCGCGAGTCCTTCGTTCAATGCCGCGAACAACCGGGTGCCGTCTTCCTCGCTGTCCGTCAAACTGCTGTCGATGACGCGAACGTCGACATCGCCCAGTTGTTGAAGGCGCTTCTTGAGTTCGGCCGCGGCGTTCTCGGTTTGCTGCCGGCGATTGCCGATGGTCTGGCTGCCGCTGTGATCGACGACGATCGCCACCACGTCTTTCAGGGGCTGCCGGTTCTCGCGCACCAACGAAGGATCGAGAAGCGCGCAGAGCACCAGCGCGAGGCCTACGGCGCGCAGCAGCGTGCCGCGCCGGCCGCGCAGCAGGCCGAGCACCGTAACCGCCACGGCAAGCGCCGCAAAGGCCGCAAGCAGCGCCGAAGGCAGCAGAAGCGCAAAAGACAGGGTAAGTTCGTTCATCTACCCGATGTGGATCTTCGCCGGGCCTCGCCGACCCGGCGGCCGCATACCTGCGCTAGGTTTTCGCGCAAGGCAAGACGGCATAAGCCGAGATCCGTTTCCAGCCATACGAATCCGTCTCTTCCGTCATGCGGAAGTTTGGCGGATCGAGACGCCAATATTGTGGCTTCAACTGTGCCGGAATCGCCGCGCCATCCTCGACCGGCGCGACGATAATGGCCGGCGCGTCGGGACGTGCACAAAGCTGCGCGACCGCCGCCTGCGTGACGCGCGGCAGATCGGCAGTCGAGGGGAAATGCGCGACGGAAAGCGCCTTCTTCTCGGCCAGTCTTTCGCGGATGAGGAATTGCATCCGCTCCCGCCATTTTTCGGTCAGGGCGGTCGAAAAAATCGTGCTGACGCCTTGCTGCGCCGAAGCCCATTGCGGGCGGCCGGTTAGGAACCAAGCCTCGGACAAGCCGTCCACCCACAGCACTTCCCCGTCGCGGCCAGCGATCAGGTTCATGAGCGCAGCTGGAGGACGGTCCGCGTCCGCCATCTTTTGGAATGGGATCCTCTCGTCCCAGAACCGAACCGCGGCGAGGATCAAGAGAAGCGCGGCGGTGCATTGCAGGCCCCAAACGACGCGCGATGGCCGCGCGAAGACCAGCACGACAATCACCGTCAAAATCGGAAAGGCAACGTAACGGCGCGTCCAGAAGTGGCTGATGTAATGCGGGCCGTCGGCGGGTATGGAGGCGAGGAACCGGCTGTAGCCGACGAAATAGTGTACGTTCCAAAGCAACGCCAAAGCGCACGCAGCGGCCCAAACCCAGACGACGATCCTCGGCGTGATGGCGACCGGAACCAAACGCGTGCCGAAGTGCAGGGCGAGCGCAACGACGCAGATCAGCGCGCCGGTCGCCGATTCTTCGCACCCCAACCACGCTACCGCGAGAACGGCGAGCACGACCTGGCCACGCGGCCCTTGCCGCCATAGTTCGACGGTGCAAATGCCGAGCGCCGTGGCGCCCAGCGCAGCTAACAGCCACGCCATGCGCCAAGGCTGCGCCTGAATGAAGAGCAGCAGCGAGAGCGTGTCACCCAGCAACGCCTGCACGGCGATGCCGCCAATCCCGACAAAGATCGCCGCGATGAGCACCATCCGCCGCCGGCCTTCGAAGAAGCTTGCCGCAATCGCCAGCGTCGTCGCCTCCGCCGCCAGCGGACCGATGGAGTCGAGCGGCCAATGCATCGGAAACAGCAGCGGGCTGCGGCTTTCGGCAAACGCCTTGAGACCCGGATCCATGAGGGTCACCAACCTGTGGAGGACCGGAAGTCCGGCCAGCGCGCCGGCGAGCATGAGAACCGCGATGCAAGAGGCGGCGATCGCCCAACGTCGGTCTTCGCGGCAAACGACGATGCCGAACGCGCACCAGCCGACGAGCGCCATGATGGGATGGATGAGGCTCGCCGCGACCAACAAAACGAGCGGCAAAAGGGTACGCCCGCCGGCGAGCGCCGCGACGGCGGTTAAAACAAAAACTTCGGCGAAGGGGCGCGGGATCGCCAAAATTTCCGAATAGCTGAACCGCCACGGCGCGCCATAAGAGACCGGCAGGACCGCCACGAAGGCGACGACGAGAAAGACGAAACGGGGAGCCACGAATTGCCGCGCCAGAATGCAAAGCGCGGCGATCCACAGCGTCATGCTCAGCAGCGCCAGCATCAGCGCGGTCGGCCCGGTGCCAAACGCGCCGACCAGACGATCGAGCAGCAACGGAAACACGCTGAACCGCGATTGCCCGTCGTTTACGAACATCATGTCGCGGCCGATCCCCGCGGGATCAAGATCGGCGAGCGAGCGCGCGATATAGACGCTGGAATCGCCGAGAATGCCCGGGTAGGAATGGGTCAGCGCCCAAAGCGCGACGGCGATCAGCGGCAGAAAAATTCTGCCGTCGGCGACGGATTGCCTAAGTCCTGTAATGGCCCGGCTGATTTTCTTGTCGGACGCCGCGGCATGCGCGGCCATCTCGGTTTGCCGCCGTTCGATGCCAATGGACAATTCGCCCAACATCTCGGTCACGCGACGGGTGGCGCCGCGAAAAGCAGCGTGCGGCGTAACAGGAAGTTGAACAGGAAAATGCAAGCTGCGGTCGGCGCCTTGGCGATCGCCACGTCGAGGCGGCAGCCATGTACGAAGGCGAAGATCAGAATCTGATTGAGCGCCAGCCCGGCGAGTCCGATGGCAAAGAATCCGGCGACCTCCGCCCTGAGACGGCGGGCGCGGCGGCCGCGAAAGACAAAGAAGATGCTGCCGACGTAGGCGAGCAGCATTCCCGCCATAAAGCTCAATGCTGCCGCGACGAGATAATATACGCCCGCCTTGACGAACAGGATCAACAGCGACCAATCAAGCGCCAGCGCAGTGGCGCTGCAAAGGCCGTAGCCGAAAAGATCCGATGTGAAGAGCCGCGCCGCCTCATGGCGCTCGGCCGACAAAATCCGACGGAAGAAGGATGCGCGCGGGGATGAAGCAAAAGGCGCGACGGTACTCACGGATCACGCCGCCTTCTTGGGAACGAGCCGCAGGCTGCGCAGCGCCTCTTCGCCGCCGTGCGCGCCGGCCTCGCTATATTCGGCATCCTCGTTGACCTGCCAGACGTCGTAAAGCGTCTCGCCGGCGATGATGTTGGCGGCGGTGAGCATGCCCGTCATCATGGCGTGATCCTGATTATTGTATTTGTGCATGCCGTTGCGGCCGACGAGATGCAGATTCGGATAACGCAGTGCCAGCTCGGCACGGATCGTCTTCATGTGCTCGAGATAGGTCTCGTCATAGACCGGATAGGCCATCTTTTGCCGCACCACGCAGGCGTCGTGAACGTCGGCGGGATTCATCAGGCCGATGCGGTCGATCTCTTCTTTGGCAAGTGCGATCAGGTTCGCGTCGTTCGCGCTCCATAGGCTGTCGCCTTCGAAGCAGAAATATTCGAGTCCCAGGCAGGTCGAAGTTTGATCGGGAATCAAGTCCAGCGACCAGGAACGAAAATTCTGCACGCGCCCGACTTTCACGTTGGGATCGTGGATGTAAATCCAATTGTCGGGCAGGTCGGCGCCGCGTTTGCCGATCAGCACCACGGTCAGGAAGTCGCGGTATTTGAGTTCGCGCGCATGCAGGCGGCTGAGCGCCGTGGGCCGCAGCGCGGCGATAAGCTCGCGCACGGGAGCGGAAGAGACAACGTGTCGGGCCGAGAAGGTTTCGCAGGCGCCGGCGCCGCTTTCGACGGCGACCGACCAGAGGCGGCCGCGCTCGTTGTAAGCGAGCGAGACGAGCCTGCGGTCCAAGCGAATCTCGCCGCCGAGCTTCACGATCTTGGCGGCGCAGGCCTCCCACATCATGCCCGGCCCGCGGCTCGGATAACGGAAGGATTCGATGAGAGTCTTGGCGACCGCGCCGCGCTTTTTGCGGCCGAGCGAGCGACGTAGCGCGTCCATGATCGCCGCGCCGAGATCGAGGCCCTTGATGCGCTGCGCGGCCCATTCAGCCGAGATCTCGTCGCAGCCCATGCCCCAGACCTTTTCCGTGTAGGTCTTGAAGAAAATCCGGAAGAGCCGCTCGCCGAACTGATTGCGCACCCATTGATGCACGTTCTTCGGATTGCGGATCGGAAAGGCGCGGGCCAAAGCGAACGAGGCGAGGCAGAGCGCGCTTTGTACGAGGCCGAGCTTGCGCAGAGCCTCGAACGCCTTGAGCGGATAGGAATAGAACTGGCCGCGGTAGAAGATGCGCGACAGGCGCGGCCGCTCGATGAAATCGTTGGGCAGGATCTCGTTCCAGAGATCGACTACTTCCTTCGATTTCGAGAAGAAGCGATGCCCGCCGATGTCGAACAAAAAGTCCTTGTAGTTCACCGTGCGGCTGATGCCGCCTACGTAGGCCGGGTCCTGCTCGACGACGAGCACGTTGCGGCCGGCCTTGGCGAGCGTATAGGCGGTGGTCAGTCCGGCCGGGCCGGCGCCGACGATCACGGCGTCGTAGGTCTTCAAGAGGCTGCTCCGCTTGGGGTTTCAGGCCGGAGCAGGAAAGCAGGAAGAGGTTAAAGGGGGCTTAGGGGGAGCGGAGAATCAGAAGGGCACGGAGGCAAATTACGAGAAGCTTTCTTGTTTCCAAATCGCGCCGTTCCGCATGCTTCGAGACGCGGCGCGTTCGGGCCGCTCCTCGGCATGAGGGCTATGGCAATAAAGGCTTAACCTTCATCCTGAGGAGGCTGTGAAGCAGCCGTCTCGAAGAATGAGAGGCACGGAATGAAAAACGCCTGGATGGCTGGGTCAAGCCCGGCCATGACGGACATCGATGGAAAAAAGCTGTCAAGAATTTGCTAGAAGTTCAACGCTGGTGAGAACTGACGCTCTCATCATGGCCGGGCTTGACCCGACCATCCATGCACCACACTTAATTATCCAGAAAGCTCCTGAGCTTCCTACTCCGGCTCGGGTGCTTCAGCTTCCTCAGCGCCTTGGCCTCGATCTGGCGGATGCGTTCACGCGTCACCGAGAACTGCTGGCCGACTTCTTCGAGCGTGTGGTCGGTGTTCATGCCGATGCCGAAGCGCATGCGCAGCACGCGCTCCTCGCGCGGGGTGAGCGAGGCGAGCACGCGCGTGGTGGTCTCGCGCAAGTTCGATTGGATCGCCGCGTCGATCGGCAGGATCGCGTTCTTGTCCTCGATGAAATCGCCGAGATGCGAATCCTCTTCGTCGCCGATCGGCGTCTCTAGCGAAATCGGCTCCTTGGCGATCTTCAAGACCTTGCGGACTTTTTCGAGCGGCATAGCGAGCTTTTCGGCGAGTTCCTCGGGTGTCGGCTCGCGGCCGATCTCGTGCAGCATCTGGCGGCTCGTGCGCACGATCTTGTTGATCGTTTCGATCATATGCACGGGAATGCGGATGGTGCGCGCCTGATCGGCGATCGAGCGGGTGATCGCCTGGCGAATCCACCAGGTGGCGTAAGTCGAGAATTTATAGCCGCGCCGGTATTCGAACTTATCGACCGCCTTCATGAGGCCAATGTTGCCCTCCTGGATGAGATCGAGGAACTGGAGGCCGCGGTTGGTATATTTCTTGGCGATGGAAATCACCAGCCGCAGGTTCGCCTCGACCATTTCCTTTTTCGCCTGACGCGCCTCGCGCTCGCCCTTCTGCACCACCTGCACGATCTTGCGGAATTCCTGGATTTCGAGGCCGGTCTCGGTCGCAAGCCCATGGATGTCGCCGCGGATTTCGCGGATCTTTTCCTTGCGGCGGGTGACGAAATCCTTCCAACCGCGCCCGCCGAGCTTCGAGACGCGCAGCAGCCATTTCGGGTCGAGTTCCGAATTCTGGTAGGCCTTTAGGAAATCCTCGCGCGACACGCCGCTCTCTTCCGCCTGGCGCAGCAGTTTCGTTTCGAGCCCGATCAGCCGCTTGTTGATGTCGTAGAGCTGCTCGACGAGCGCATCGATGCGGTTCTGGTTGAGCGACAGGGATTTGACGTCGGTGACGATCTCCTTCTTCAGTGTCTTGTAGCGGCGCTCCTGCGCGGGTGTCAGCGTCTCGTTTTTCAGCTTGTTCTCGACGTTCTGGTCCTGCAGCTTGCGTAGCTTCTTGTAGGCGTCGGCGATGCGGTCGAAGGTATCGAGCACTTTCGGCTTGAGTTCAGTTTCCATCGCCGACAACGATACGGAATTCTCCAAGTCCTCTTCGTCGTCGAACGATTCCTCGGAGACCGGCGCCTCGCCGTCTTCCTCGGAGGCGGGACGCAGGCTGGCGGGAGGATTGAGTGGCGCGGTGGCGGGGGCGCGTTGCGCGGCGAGCGCCTCTTGGGCGCCTGGCGCGGTCATGTCGATCTTCGGCGTGTTCTTGCCGTCCGGGCCGGCATAGGTCGCTTCGAGATCGATGATGTCGCGCAGCAGCACCTTGCCATCGTTCAATTCGTCGCGCCAGATGATGATCGCCTGGAAGGTCAGCGGGCTCTCGCAGAGCCCGGCGATCATCGCCTCGCGCCCTGCCTCAATGCGCTTGGCGATGGCGATCTCACCCTCGCGCGACAACAGTTCGACGCAGCCCATTTCGCGCAGATACATGCGCACCGGATCGTCGGTGCGGTCGGCCGGCTCGGAAGATTTGGTCGTTAGCGCCTTGGGCTGGGTGATCTCGACGAGCTCTCCGCCCTCGATCTCTTCCTCTTCGCTTTCGTCGGCGTCGGCCTCTTCGGCTTCCTCGCTCTCGATGACGTTGATGCCCATTTCGTTGAGCATCGCGAGAATGTCCTCGATCTGCTCGGAATTGACCTCCTCGGAAGGCAGCACGGCGTTCAATTCGCGATAGGTGACGAAGCCGCGTTTCTTGGCGAGCTTGATCATCCGCTTGACTGCGGCATCTGAAAGATCGAGCAGCGGACCGTCGGTCGTCTCGACGGCGGCGCCCTCGGTTTCGGCTTTCTCGTTGTCCTTCTTCGCCATTCGATCCTCTATCGATCCGAGTTGCGCTTCGCCCATCAAGCGGCGCGTCCTTGGCCGCCCGCGATGCCGATCGCCGATCTATGAGCCGGAATGAAACGCGATTGTGCCTGCCGAAGACCGCAACCGGCGCCGCTTGCAATGCGTATTGCAATGCGCAGGCCAGGATCTCGTGACAATCGCGCCTTGCTGATCTTTCCTCCCGTCAGACAGGAAACGCATAATTTTTTCCCCGTGCTTCTTCGCGCAAGCGAAGCGCCGCGAAGATCCTCACAAAATTCCGCTTTGCCGACCGGAAGCCGCACCAAATCCCTCGATAACGGCCTCTGTCCCCGCCAGTCCCGACAACTGCTCTTGGACCGACTTCAGCCGCGCAAGATTGCTTTCGCTCGCGTCCCCAGCCAAAGCCTTCTGCGCCAAGACCAGTTCCGTATGTAGGGCCCGCATCTTACGGTGCAAGGCCAGGGCCTGCTTGAGAGATTCCTCAGCATCGCTGTCGGCGGCCGCGGGCGCCACCGTCCAAAGGCTCGCATGGCCGACGAGAGATTCGAGCTTGGCCCGGGCGGCGCCGAGCCCGGCCCGTTCGATTTCGGCCGCAAGCTCGTCCGCGTCCCGATGGTGGTCCGCCCAGAGATCGAGCAATTTCTGGCGTAGCGCCCGGGCATCCGAACTGTATAGCTCCAGCTCGGTAAGCGGCTCGTGGTAGGCGTCGAGAAGCTGCGGATGATTGAGAAAGATAAGTAAGATCAACGCCTCCCGAGCGAATCCCCCGGTCGATTTGGCGCGCAGCAGCGGCGAGCGCGCCAAGCTAGGCCCGATTTGAAGGGGTTGCAGAAGATAGGTTTGCGGTCCCGGTTCGCCGCGCCCGCCGCGCCCCGCCCCTGGAAAGCGTTGCGGCCGGCCGAAGGGAGCGGGCTGGGCAGGCGCAAACAGCGCCGCGAGCCGGCCGCGGAATTCGGCCTGATAGTGGCGCCGCAACGTCTCATCGCGGATCTCCAAACAGAGATTGGCGAGGCGGCGTTCAAAGCCGGCGCGGCGCTCCGGGGTCGTAAGCGGCTCCCCTTCGCTTTCGCGCTGCCAGATGAGATCGACAAGCGGCAAAGCCGCGGCGAGCAGTTCGGCAACCGCGGCCTTGCCGCCGCCGCGGGCGAGATCGTCCGGGTCTTGCCCTTCCGGCAGAAGCGCGAAGCGCAGCGACCGCCCGACGCCGATCAGCGGCAGCGCCATGTCGATGGTGCGATAGGCGGCCTTGCGGCCGGCCCGGTCGCCGTCGAAACACAGCACCGGCTCTTCCGCCATCTTCCACAAAAGCGCGCATTGCTCCGGCGTAAGCGCCGTGCCGAGCGGCGCGACGGTGTTCGGAAAACCTGCGGCGACCATCGAGATCGCATCGACGTAGCCCTCGACCGCGATCACCGCGCCGCGTTCGTGCGCGGCTTGGCGCGCTTTGTCGTGGTTGTAGAGGATCGCGCCTTTGTGGAAGAGCGTCGTTTCCGGCGAGTTGAGATACTTGGGCTGTACGTCGGCGCCGAGCGCGCGCCCGCCGAACGCGATGACGCGGCCGCGCCGGTCGGCGATCGGAAACATCAGGCGATCGCGGAAACGATCGTAAGGGACGGCGATGTCCTCGCCGTGGATTAGTAGCCCCGCTTCGATCATCGCCTCGACGCCGACGCCTTTACCGGCGAGATGATCGCGCAGCGCATATTTCTCCGGCTCGGCGTAGCCCAACCGGAATTCCGCCTGGATATCCGGCTTCAGCCCGCGCTCGGCCAGATAATCGCGTGTCTTTGCGCCGGCGCGTCCGGCAAGTTCGGCGGCAAAATATTTCGCCGCCAGCTCGAGTACGTCGTAAAGGCTGGCGCGCTCTTTCTCGCGCGCCTCCGCCTCGGGGGAGACGCGCGGCAATGCGATTCCGGCCTGCTCGGCCAGGCGCGCGACCGCCTCGGGAAAACTTAAGCCTTCGGTTTCCATCACGAAATCGAAGATATTGCCGTTTTTGCCGGCGGAATGGTCGAACCACGCCATTTTCTGGTCATTGACGAAAAAAGACGGCGTACGCTCGGCGTTGAATGGCGAGAGCCCGCGCCATTCGCGGCCGGCTTTCGTCAGTTTGACGCGCGTGCGCACGACATCGGAGACGGGCAGCCTCGATTTGAGCTCATCGAGAAAGGAAGCGGGGAATCGCATCGGCGCCTTTGGGTTCGCGGCGGGCCACTATAGATAAGCAGCACGAACCCGGGTAGGGCTGTCCACAGGATTCACAGAACGCTGCGCGAGCTTTCGACCGGCATGAGCAAAGCGACATTTTTGGAGAAAAAGCAGGGCAGACTGATCGCCGTGCTCACCGCCTACGATTACCCAACTGCCAAGGCCGAGGCCGCGGCAGGAATCGACGTCATCCTCGTGGGCGACAGCGTGGGCACGAACGTATTGGGCTACACGAGCGAAAAGGAAGTGACGCTCGCCGATATCGCCCACCACGTGCGCGCCGTGCGGCGCGGCGCGCCTGAGACGCCGATCCTCGTCGACCTACCTTTCGGCAGCTACGATTCGCCCGCCGCGGCGGTGACAAACGCCAAACGCCTGGTCGAGGCCGGCGCCGATTTGGTGAAGTTCGAAGGGCCGCGCGCCGAGATCGCCGCGGCTTTGACCGCGGCCGGTATCGCCTGCGCCGGCCACCTCGGACTCGAGCCGCAGCATCACCCGGAGATGCGGCTGAAGGGCCGCTCTACCGAGGAAGCCGCGCAACTACTCGCCGACGCGCAGGCGCTCGACCGCGCTGGCGTTTCCCTGCTAGTGCTCGAACTGATCCCGGAAGAGGTCGCGGCGCGCATCACGAAAGCGATCGCCGCGCCGACCATCGGCATCGGCGCGGGACGCATGACCGACGGCCAGGTGCTGGTCGTCAACGATTTGCTCGGCATCACCGGAGGGAATTTCCGCCACAACCGCCGTTACGCGGAACTCGGGGCAGAGATCGGCACGGCCCTGGCAAACTATGTTCGCGACGTGCACGAGAAGCATTTCCCGGCGGAAGAAAACGTATTTCATCTGACGCCGGAGGAGCCATCCAGCATTAAGGGGGAGAAGTCGTGAGAGTACCGCTTTCCTTGCAAGATTTCGTCGCTTGAGCGCGCCGCTCTTTCTCTACGAGACGATCGCGCGGCCGCTGTTGCTGCGGCTGCGGCCCGAATTCGCGCATCGGTTGACGATCCGCGCCCTGCGGCTCTTGCCGCTGGCCGCGCCGTGGCCGGACGATCCGCGTCTCGCGGTGAGCGCCTTCGGCCTTACATTTCCCAATCCGCTCGGCCTCGCGGCGGGATTCGACAAGAACGGCGAAGTGGCCGACGCGATGTTGCGGCTCGGCTTTGCGTTCGTCGAAGTGGGCACAGTGACGCCGCGCCCGCAACGCGGCAATCCGCGCCCGCGCGTATTCCGGCTGCGCGACGACCGCGCGGTCGTCAATCGGCTCGGCTTCAACAACGCCGGCTGCAAAGCCGTGCATCGCCGGCTGGCCGCGCACCGCGCTCCCGGCATCGTCGCCGTAAACCTCGGCGCCAATCGAGATTCCGAGGATCGCATCGCTGATTACGTGGCAGGCATCGAGGCTTTCACCTACGTCGCGCAGTTCTTCGTCATCAATATTTCCTCGCCGAATACGCCCGGGCTGCGCGATCTGCAGCGCCAGCAAGCGCTGAACGATCTGCTGCCGCGCGTACTGGCGGCGCGCGATGCGG
>JASHSB010000164.1 GCA_030036945.1 Methylovirgula sp. | reverse complement strand
GGACAAGGCATCGAGTTCGACTACTGCTGCTGTCACGCGAGCTTTGCGCTGCATGCGGCCGGGTTCGAAACGATCATGGTCAACTGCAACCCGGAAACGGTATCGACCGATTACGATACGTCCGACCGGCTGTATTTCGAGCCGTTGACCAGCGAGGACGTGCTTGAAATTCTCGCTACCGAGAGCGGTAGCGGCCGGCTTTGCGGCACGATCGTGCAGTTTGGCGGGCAGACGCCGCTGAAGCTCGCCCATTCCTTGGAGGAAGCAAACGTCGTCATTCTCGGCACCGGCGTCGATTCGATCGATCTCGCCGAGGACCGCGACCGTTTCAAGCGGCTGCTCGACAAGCTTGGGCTGAAACAGCCGCGCAACGGCATCGCATATTCGGTCGAGCAATCGCGGCTGGTCGCCGCCGAGCTCGGGCTGCCGCTCGTCGTGCGGCCTTCCTACGTCCTCGGCGGACGCGCCATGGCGATCCTCCACGATCCGGCAACCTTCGACGATTATCTGCTCGGTACGCTTCCCGGTCTCGTGCCGTCCGACATCAAGGCGCGCTATCCGAACGACAAGACCGGGCAGATCAACACCGTGCTCGGCAAGAACCCGCTGCTCTTCGACCGCTATCTGTCAGACGCCGTGGAGATCGACGTCGATGCGCTGTGCGACGGACGCGACGCCTTCATCTGCGGCATCATGGAGCATATCGAAGAGGCCGGTATCCATTCCGGCGACAGTGCCTGCTCGCTGCCGCCGCGCTCGCTCAGCAAAGACATGATGGCGCGGCTCGAGGACGAGACGGTGAAGCTCGCGTTGGCGCTCAATGTCGGCGGATTGATGAACGTGCAATACGCGTTGAAGGACGGCGAAATCTACGTGCTGGAAGTCAATCCGCGCGCCTCGCGCACGGTGCCTTTCGTCGCCAAGGTGATCGGCGTGCCGATCGCCAAGATCGCGGCGCGGGTGATGGCCGGCGAGCCGCTGGCGCGATTCGATCTAAAGCCGATGCGCCCCGACCACGTCGGGGTAAAAGAGGCGGTATTTCCTTTCGCGCGCTTCCCGGGGGTCGATACGGTGCTCGGCCCCGAGATGCGCTCGACCGGCGAAGTGATGGGGCTCGATCGCTCCTTCGACATCGCCTTCGCCAAGAGTCAGCTTGGCGGCGGCACCAAAGTGCCGACGAGCGGCACGCTTTTCGTTTCGGTGCGCGACGTCGATAAGCCGCGTATCGTCGGCTGCGCACGGCTTTTGTTGGAGCTTGGGTTTCAGATCTGCGCGACCGGCGGTACGGCGCGTTATCTCGAAACGCACGGCATTCCCGCGCAGAAGATCAATAAAGTCTCGGAAGGCCGGCCGCATGTCGTCGATGCCATCAAAAACGGCCGCATCCAGCTCGTTTTCAACACCACCGAGGGAGCCCAGGCTTTGGCCGATTCCCGCTCGTTGCGCCGCGCCGCCCTCTTGCATAAGATTCCCTATTATACCACTGTAGCGGGCGCAATCGCGGCCTCGCAGGGCATCGCAGCCTATGTGGCGGGTGACCTCGAAGTGCGGGCGCTCCAGGATTATTTCGCCACGGTCTGATCCTGGCCGGTCCCGAGCCGCTTCTTACATGGCGAGCTTCCGACCGCGGATCGAAAGCGTTCGATTGCCTTTCCTTCGCGGGGATCAACCACGCCGATTTAAATCCATCGCGCCCCGTCGGATTATGGTAAAATGAAAGATTAGGGAACGATTCCAAAGCAATCGCGGCTTGGTGCCGGCATTCCGGGAAAGGGCCCGGGAGGTCGGCAATTTTACCTAATCGTGACGGCATCCGAAAGCGAGCTGAAAGAGATCGAAGAATGGATAAGATTCCGATGACGGCGCAGGGATATTCCGTCCTCGAAGAAGAATTGAAGCGTCTTCAGCAGATCGAACGGCCGCGGATCATCCAGGCAATCGCCGAAGCCCGCACCCACGGAGATCTGGCGGAGAACTCCGAGTACTTCGCGGCCAAAGAAGCCCAGTCCTTGAACGAGGGCCGGATCGCCGAACTCGAGGACAAGCTTTCGCGCGCCGAGGTGATCGACGTCTCGAAACTTTCCGGCACCACGGTGACGTTCGGCGCGACCGTCACCCTCGTCGACGAGGATACGGACGAAAAGAAGGTCTATCAGATCGTCGGCGAAGCCGAAGCCGACGTGAAGGCCGGCCGCGTTTCGATTAGCTCGCCGACCGCGCGCGCTCTCATCGGCAAAAAAGTCGGCGACACCGTCGAGGTAAATACGCCGGGCGGCGGCAAGAGCTACGAAGTATTGAAGATCACCTTCAGTTAGCCTGACGCGCAAGCCTCAGCCAGAGGATGCTGGCCGTCGGCGCATTCCGCCACGGCCGCGATGAAGCACGCCAAAGACTGACCGGGCGCCGTGCAAAGCCGCGAGCCGGCTGTGCTCTTCCGAATTGCAGGGCTAGGATAAACTCAAGTTCATGGTAGTGTGGCCTCGCATCGTCATACTCCCGGGGGAGAGGTTCCTTGCGCTCACGCGTCATCCATCTGATCAATCCCAAAACCGATTCGCTGACGACCCGTCCGATCTACTTGAACCGAGCGTTATACTCTCCGCTGGCCGGACTGCTTGCCGTCGCCGCATGCGTTCCGCGCGATCAATATGAAGTGATCCTCACCGACGAAAACATCGAGTCGGTGGACTTCGACATCAAGGCCGATCTCGTCGGCATCTCGGCGATGACGAGCTACGTCAACCGCGGCTACGAAATCGCCGACCAATTCCGCGCCAAGGGCATTCCCGTGGTCATGGGCGGCGTCCACCCGAGTTTCATGCCGCAGGAAGCGCTGAAACATTGCGACGCCGTGGTGATTGGCGAAGTCGAGTTGGTGATCGATAAACTGCTCGACGATCTCGAACAGGGCGCCATGCGCGGCACCTATCGGGCCGACAAATTGCATCCGATGGTCGGAATGCCGATGCCGCGCTACGATCTCCTCAAGAAGCACCGCTACGTCAACAAGACCTTCGTGCAGACCTCGCGCGGCTGCCATCAAGGCTGTACGTTCTGCGCCGAGCCGCTGATGAACGGCCTGAAATTCCGCTATCGGCCGGTCGACGAAGTGATCCACGAAATGGAGAATTGCGGTTCGCGGATCATCTCGATCAACGACGCCGACTTCTTCGGCACGCCGGACCGCCCCAAAGAAGTGATGCGCGCCTTGAAGGGTCGCGGCATTCAGTGGCAGGCGGGCGTCACCTCCAAGCTGGCGCAGGACGACGCGATGCTGGAGCTTGCCGCGGAAAGCGGCTGCACGATGCTGAGCATCGGCTTCGAATCGATCTCGCGTTCGACGCTCACCAGCGTGCATAAACACGTCAATCGGCCTGACACCTTCGCCGCTCTCGTGGAGAAGGTGCACTCCTATGGCATCATGGTGTTCGGCCTGTTCATGTTCGGCTTCGACGGCGACGAACTTTCGGTGTTCGACGAAACCGCCAAGTTCAACATCGACGCCAATTACGACGCCTGCGCCTATTCGGTGCTCACGCCATATCCGGGCACGCTCACCTGGTACGAAATGAAAAAAGACAATCGGGTCGTATCCTTCGATTGGACGATGTACGACCAGGGGCACGTGGTCTATCTCCCCGCGCAGATGTCGGGCGACGAGCTGCGCGTCGGCCATGCGCGGGCTTACGAAACCTTCTATTCGGCGGCTTCGCTCGCCCGGCGTTTCCCGCTCACCGGCAGACGGCAGCGCGCCCAATGGGCGATCTACAATCTCTTCATGCGCAAGGCGGCGAAGACCGATCACATCGATTCGATCGCCGTGCCGACGCCCGAGTCCGACGTCG
>JASHSB010000163.1 GCA_030036945.1 Methylovirgula sp. | reverse complement strand
AGCTTGCCGCCGTAATTGCCGGCGCTGACGCGGCGCGCGCCGTTACGCGATCCGAGCCTGATGATCGCCGCCAGTCCAGCGCGCGTGGCGTCAGCGACCGCGGCTTCGCTCAGACCGTCGATGACGACTTCGAGTACGCAACCGATGTCGTCGTCGAGCGCGGTTTTGGTCATGCCCCGCAAGCTCGGGCAAAACGCATCGTTGGTCGAAGCGTGCAGCGCCTTGTATTTCGAGCCGACTTTCGAGCCGGAGCGGACGATGCCGCCGGGGAAGGGCATGATCGCGTCGCGCACCTCGTTCATGGCTTCGACCGCCGCTTCGGCGGCGCGCAGGGTGTTATCGTAATCGGCGCCGCAGATCAGTAGATTGCCGCCGCCGACGGCGCCTTTGGTCAAGCCGGTCGTCGCCTCGCAGAGGAATTCGCCGTCCATCACCGGAATGCGCCAGAAATGCCGGTTGCCGAATTTCTTGGAAATCTGCCAGCCGTCGCCGAAATAGCGCAGCAGGTTTCCGATCTTCAACACGTCCGGCGCGACGAGGTCGGAAAAGCAAGCCGAGCCCGGCGAAGTGAGCACGCATTGCCCGACTCGGTTGAGGAGTTGCGTCTGTAGCTCGTTGCTCGACGTCGCGAAGATCAGAACGCGCACGCCGGGCCGCCCGTCCGGCGTGTCGCGCGCCTCGACCTCGCAATCGATCGAGGCCTCGCAGCCGCACCCGATCACCGAGGTGGCAAAGCCGGTCATCGTCACCGCGGCCTGCCGCGCCCAGCGCTTGTTGGGTCCGGTGAGGATGAGCGCCGTGCCGCGCATCGCAAAGGCTTCGGCGAACGTATCGTCGATACGTACGCCGTTTCTCGTTATCGCCCGCATGCCACCTCCTCGAACGCGTAATCGCGCCCGATCGCTTCCGCGGACGGCACTTTGAACAAGTCGCGGGATACGCCGTAGAGATCGTCGTAGTAGCGGGCAAGCCGGCGATCGATCATCCCGTCGTAAGTCGGCTGAATCGTCAACGTGCGGCCCTTGCGATAGTGTGTTACCCGGCCGTCGCGGACGACTAGATCCCCGTCTTTAAAGACGAGGTGCGCGAAGCGGAACATTTGCGCCCGATCCGGATCGTCGTTGTAGACGGCGATGTCGGCGAGCGCTCCGGGGCTCAAATGTCCGCGGTCCTTGAGGCCCATGAGATGAGCCGGCGCGACGCGCGTCATCGTCGCGATTTCGCTGAATGAGTATTCGCGCGTCATTGACGGCAGGTTGGTCAGCTCGACCGCTTCTTTGGGCAAATCGGCCAACCATTTCGCCCGCGCATCGCGGCTCATGATGAGCGCGAAAAGATCGGGATAGGTCGTATAGGGCGCTCCGTTGGGATGATCGGTCGTGAACAGCGAACGCATCGGATCATCGAGCAACAGGAAAAGCTCGAGGCCGCAGGCCCATTGTATGGCGTTGTAGAAATTATCCGACCTGTAGCGATAGGGAACTACGCCCGTGCCATTCGTCTCGCCATCCAAAATCACCGTCTTCCGCGGACTGGCCATCGGTCGCGAGTTCCACTGGCGAATGATGTCGAGCGATACGGTGACCGTCTGCCCGAACATCACTTGCCCGATGTCGCACGTCACGTCCTTCGGAGCCGAATTGATTGCTTCGGCAAGCTGCGCCGCCGCGGACGAGAAACCGTGTTTGCCTTCCTTTCCATAGGAATAGAACTGCACATG
The DNA here is from genome assembly GCA_030036945.1 of Methylovirgula sp. GTDB lineage: Bacteria > Pseudomonadota > Alphaproteobacteria > Rhizobiales > Beijerinckiaceae > Methylovirgula. Next base: position 18,159 of record JASHSB010000163.1, on the reverse strand, counting down.
CGCGAGGTGGATCCGCTTTCCTTGCGTGGCGCCGATCGTCTTGAGCGCGGTATCGATGTTGCCGGGAACGCCGAGATTGTTCATATGGAGGTGCAGCGGATGCGGAATGCCGAGGTCGATCGCCGCCTGCTGCAAGGCTTCGACAATCTGCCGCGACGTCACTCCGTAGGTCGGCACCACGTCGTCGAGGTCGAACGTCTGCACATCGTTCTGGATCGCAACCGCACCGCCAACGTTGACCGCCTTAAGGCCGATTCCTTTGCTCGCGGCGAGCATCGTGCCGACGTAATCGGCGATCGCCGTCTTGCTTGCGCCGTCGCGCAGCAACGACAACAGATAATCGTCGTCGCCGAGCTCCGTCAAAATGCCTTTGTCGAGGATCGGAATGTCGGCAAGCTCGAGATGAGAATGCAAGGCCAGGTGCGCGGGAACGGCCGGTTCGACGACGGTCGTGAAACCCATGGCGGCGAAGCGGCAGCCCGTCTCGAAAGTAGACCAGCCGGCGGTCGACAGAGGCGTGGCCTCCGGCCGCGCCACATGGGCGCTATGGTTCTCCGGCAGCAGGAGCCGGGCGGTATTCACGCCGGCGCTGGCGATGTGCGAATGGACGTCGATGGCGCCGGCCATGACGATCTTGCCGGAAACATCGTAGACGGCGTCGGGCGTTTCGCCTTGCGGCGGCGCGACGATCCGATCGCCGCGGATCCAAAGGTCGCTGATACCGTCCCGCTTGTTCGCGGGATCGATGACGCGACCGCCGGCAAGGCGTATCAACATGCCGAACTTCCTTTCGTCAGATTTTGATCGATCAAACCGATGACGTCGGCCACGCTCGGTGCGGCGCTCGCTTTCGTCGCCTTGGTCGCGACAAACGTATCGATCTCGCGCGAGAACTCAACGGCGTCATGATCCAAGCCCGGCGTGCCTACATCAATCCGGACGCGCGGCGCATAGGGAAAGCGAGTTTCCGGCTTGCTCAAGGCAATGAACGGAATCGCGCGCTTCCATTTGGGCGATTCCGCGCCATAGGCGGATATCCACAATGCCGCATCCGCCTCGTCGGCTTCGACCATACGGTTGGCGTCGAAGCGCCATGTATCATATTCGGGATAACCGCGGCCGAAGCCGGTGCGAATTGGAAAACCGGTCATCCAGCCGGACGTCTGCACCGCATTTTGCGCGTTCGTCGCTCGTCCCAGCGGCAGAGTCGAAAAGCGCCTCTCCCGGTTAAGGTCGACGGCCAGGCCATTGACCATTTCGATCGTCAATCTGTCGAACGATTCGATCGGCCAGACGATGACGCCGAAACGCGCTTCCTTCAATTGCGCCGCGAGATCGGCGAGCTTGCGCCCGAGCGCTCCGTTCACGCGCGTCTTTCGGTCAAGGACCGCGGCCCGCAGACAGGCAATCGTCTGCGGCAAAGTGCCGGGCGGCGCGGCGATTTTCGTTGCGCCGACTTCCGCCGCCTCGCCGCGACCCGGACCGAGCCATAGGATTTTGCGCGCTTTCTTCTCCGCGGCAAGACGCGGCGGCGAGGCCAGATTCAGTTGCTTCAGTAATTCGCGCCAAGACTGACGCGGTTTCGGACCCACGAAGAGCACGCAATCGGCACGCAGCCTCACGTCGCCAGGCGTCGTGACCATCCGGCTGATCTGCTGCATCACGTCGATGTCGCGCAGCAGAACGTCGCTGGCGAGATGGTCGTAGGCGCCGCGCAGCCTCTCGGCGAGCGCAATCGCGGCGCGCGCGCCAGCGACATCCGTGCCAAGCCCGGCGATGACCGGCAGGCGCGCTTTGCCAAGCAAACGCGCCGCCGCTGCCGCGGCCGCATCAAGCCCGACCGCCGCACCCTCCACAAAAGCCTTCATATATTCCTACTCCGTCGCCGCCGCGGACTGCCTATTTGTCGTATTTTATGTATGCGAAGCGCTGGTCGTCGGCGGGCGTGCCTTCGAGCGGGCCTCCTTCCGTAGCTGGCTGCCAATGCACCACCTCTTCGATTTTTTTCGCCAGGGCAAAATCCTTGTCGGTGATTCCCTTGGCTGTATGAGTTTTCAGGCGCACTTCCACCCAGGCGTAAGACGCCGTCAGATCGGGGTGGTGCCACGCGGCTTCGGCGAGATGGCCGACCGTATTGATCAGCATCAGCGTGCCTTTCCAGCCGTGCGTGCGATAGGTGCGCCGGATCCAGCCGTCTTCGTAGCGCCAGTGCGGCAGTTCGGTCGCGAGCCGCGCTTTGATCGCGGCTTCGTCGTACGCCTGCTCGCGTTTTTCCGCACACATAAGAGCGACCTTTGCGCCTCGTTTTGCCAGTATGACAATATCGGCGATTTCGGTCCAGTCTGGAGCGCATCCGTGCGTCAATACGATCTCGCGATTGTGGTTGCACCGCACGTTTCGCTCGCGTTGAAAGCGCGCTAGATATGGCATTGCGGGATTTTTTTTGAAGCGGCGAGCCGCTGGCGTTCTTCGGCAACTGCGGAGATGACGGCGGAGTTTTTCGATGTTTGTTGAGGACTCATGGGTTTAAGCGTCAAAGTAACGACCTCGGCGCGCCTTCACCTCGGCTTTCTCGATTTGAATGGCGGCACGGGCCGCCGTTTCGGCAGTATCGGGCTCGCAATCGATCGGCTGTCGACTTCGCTGACCATTGAACGTGCGCCGATCATGCGGGTCGAGGGGCCGGAACGGGAAAGGGTAGCCGCGCATCTCGCCGCGTTGCGCGATCATTTTGGGCTTAAATCCCACTACGGCATTAGGATCGATACGGTAATTCCAGCGCATGCGGGTCTCGGCTCGGGCACGCAGCTGGCATTGGCCGTGGCGGCGGCGCTCCGCGGAATCGAAAATCTGCCGCCGGACTCCGCCACCGATGCGCTCTTTTTGCAGCGCGGCCTAAGATCGGGAATCGGCGCCGCCCTATTTTCGACGGGTGGCTTCGTAGTCGATGGCGGACATGGCGCGGATAAAGCCATGCCGCCGATCCTCTGCCAGCTCCGGTTCCCGGAGGAATGGAGGATAATTCTCGTTCTGGACGACGCGATGCAAGGAATACACGGCGTGCGCGAACGCGAAGCCTTCGCGGGCCTATCGCCGTTTCCGGCTGACGCAGCGGCAGAGATCTGCCGAAGGGTACTCATGCAAGCGTTGCCCGCCTTGGTAGACCGCGATCTACCGCAATTCGGCGAGGCCGTCGGGTATGTCCAGTCGATCCTCGGCAATTATTTCGCGCCCGCGCAAGGGGGGGCCCGCTATACAAGCCCGGGTGTGGCCGGCGTTATGGGGGAACTCGAGCGGCTGGGCGCGAAGGGAATCGGCCAAAGCTCCTGGGGGCCAGCGGGATTTGCCTTTGTTGCCAGCGACGATGAAGCACAGAGACTCGTCGGGATCGTTCGGAAAGAAAATACCGCGCCCCGAAATCCGATCATGCTAATCTGCAAACCGCGCAATTGCGGCGCGAAGATCGAGAAGATCGGTGCCTAAGACCGGAAGGGACGAATGGCAAAGCTCATCCTGCATATGCTGAGTCCGCTGAAACACATGAGCCCGTTCGACGTGAACATGGCGCTCGATGCCGGCTACGATTCGGTAACCCCTTACATCAACGTCGCTCTTGAGGAGGTTAAGCCGCTCGTGCAGGACGCGATGTTCTCGCGTTCGCCGCGCGACGCCGTCCGCACTGCCATGTTCATCGGCGGCAAGGACGCCATTCTCGCCCTCGACATGATCGACAAGGCGCGCGAGGCTTTGCTCAAGCCTTTCGAGATCTCGGTCTTCGCCGATCCGGCCGGCTCCTTCACCACCGCCGCGGCGATGGTCGCCTGCGTCGAGAAAGTCTTGAAAGAGAAGAAGCGGCGCGGTCTTTCCGGCGCAAAAGTGGTCATCTACGGGGCGACCGGCGTGGTCGGCTTCTCTTCCGGCGTCATCGCGGCGCTCGAAGGCGCTGAGGTTACGCTCGCCGGTCACGACGGCGCGCCGCGCGTCGAGAAGGCTGCCGGCGAGATCAAGAAGCGGTTTAACGTGAGTGTCCATTTCGTCGATGCGAGCACGCCGGACAAGAAACGCGCCGCGCTCGTCGCTTCCGAAATTGCCCTTTGCGCCGGCCGTGCCGGCGTTCAAATTCTTTCGGCCGAGGACATCAAAAAGGCGACGAACCTGCTTGTCTGCGCCGACGTCAATGCCGTGCCGCCGTTGGGGATCGAGGGCATAGATCTGCACGACAACGACAAGGAATTGCCGGGCGGCAGTCTCGGCATCGGCGCGCTTGCCATCGGCAACGTTAAATATCAAACGGAATCGCAACTCTTCAAGAAAATGGCCACATCCGACAAAGCTCTCTGTCTCGATTTCCGCGACGCCTTTAAGCTCGCGCGTGATCTTGTCTGAACCTTCGATTTTGATTGCCGCAGCGTCCGGGCGGGCGCTGGCGGCGGCGGCGAGACGCTCCGGCTTTCGTCCGCTCGTCGCCGATTTCTTCGGCGATTTGGATACACGCGCGCTGGCCGCGAAGAATGTGGTGGTCGGCGACATGGAACTGGGTTTCGAGGCGCAGACGCTCCTCGAAGCTTTGCATGGCTTGGCGGCGCATGAGAACCCGATCGGGGTCGTCTGCGGCAGCGGCTTTGAAGACCGGCCGGAAATTCTCGACGCGATCGCACGGCATTTCCCGCTCCACAGCAATTCCGCCGAGGCGGTCGCGCGAGCAAAAAGTCCGCGGTCGATCGCCGATCTCTGCCGCGCTCTCGCCGTTCCGCACCCCGCCATCCGCTTCGATCCGCCGGCACGGGCGGCGGGATGGCTGATCAAGCGGCAAGGCGGCGGCGGCGGCCTTCACGTGACTTCCGCTGCGCGGCGCCCCGGCCCCTTCGAGTATTACCAGCGGCGCGTGCCAGGCCGGCCAGTGTCGGTTCTGCTCCTCGGCGACGGGTATTGCGCCGAGGTTCTGGGAACGAGCGCGCAATGGGCGACGGCAAGCGGCAACATCCCTTTTCGGTTCGGCGGTGCCGTGCAGCCGGCTGAGATCGATGCCGCGTTAGCGCGGGAGATCTGCGCCGCGGCGAGCGGGCTCGTTGCAAACCTGGCGCTGGTCGGGCTCAACAGCGTCGATTTCCTGGCGACGACGGATCAGTTTCATCTTCTCGAAATCAATCCGCGCCCGGGCGCGACGCTCGATATTTTCGCGCATCCACGGTTGTTTGCCGCACATCTCGAATCCTGCTGCGGCCTCTTGCCGAGCGAGAGTTTGGTCTTTACGACTTCCCGCGCGACGGCCATCGCCTATGCGCCGTGTGATCTCGCTTTTCTGCCAGAACTTGATTGGCCGGCGTGGTGCATGGATCGGCAAAAGCCCGGAACACGCTTGCGCAAAGGTGATCCGGTCTGCACGGTTTTCGCCGACGCCGCGCAACCGGCGACGGCGCGGGTCTTGGTTGGCGAGCGTCTCGCGGTGTTCAGCGAAGCATTGTTGGTTCACGAAAGCGAGGAAAACGCCGCATGACGGACGACAAAGTCAGCGTCAATTCGCGCGCCGCTGCGTTGGTCGATCGGCTGATTGCCGACGCCGACCGCCTGCGTGTCGCGGTGACCAAAGGTGCACGCGGCGAGACCTTGATCGATGCCGGCGCCAAGGCAATCGGCGGACTCGACGTCGGAATCCTGATGACCGAGATCTGTCTCGGCGGCTTGGGCGATGTCACGCTGACACCGTTCTTGGCGACGCCGCGCTGGCCGTTTCATTTGACGGTACGCAGCAGCGATCCGGTCATCGCCTGTCTTGGCAGCCAATACGCGGGCTGGGCGTTGTCGCACGGCGAGGGCAAGAGCGCCTTTTTCGCATTGGGATCGGGACCGGCGCGCGCCTTGGCGCAGAAGGAACCACTCTTCCAGGACCTCGGCTATCGCGATCACGCCGACCGCGCGACGCTCGTTCTCGAAGGAGACAAGTCGCCGCCCGTCGAAGTCGTCGATAAAGTCGCCAAGGATTGCGGCGTCGCGGCGGAGCGTCTCGCATTCATCTATGCGCCGACCCGCAGCCTCGCGGGCAGCGTGCAGGTGGTCGGGCGGGTGCTCGAGGTCGCCATGCACAAGGTGCACGAACTGAAGTTTCCCTTGGCGAGGGTCATCGACGGCGTAGCGACGGCGCCGCTGTCGCCGCCGCATCCGGACTTCGTGACCGCCATGGGGCGCACCAACGACGCCATCATTTACGGCGGTCTGGTGCATCTCTTCGTCACGGGACCGGCGGCGGAAGCGCGCGAACTCGCCAAAGCGCTGCCAAGCGTAACGTCGCGCGACTACGGGCAGCCCTTCGCCGAGGTCTTCAAGTCCTTCAAGGGAGACTTCTACAAGATCGACCCGAGCCTGTTCAGCCCCGCCGAAGCGATGGTAACCGCCGTCGAAAGCGGCGAAACCTTCCGCGCCGGGCAGATATCGCAGGATTTGCTCGATGCCTCCTTTGGCTGACGCGGCGCCGGCACAAGCAGGTTCCGGCCCGCAGATCGCTCTGTTGGTCGATCGCTACGAATGGCACGCACGGGAATTGACGCGCGCTTTCGCGCGCCTTGGCGCGCGCGCCGTACCGCTGCGCCTCTCTGCCTGCGGTCTCGATACGCGTCGTCCCTGCGGTCTGGCGATTCCCGGCTTCGCGGCGCGATTGCCGGATTTGGTATTGGTTCGCGCCGTCGGTCTCGGTTCGTTCGAATCGATCACCGTGCGGCTCGGCATTCTGCACGCGCTGATCGATCTCAAGGTGCCTGTCGCCAATACGCCGCGTTGCATCGAGCGCTGCGTCGACAAGGCGGCGACGAGTTTTCTGTGTTTCAAGAACGGCGTCCCGACGCCGCCGACCTTCGCGCTGCAAAGCCCGCGGCAGACGCGCGCGCTCGTGCGGCGCGAATGCGCCCACGGACCGCTCGTCTTGAAGCCGCTGTTTGGGGCGCAAGGGCGCGGGCTCAAGCTGATCCGCCGCGAGTCCGATCTGCCGGATATCGAGACGATGGCCGGCGTTTATTATCTGCAACGTTTTATCGGCGTCGAGGCGGGCGGGTATAGCGACGTGCGCGTGCTTGTCGGGCACGGACGCGTGCTCGCCGCGATGACGCGCCGCGCCGAGCATTGGACCACCAACGTCAAGCTTGGCGGCAAGCCCGAGCCGCTCGCGATCGACGTGGAAATGCAAAATCTCGCGCTCAAGGCCGCCGCCGCGGTCGAAGCGGACTTCGCCGGCGTCGATCTGCTGCGCGGCTCCGACGGCCGGTTGACGGTCATCGAGGTCAACAGCATGCCTGGCTGGCAAGGCTTGCAAAGCGTGACCGATTTTCCGATTGCCGAGGAGATCGCCCGCAGCCTTTTCGTCCGCTATGGGCTTGCGCCTGGAAAACCGGCGGAGATGGCTTCTTGATCGATCCCGCCGCGATCGGCGAGGCGTTCCTGGCGGCATGTCAGGAAGAGATCGAAGCGCCGAAACCCGGCAATGTTCACGTCTTCGCCGCCGGTCACGGCATGACCGCCGCGGATTTTCTCAAAAGCGCGGAAGTTGCGGCCGCTCCGTTGGCGGCTCATGGAGCAAGTGTCGGGGCGCGCGTTCTAGCGGCGGTCGAAGCGACGCGTGCCACGGTAGGCGTCAATACCAACCTCGGCATTGTGCTGCTTTGCGCGCCGCTCGCCGCGGCTGCCGAGCGCGCCAGCGCCGATCTGCGCGCGGAAGTCGCCGGCGTCCTGAAAAACCTGGATCGGGACGACACGGAGCAGGTCTTTCGTGCCATTCGGCTGGCAAATCCCGGCGGTCTCGGGGAGGCGGCCCGCTACGACGTGCGCCAGCCGGCGACAGTCGGACTTTTGGAGGCGATGGCGGAAGCGGCCGAGCGTGACGCCATCGCCTCCCAGTACGTGTCGAATTTTCATGATGTTTTTGCGACCGGACTGGAAGCGCTGGAAGCAGCGCGCCAACGTGGCCTTATGCCACCGTGGCGCGCGGTTGCGGCCTATCTGCGTTTTCTCGCCGCTTTTCCCGATACCCACGTCGCACGCAAATTCGGACTTGCCGCGGCGCGCGAGGTACAGCGCGAAGCATCGGAAATGCTTATGATTTTTCTGGCACGGAAAGAGGATTGCCTTGTCGACCTGCTGGACTTCGACGAACGCCTCAAATCGCGCCGCTATAATCCCGGAACGAGCGCCGACCTCACCGTGGCAACCCTTTTCGCAGATCGGCTGCGTGGGCACCTTGCTCAAGCGTCGCAATGATGCTTGATTGAGGCGCGCGGATTGGCTCCGCCGCTATCTGGCCAACCGGCCTGTTCGGTAGAGGCCGGCACAGGCGTGCCGGCGCACCATGGGCGCTGACAACAAAGATAGATGTTTGTTCTGCCGATGATTTCGGCGGGGATTAGTGTTCACCGGAGGAAAGATAATGGCCAAGATAACGAAGCTTGGTGTCGGCGAGTCGCTCGTCGGCGATGGCAATGAGGTCGCGCACATCGACCTCTTGATCGGACCGCGCGGCAGCGCGGCCGAAACCGCCTTTGCCAATGCGCTCGTCAACAACAAGGATGGGTTTACCACGCTGCTTGCCGTGGTCGCCCCGAATCTTCTCGCCAAGCCGAATACGGTTCTCTTCAACAAGGTTACGATCAAGGGCGCCAAACAGGCCGTGCAAATGTTCGGCCCGGCGCAACACGCCGTTGCCAAAGCGGTCGCCGATAGCGTCGCCGAAGGCGTGATCCCCGTGGACGAAGCCGACGATCTGTTTATTTGCGTCGGCGTATTCATCCATTGGGAAGCCAACGACGACAAGAAAATCCACGACTTTAACTATCGCGCCACCAAAGAAGCGATCGCCCGCGCGGTGCGCGGTGAGCCGAGGGCTTCGGAAGTCGTCTCCAAACGCGACAGCGCGAAGCACCCGTTCTCGCCGGCGTGATCCGAGGGCGCATTGCGGAAACCAAGGGGAGCCGTGCGGCTCCCCTTTTCAATCGCGCAGGTGGCGCGCGTCGAGGCGCCCGTCGTGCAGGGCTGAGGCGACCAGAACGCCGGCCAGTCCTGCTTTCTCCAAAAGCCTCAGGTCTTCCGGGCCGCGCAAGCCGCCCGCCGCATAGATCGCGTGGCGGCCCGCGGACTTTGCCTGGATATCCAGCAGTCGATCGAAGTCCGGGCCCGCATGGCCGCCGACTCGCGCCAAAGTCATCACAATGAGCCGCGCCGGCCAAAGCGACTCGTCCTCGGCAAATTGCCCGGGACCTTGAAATTCCTCGCCGCGGAAGTCGAGCGACAGAAGACTGCGGGGTCGCCGCGCCAGCCCTGCGATTAAGCCGGCGTCGCGCAGACTCTCGCTGCCGAAGACGAGATCACCGCGATGCGCGGAAAGCCACGCGGCTGCCTCCATGTTTGTGCCGATTCCGCAATCGACCCAGAAATCGACCTCTGGAAAGTTGGCTTCGAGAGCGGCGATCACGGCGGAATGATCTCCTTTGCCTTCGATCGCGTCGAGATCGGCGATATAAATCGTGCGGAACGCATGCAGCGTGAGAAAGCCGGCGACGATGTCGGCCGGCTGGCTCGTCGGCGCGAGCAGCGTTTCGATCGGCGCGTAAAAACGCCGCTCGCCTTTGCGAGCGCGCACCGCTGCGCCGTCCTTGAGATCAATGACCGGGATCACCTGCAATTGTGTGTGCTCCGCTTCGCCCGAAGAAGTTCTTATGCTAGGGGCTTTTGCGCGCAAGAGGGCGGTTCGCGGGCACATGAACAGCGTCATCGGGTGGGACATCGGCGGCGCCCATTTGAAGGCCGCGCGGCTCGAGGCCGGCCGCATCGTCGATGTGGTGCAGATCGCCTCGCCGCTATGGCTCGGTCTCTCGGAACTCGACCGCGCTTTCGCCGAAGCCAAAGCGGCGCTCGGTTCGGCCGGGCGCAATGCCGTGACGATGACGGCCGAGCTTTCCGATACATTCGCCGATCGGCAGGTCGGCGTCGCCGCCGTCGCCGCGATCGCCGGCTACGAACTCGCGCCGCAGGCGGTCCTCTATTATGCCGGCGATCGCGGCTTTGTGTCCGCCGAGCGCGTCGCGGCACATGCCGCGGCCATCGCGTCCGCCAATTGGCATGCGAGCGCCGCGCTGGCCGCGCGGCATTTCACGGACGGACTGTTAGCCGATATCGGCTCGACGACCACGGATCTCATTCCGATCTGCGCGCATCGCGTAACGGCGCGCGGCACGAGCGATCCCGAGCGCATGGCCTATGGAGAACTCGTCTATGCCGGCGTCGTGCGCAGCTTCCTGATGGCGGGTCTGCGGCTTGTTCCCTTCGCCGGGCGCTGGGTGACGCTCATGAACGAATGGTTTGCCAACGCCAGCGACGTCTATCGCATCCTCGGCGAATTGCCGGAAGGCGCCGATCAGATGGCGACCGCCGACGGGCAGCCGAAAACGCTCGATGCCTCGATGGCGCGGCTCGCGCGACAGATCGGCTACGACGCCAAGGACGTCGGCGCCGCCACGCTGGTGCAGCTGGCGCGCTTTTTCGCGGAGGCGCAATTGCGTGAGATCACCGACGGCGCCTACCTCGTGCTTTCGCACACGGAGATCGAAGCCGACGCACCGATCATCGGCGCGGGAGTCGGGCGTTTCGTGGCGCGCAAACTCGCCGCGCGGCTCGGCCGGCCTTACGTGGATTTCGATGAAGTAATTTCGGCTTTGCCCGAGCGGCGCGCGAAGGCGGCCGATTGCGCGCCGGCCTGCGCGGTCGCGCTACTGCTAGAAGCCAATTAGCCCTGCGCTTTGCCGGCGCGCTCCGGCTCCGGCTTGCCGAGATGCGCCGCAACCTTGTCCGCGAGCCAGTCCCAAGCTTCTTGCTCTTGCGGCCCGGCCGTCTTGTCGATGGCGATCTTCAGATACTCGATCTCGCGTTCGATCTTGTCGCGCGGCAGGAAATCGAGACGGCTGACGAGCACCGCCAGTTCGAGCACCGCGGCTTTGGCGCGATTGAGGCCCTGGAAAGGCGCATGCTGCTCTTGCCGCAACACGCGGCAGAAGAAACGCGGCCGCTGCGCATCCTCTTCGACACGCTGCACCCCCAGCTCGGCATGCGCCAGCGCCGCGGCGAGGCGCGGCACCGGAAACGCGCCGACCGAAACGCGTGGCCATTCGCGCCGTCCCGTCAGACATCCGGCGAAGATCCGTACGTCATCCGTATAATTGGCGACCGCGAAGGGTACCTCTTGGAGATTTTCCAGTGTCGTCGAAGGGCGGAACGGCGCGACGATCCATTCTTCGCCCGCGGCGATGATCCCGAACGGCGCGATATGCGCTTTGCCGGAAGCACCGATCGTGGTGACGATCACCTCGCGGATCATCGGCTAGCTCTCCGCCTTGCCGGCGCGCAACGTGTGGCCGATCGCCCTGAGCCGCGTCAGGTCTTCCTCGACGCGCTCCGTCGCAACGCCGAAATCGAGCGGTTCGTCCTGGATATAGCGTTTGCCGAGCGCGAACGCGATCTCCGCCTTGGCGAGTTCGGCCCCGAGATAGAAAGCGTGCGCATCGTCGCCGGCGACCACGAGATGCGGATAAAGCGCCATCGCCTCGCGCGCTACATGATGGCCGGCGCGGTTGTAGAGGTGGATGCCGTCTGCGGCGACTTCGATCCGATAATTGGAATCGCTCACTTCTTTGGCGCGTTCCTCGATCTCGGCCAGCGTGGAAAGGAACGGCTTCACGTCGTGCACCTGATTAAGGCCGGCGCCATAGCCTTTCGGCAGCGCCGCCTCCTTGCGCGCCGCATACATCAGCCTCCGCGCCGCGTCGTGCTCGGCAAGCGTCCGCCGCGTATGCGGGCTTACCTGTACCACCAGCACGTTGCGGATCGAAAGTTCCGAGCAGAGGCCGAGCAGCAGCGCCGTTACGCCGCTCGAATCGGCTTCGGTGAGCTCGGTGAGGTTGCCCGTTCCCATCATCATCTGCGCTTCCGGCATCATCCGGCGCGTCTCGACGTAGCGCGCCAGCGATTCGGCGAAGCCGAAGTGGATCGGATCGAGGACCGGATCGAGAATGCAGGAAATATCTTCGGCGGCGGCAGCTTGCGCCGCGCGCCCGAGGGAGGCGAGATCCGTATGCGGCTGCGGGATGAGGACCGGCGTCACCGGATATTTTCGGGCGATGTCGAGGCTCGCCTCGGTCAGACTCAATAGGAAATCCGCGCCGGCGCTTGCGCCGCGCTCGAGTTCTTGCGCGTTGGCGGAATCGACGCTGACGGCGTGTCCCGCCCCCTTCAAGGCGCGCACGCTGTCTTCGAGATGCGGGAACGGCGTATCGGGCAGGCAGCCAAGATCGATTACGTCCGCGCCGGCGTCGCGCATCGCCGCGGCGCGGGCGAGAATCGCGGCAGGCGACAAGCCGGAGGCATCGACGATCTCGCTGAAGATGCGGATCTCGTGCTCCGAGAGATTTACCTTGCGGCCGCCGCGCCCGAAGAAGGCGGAGAGGTCGGCCATCTCGTCCGGGCCGCGTTCGCAGGTGACGCCGATTTCCTTCGATAGAGACGCGAGATCGGCGCGACAACGTCCCGGCAAGATGACACGGTCGGCGTCGAGCGGGCGCGGCAAGCGGCGCAGAATGATCGCCTCGGTCATCAGCGCCGCGACCTTGACGCCGATGTCGTGCACGCGCCAAGCAAACGGCAGCGGGCCCAGCCCGCTCATGAGCTTGACGAGCCGCGGATAGGCGTAGTGTCCGGTGAGCAGCAGCACGCGCTCGGTCATCGTTCCCGGCTTCGCTTCGGCGGTTGCGCCCATTATCCAACCTTCGCACGAGTTCAGCAAAAGCCGGCGTTCCTACGCCACCCGCACGCGCGTGCCGGGCACTTGGCCTTGCGCCAGGAGCGAAGCAGCGGAGGCAAGCCAGCCTGGTCCGGCAATGAAGATCTCCGCGCCGCTTTTCGCGGCGTATTGCGGGAACAGAGGATCGACCATTCGCGTGTTCACGAGCTCGGAAACGCCGATGTGGAGTTTCGATCCGGTGTCGACGCTTTTGATCAACAGCAGTTTTTTGGCGCCAAATTTTCTAGCGAGCCACGCGGAGAGCGTATCCGATGTGACTTCCCAGGATTTGGGAAGATCGGAGTCGAGCACCATCGGGGCCGGCATCCAGCAGGCAACTTCGTTGCGGCGCAAGGCGTGGCGAACGGCCGCCGGGGTCGCCGCGCCGCGAAGCCGCGGCCACAGCGCGGCGAGCGCGATGCCATATTGCTCCATGGCAAGGAGTGCCATGTGATGCGCCGCCGCGTCGTCGCAGCGTATCTTGGCCTGCATGGCGCGCACCGTTTCGGCGAACGGGCCGCCGCCCGGCACTAGGATCAGCGGGCCGCCGAAACGATCGAGCGCGGCGAGCCAAGCAGTCAATTCGCGACTGCCGGCGAGACTGCCGCCGAGCTTCGCCACGAGAAGCGGCGGAGCTTTTCGCCGCGCGCTATCGATTGCGGCGCGGCTCACACTCTAATCGCCCGGCGAAGCGGCGGAGAGCTGCGCGAAAAGCTGGCGTGTCACGCCGGACTGCGCTTGGCGCTCGCGCTTGATCTCGATGCCGACGCTGCCATGCAGGATGTCGAGTTTCTCGACGCGGATGTTGACGTAGACCACGCGCGGCTGGGAGAGAAGCGCATCGGCAACACGCTCGGCCAGAGTCTCGACGAGATCGATATGGCCGCGACTGAGGATCAGCCGGATCGCATCGGTGATGAGATCGTAGGAGAAAACGTCGCGCATATCTTCGGCGTGGTGAACGGCGCGGCGTACGTCGATATCGATGTTGAAACGCACTCGTTGCGTGTGGCCGCGCTCGAAATCGTAGGCGCCGATGGCTACCGGCAGGACGAGATCGTGCAGAAAGACCTTGTCGGTATCCTTCTGTTCGCTGTCGCGCGAATAGCCGCGCGCCGAAAGCAGTCGCCAATCGACCTTCGTTTCGTCGTCGAGTTCGCCGGCTTCGCGCGGAATAAGCGCGCGCACCAGTTTTACCTGCGCCGCGTCGATGTGCTGCGTGCGTTGGTGGTCCACGCAAAGCGTGCCGCGGAACCCGAGAACGTCGGGGTTAAGCGGCAAAAGGCGGGAGACGTCGGGCGGCTGCAGCGATCCGGCGAGTCCCGCCGTCAGTTTCGCGTCGTGACAGAGATCGACAAACGTTTTGAGGCCGGCAACGTCGACATGATCGAGAAGGCGCAGCCCGCGCTTTGTGGCAGTATCGAGCATTGCGCCTTTGAACCCGGCCGTGCCGAGCGCGGCAAGCAGCGAGAAATCGTGTGACAGATCGGCAAAAAGCACGGCGACGAGTTTAACCTTCGCGGCAAGCGGGCGAAGCGCCTCGATCGCGGCCTTCGCCGTGCCCGGAAGAAGACCGACTTTCACGTAACCGACGCCTGCGGCGGCGAGCGTTTCGGCGGCAGCGGCGGTCTCCCGCGGCGGCAGGTCCGGCGCGCCGGCGACGGCGCTCACCAGGCGGCGGCCGCCGATTGCGGCGACCGCGGCGCGAACGGTCGCAAGATCCAGCGCACCGAGCGGCGGCTGCGTCGGATCCTTCAGATCGAGGATATCGGCGCCTTCGATCAGCGCGATTCCGGCTTCCGCCGTATCCACGACGCTCGCAAGCATCAGCGTCATTGGGCACCATCAAGATTGGGTGGGCCGCCAACCGTTCGCGAGGCAATTATAGGGGAAGCCACCTAAAGGGCAATCAAGCCGGGCAGGCCGTTCAAGGCCGCGGAAAGGGCTTCTGTTCCTTGAGCGGGTAGCCTGCCTCCGACCAGCCTTCGGTCCCATCGGCATACCAGAGTACGTGGGTATAGCCGAGGCTTTTGGCGCGCTTGGCGGCATTCCAGGACATCCAGCAATGTTGCAGGCAGTAGAAAACCAGCGATTTTCCCTTATCACCGTCCGTCACATGGGCGAGGCCGCGGCGGAAATAATCCTCAGTTACGGGGGCAAGTGCGCCATAGCCGGTGTCGGGCAGCCAAATGCTGCCCGGGATGTCGAAGCGGGGTTTGTCGCGCCAGAGCGTACCCGGCGCGAGATTGGCGGGCTTCGGCGGCTGCGGCAGCACGTCGACGAAGACGGCCGCTTTTTGCGCCCAAAGCGCGTGGGCCTGCGCTACGGTCAGCGCCGTCGCGCCGTCGAACGTCGCCGGAGTCGGCGCCTTATAATCCGACATGCGATAGCCGGCAGGTTCGGGGATCGACGGTTCGGCCCGCGCCGCCGCCGACACGAAGAAAAGACCGATCACGAGAAAACGCAGAACAGGTCGCATCGGCGATCCATGGTTTGCGGCACCGGACCATACAGGATCCAAACACGCGATCAACCGCCTGCGTCTTGCCGCGCTGAAAACGGGCACGCGACGCTTGTCTGGCATAAGCGCATCGCGTAGCACCTGTGCCCGAGGGAATGGATGAAAACAATCGCGCGCAGCCCTTTGTTTGCTGTTGCCGGCCTCTGCGTCGCAGTCTGGCTCGGGGATTTCACCGACGTTGCGGCGCAGGAGATCGCGCCGCTCGAGGTGCACGAAATCGCGCCTGGCGTCTACGCGCATGAGGCGCCGATCACGGCCATGAACGCGGCAAGCGGCGGCGATATCAGCAACAATGGATTCATCGTCGGCGACGAGGCGGTGGCGGTGATCGATACGGGAGGGGCGCCGATCATCGGCGAACGGCTCAAGAAAGCGATCGAGAAGATCACGGATAAGCCGATCCGCTATGTGATCAATACTGCCGAACATCCCGATTACATCTTCGGCAACGCCGCCTTCGTCGGTCCGGACGTCACCTTCGTCGGGCACCGCAACCTGCCGCGTTCGATGGCGGTGCGCGGGCCGCACTATGTCGAGACGTTGCGCCGGGACATGGGCGAAGCGCTGATCCAAGGGGTCAAGTTGGTGCCGCCGACGCTGCTGGTCAACATCGGCAAGGAGAGAAAGCTCGATCTCGGCCACCGCGTCATCGATTTGCGCGCCTGGTCGATGATGTCCACGGATTGCAACCTGACGATCTTCGACGAGCAAACGCGGACCCTATTTGCCGGTGATCTGGTCTATCTGCGCCACATTCCCGTGATTGACGGGAGCATCTTGGGTTGGCTCGAGGCATTGCCGCAGTTGGCGGCGATCCCGGCGCAACGCGCGGTTCCCGGCCATGGCCCGGCCGGGGCCGGTTGGCCGCAGGCGCTTGCGGCGGAAAAAGCCTATCTCACCAAGCTCGCGGCGGATCTACGAGGCCTCCTTAAGCAAGGCGCGGATATCAACGAGGCGGCGCAGATGGCGGCGCGTTCTGAGGCCGCGAAATGGGAGCTGTTTGGAATCTATAACCCGCGTAACGTCACGGCCGCTTATGCGGAACTTGAATGGAAATGAAAGCCGGGCTTCAAGCCGTGGCGGCGACGATCTATATTGACGGCCCAAGCGGGAAGGAAGGAGGGTGGCATGCGCGCTTCATGGATATTGGCTCTGCTGGCCCTCGGCTCGGCCGTGGGCTTGGCCGTGCCGGCGCATCACGCGCTGGCCACCGATCTTTGGCCGGGGCTCGCCGACGCCCTCTATCCGCACCGCGCGATGACGCAAGACGGCACGATGATCAAGCTCGGCACGCCGCTCAGCGCGGAGGATGCCGCGCTCGTGCCGATCACGCTGCATATCGCGCCGGCTAAGAGTCCCACGGATCCCGACCGGATCACTAAAGTCACGGTCGTCATCGACAATAATCCGTCTCCAATGGCGGCCGTCATCGAGCTCGGTCCGAAGGCGGGGATCACGACCCTCGAAACCCGCGTCCGCGTCAACCAGGCGACGAACATCCACGCTCTCGCGGAGACGGCGAGCGGCAAACTCTATGTCTCCGTTTCCTATGTCAACGCAGCGGGCGGCTGCTCGGCGCCGAGCGCCACCAATCTCGATCCGAACGATCCGCAGATCGGCCAAATCAAGGTGCGGCAACTGCCGCCGCAATATGCGAGCGACGATCCGCGACGCAAGGAAGCGGTGGTCATGATCAAGCATCCCAACAATTCCGGCATGCAGATGGATCCGACGACGCATCTTTATATTCCGGCACGCTATGTCGATTCCTTGAAAGTCATGCAGGGTAGTGATCTATTGTTCGCGGTGACGGGCGGCATTTCGATTTCCGAGGACCCGAATTTCCGCTTCGATTACCTCTCGAACGGCACCAGCGTGCTGCACGTCGCCGCCGGCGACATCACGGGCAAGAAATTCGCCAAAGACTGGACGCTCAACCCGGCGATCTAGAAATCCGTACGGCTGCGGATCGCCGCGACCAGTGTGCCTTCGTCGAGATAATCGAGCTCACCGCCGACCGGCACGCCGTGCGCAAGCCGCGTGATCCGTACCGGCAAATGCGTCAAAAGATCGGTGATGTAATGCGCGGTGGTCTGCCCGTCGACCGTGGCATTGACGGCGAGCACCACTTCCTTGACGCCGTCGTCGGCGACTCGCGTGACAAGACCGGCGAGATTTAATTCCTCCGGCCCGATGCCATCGAGCGGCGAGAGGCAGCCGCCGAGGACGTGATAGCGCGCGGCGAGCGCGCCGGCGCGCTCGAGCGCCCAAAGGTCGGCCACCGTTTCGACCACGACGAGCAGCTTGCGGTCGCGCCGTTCGTCGCGGCATACGGTGCATGGATCGCAGCTATCGACGTTGCCGCATATCGAGCAAGAAACGACGCGCTCGCGCGCCGTATTCAGCGCGTCGGCGAGCGGGCTCAGCAGCTCTTCACGCTTACGAATCAGGTGAAGCGCGGCGCGACGCGCCGAACGCGGGCCGAGCCCTGGCAGGCGCGCCAGCAATTGGATCAGCCGCTCGATTTCGGGGCCGGCGATGCGTTCGGCCATCAGAAAAGCTTCATGCCCGGCGGCAACGGCAAGCCGGCCGTTACCGCCTTCATCTTGTTTTCCATCAGGCGCTCGGCCTTCTTGCGCGCATCCTCATGCGCGGCGACAATCAAGTCTTCGAGGATTTCTTTCTCGTCGGGCTTCAATAGCGAATCATCGACCGTGAGCGCCTTCATCTCTCCCTTGGCGGTCAGCGTCGCGCGGACCAGTCCACCGCCGGCTTGCCCTTCGACTTCGAGGCGCCCCATCTCGGCCTGCATTTCCTGCATTTTCTCTTG
>JASHSB010000162.1 GCA_030036945.1 Methylovirgula sp. | reverse complement strand
CTGAGCAGCCCTGGGCGAAGAAAAAGACAGACCCGGAACGTATGAATACGATCCTCTACGTGACGGCGGAGGTTTTGAGGGTTGTGTCAATTGTAGCTCAACCTTTTATGCCGGCGGCCATGAATAAGCTCTTAGATTATCTGGCAGTGCGATCCGGATCACGTAATTTCGTCGCAGCACAGCAGGTGTGTTTTCTCGAAGAGGGCAGTTTGCTGCCGCCGCCGGCTCCGATCTTTCCGCGTTACGTCGAAGCGCCGGCGGCGGACTGAACGATGCTGATCGATTCGCATTGCCATCTGGATTTCGAGGATTTCGCCGTCGACCGCGAAGCGGCGATCGAGCGAGCGCGTGCCGCGGGCATAGAGCGGATGATCGCTATCTCGACATGGGTGAAAGACTTCGCGACGATCCGCGGCCTTGCCGAGGCGCACGACGACATATTCTGCACGGTCGGCACGCATCCCCACAACGCCGCCGAAGAACAGACAGCGGCCGCCGAGCTTGTCGCGCTGGCTCGGCACCCGAAATGCGTCGGGATCGGCGAAGCGGGCCTCGATTATCATTACGATTCCGTGCCGCGCGAGATCGCGGCGCGCGTCTTCCGTACCCATATCGCTGCCGCGCGGCAAAGCGGCTTGCCGCTTGTCGTTCATGCCCGCGAGGCCGACGCCGACGTTGCGGCAATTCTTCAAGAGGAAATGGAGCAGGGCGCGTTTCGCGCGGTGCTGCATTGTTTTACCGCCTCGCGCCGGCTCGCCGAGATCGGCTTGGCGCTGGGCTTTTACATTTCCTTCTCCGGCGTCCTGACGTTCAAGAAATCCGACGAGTTGCGGGCCATCGCGCGCGACGTACCGATCGACCGTCTGCTGATCGAGACCGACGCGCCGTTCCTGGCGCCGGTGCCGTACCGCGGCAATCGCAACGAGCCGGTTTACGTCGTCGAGACCGCGAAAATTCTCGCCAAGGTTAGAGGCCTTTCGGAAGCGGCACTCGCCGCGACGACCAGCGCCAACACGCTGCGGCTTTTCTCGAAAATGTCGGCGCCGCGCGCAGCGGCGGCGCAATGAGCCTCGTCGTCACCGTTCTCGGCTGCGGTTCGTCGGGCGGCGTGCCGCGCGTCGGCCAAGGTTGGGGTGCTTGCGACCCTAAAAATCCCAAAAACCGACGGCGGCGCTGCTCGATCCTCGTCGAGCGCGAAGCCGCGGACAGTGCGAAGACGCAAGTCCTCATCGATATGTCGCCGGACCTGCGCGCCCAACTGCTCGATTGCGGCGTCAAAAGACTCGATGCGATCCTGCTGACCCATTCGCACGCCGACCACACGCACGGCATCGACGAAGCGCGGCCGCTCGTGCTGCTCGCCAAGCATCGCATCGATCTTTATATGGACGAAGCCACGGCGGCGGTGGTGCGCCGCCGTTTCGGCTACGTTTTCGAGACGCCGGAAGGCAGCGCCTATCCTGCACTTCTTACCGAGAAGCGGCTCGTTTTCGGCAAGACGTGCCGCATCGAAGGGCCCGCCGGAAGCATCGATTTTCTGCCGTTCCGGCTCGAACACGGCGAAATCGACGCGCTCGGACTTCGCTTTGCGGATGTCACCTATACGCCGGATCTCAATGCGATTCCGCCAGAAAGCCAAAGATATCTCGAAGCGCTCGACCTATGGATCGTCGACGCTTTGCGCCATGCGCCGCATCCAAGCCACTTGTCGCTGGCCGAAACGCTCGAACGGATCGCGGCATTCCGGCCGAAGCGCGCGATCCTTACCAATCTTCATACGGATCTGGATTTCGACCGGTTGAAAGCCGAGCTGCCGCCCCATATCGAGCCGGCCTACGACGGAATGCGGATCGTTCTTCGCGGGTGACGGCCCGGACCGCCATAGATGAGTTCCATAATATTGATTATGCGAATCGCCGTAGCGGCCTTCGTTGATTGGACGGAAGCCTGGCATGGCCCCGCCCGCGTGCCCGACCCGGACGCACTGGCAGCGGTTTGCGCGGCGCTTCGCGGACCGTGCAAAAGCGGTAGCCAAAGGACTGGCAGTTCTGCTATTAATAATCTAAAGGCGGGACTGTCGGCATTCCTGGACAATACCACTGCGCGGATATGGCAACGGGCGCTCCTCAGCGGCCGCGCGGATGTGTGTCAAGAACTTGGGCGACCGTTCGGCCGCTCCGCCGGGGATGCTGCGCGTCCAGGATTGGACGGGACACGATATAGGCAGAACATGAGCAAAGGTAAGGAATTCCGGGGTCCGAAGAAGCGCGGCTTCGACGATGATGCCCCCCTGGCTTATGACGCGCCGCCGCGTCAGAACCGACGACCCGCGTTCGGCGGCACTTTGGGAGGTCCCGAAATGGCCCCGGCCCCTTCCGGCAATCCGGTCGATGCGATCGTCAAATGGTTCAAGAGCGACAAAGGCTTCGGCTTCGTTGAATTGAGCAACGGCGCGGGCGACGCATTCCTCCACATCGGCGCGCTCCAGGCGGCTGGTTTCGAGACCGTTCCGCCAGGCGCCAAATTGAAGGTCTATGTCGGTACCGGTGCCAAGGGCACGCAGGTGACGCGCGTGCTCGAAGTCGATACCGCCGGCGCCGCCGAGCGCGTGCCGCCGCGCTTCAACGAGGCGCGCCCTCCCCGTCGCCATCCCGATCCTTCGACCGCGGTGCAAGTCAGCGGAACCGTCAAATGGTTCGACGACAACAAAGGGTTCGGCTTCGTCCAGTCGAACGACGGCGGCAAGGACGTCTTCGTCCATATCTCGATCCTCGGCGCTTCCGGTCTGCAACACCTCGCGGAAGGCCAGCCGGTGACCATGCGCGTCGTCGATACGCCGAAAGGCCGCGAAGCGCTTTCGATCGCCCTCGCCTGAGTGGCGCGCACATGAGCGGCGGGGGCGGAAAGCCCGCGCCGTTTTCCGGCTCGCCCGCCAGCGCGGATCGCATGGAAAGTTCCCGCGGCATTCCCAAGCTTCTCGAAATCATGGCGGCGCTGCGCACGCCGCGCACCGGCTGCCCGTGGGATCTCGAGCAGAATTTCGCGACGATCGCGCCGTATACCATCGAGGAGGCCTACGAAGTCGCCGATGCGATCGCACGCGGCGATCTGAACGGCCTCAAAGAAGAGCTGGGCGACCTGCTTCTTCAGGTTGTCTTCCATGCGCGCCTGGCCGAAGAGCAAGGCGCCTTCGATTTTGGAGACGTCGTCGCGACGATCACCGACAAGCTGATCCGCCGCCATCCGCATGTGTTCGGAGAAATGCACGGCCTTTCGGCGCAAGAGGTGAAAGCGCTGTGGGCCAAGATCAAGGAGCAGGAGCGCGCCGGACGCGAGGCAAAAGGCCTGCTTTCTGACGTTCCCGGCACCCTGCCTGGCCTAACGCGCGCCGTGAAGCTGCAGAATAAGGCCGGCAGCATCGGTTTCGACTGGGACGACGTGCGGCTCGTGCTTGCCAAAATCCGCGAAGAAACCGACGAGATCGAAGCGGCGCTGGAAGCTAAGGACGGCGCGGCGGCAAAGGAGGAAACCGGCGATCTTCTGTTCGCTTGCGCCAACCTTGCCCGGCACCTCCGCACCGACCCGGAAGCGGCTATCCGCCACGCCAATCAGAAATTCGAGCGGCGATTCTCCTATATCGAGCGGGAGGTCGCGCAACGCGGCGCAAAGCTCGAAGAAACCAGCCTTCCCGAAATGGACGTGCTTTGGGACGAGGCCAAGCAGCAAGAGCGATAAGGCCCTCCCCTACGGCGTGGAACGCCTATCCCGGTCAAGCCGCTTAGCGGTGGCGCTTGGCGACGGCCCGCCGTGGCACTTCGGCAAATCTCTGCCGCACCTTCTCGACGAGCGCCGGCGCGGCGCTGACGGTGATCTCAAGACCGCCGTCGGCCATCTCGCTGGCGCGCAGAACCTCGGTATGTTCGTAGAGCCAATTGCGGCCGCGCCCGTCGCCCGGATCGACGCGCAGATCGAGAACGACGCGTTCGGCCGCGAGGCCCTTCTCCAGCCGCGCGACGAGTTCGTCGATCCCCTGCCCGGTCAGCGCCGAAATCGCGATCGGCCGCGTCGTTTCCGGCTCGCGCCGCGCCGCGTTGCGCAGCGCCAGCATCTTTTCTGCGTCGACAAGATCGATCTTGTTCCAGATTTCGAGGACGCGGTCCGGCCGATCCGTGATGCCCAGCTCGGCAAGAACCCGCTCGACGTCGTCGCGCTGCGCCTCGCTGTCGGGATGGGCGATGTCGCGTACATGAAGGATCAGGTCGGCTTCGGTGACTTCCTCCAGCGTCGCCTTGAAGGCCGCGACCAGCATCGTCGGCAGATCGGAGATGAAGCCGACGGTATCGGAAAGAATGATCTCGCCGCCGCGCGGTAGGATCAATGCGCGTAACGTCGGATCAAGAGTCGCAAAAAGCATGTCTTCGGCGACCACGTCGGCTTTGGTCAACCTGTTGAAAAGCGTGGATTTGCCGGCATTAGTGTAGCCGACGAGCGCGACGATGGGATAAGGCACGGCGCGGCGCTTCTTGCGGTGCAGGCCGCGCATTTTCTTCACGCTTTCGAGGTCGCGCTCGATGCGGGTGATCCGCTCCTGGATCAAGCGTCGATCCGTTTCGATCTGCGTTTCGCCGGGACCGCCGAGAAATCCGAAGCCGCCGCGTTGCCGTCCGAGATGCGTCCAGGAGCGCACCAGGCGCGACTTCTGATAGGATAAATGCGCGAGT
The DNA here is from genome assembly GCA_030036945.1 of Methylovirgula sp. Lineage (GTDB taxonomy): Bacteria > Pseudomonadota > Alphaproteobacteria > Rhizobiales > Beijerinckiaceae > Methylovirgula. The sequence continues at coordinate 3,164 of JASHSB010000162.1, read as the reverse complement.
TCGACCTGCAGCGCGCCTTCGCGCGTCCGCGCCCGCCGCCCGAAAATCTCCAGGATCAGCCCGGTACGATCGATCACTTTGGCGCCGAACGCCTTTTCGAGATTGCGCTGCTGTACGGGCGAAAGCGCGCAATCCAGGACGACGAGCGCGATGTCGCATTCGCCCACCTCCGCGGCGATCTCCTCGACTTTTCCCCGGCCGAGAAAGGTCGCCGGGCGAATTTCCGCGAGCGAGACGATTTTGGCATCGACCACGAGGACGTCGACGGCCTCGGCGAGGCCGCGCGCCTCGGCAATGCGCGCCTCGGGCGAGCGCCCGTGCAACGCGCGCTTCGTCCGCTCGGCTTCGCCGCGCTTGCGCGCGGCGAAGTAGGGGCCGACGACGAGCGCCCGCGTCTTCTCGCCGGCGACGAGGCTCAAGTCCTTCAAATCCGCCTCGGACCCGCCTGGCTCATCGTCTCACGGCTCCGCCTGCGGCTCGTCGCCAGATTCGAACATCTGGATCGGATGTCCCGGCATGATGGTCGAAATCGCGTGTTTATAGACGAGTTGCGAGTGTCCGTCGCGGCGCAGGAGGACGCAGAAATTGTCGAACCAGGTGACTACGCCTTGCAGCTTGACGCCGTTGACCAAGAAGATCGTGAGAGGAACTTTATTCTTGCGGACAAAGTTCAGAAACGTGTCCTGCAGATTTTGCGTGCGTTCTGCCGCCATTTTCTTGTCCATTCTTTTTGAGGTCGGCCGGTTTTTGGCGAAAGGCGCGACCCGGATCTTAACAGAAATGCCACGAGTTAGATCGGCCGGCAGCCGTGCTCTAGCCGATCGACTCCATGTAGATCCTAGTCGCGACCTGTCGCAAGCGGGACTTTATCCCGAAGACGAACGCCGCAAGTCTTGCGCCGCCACAAGTCTCCCCTACTGCTTGCATCTCGCAAGGTTACCGGCTCGCCTTGGCGACACTATGAAACCGCGCCCGTAAGGAAATTGTAAGCGCGCCGGGCTTGCCGTCGCCGATCCGCGCTCCGTCGATCCGCACGACGGGCATGACCAGGCTGGTCGCACCGGTAATGAAGGCTTCGCGCGCGGATTTGGCTTCATCGAGACTGAATTTCCGCTCTTCGAACCGCAATCCTTCGGCAGCAATCAGCGCAATGAGCGTGCCGCGCGTGACGCCCCGCAGGATCGCGTGGTCGATATGCCGCGTCACAATCACGCCATCGTGTCCGACGATCCAGGCGTTGGAGGCGGCGCCTTCCGTCACCATGCCGTCGGAATCGACGAGCCAGGCCTCGTAAGCGCCCTTTTCCTTCGCCGCCTGCCGGGCGAGCACGTTGGGAAGTAGGTCGATCGTCTTGATATCCGGCCGCTTCCAGCGAAGATCCGGCATGGAAACCACATCGATTCCCTGCGCGGCGAGCGCCGCGGATTTCTGCGGATCGATGCCGCGCACCGTCACGACCAGACTGGGACGCACCGATTTTGCCGGGAAACAATGGTCGCGCGTTGCGACGCCGCGCGTTACCTGGATGTAGAGATAACCGTCCTTGATCCGATTGCGGGCGATGACTTGGCGGACTACGAGGCCGAGCGCGCCGGGCGCCAAGGGCGCGGCGATGCCAAGCTCGCCCAGCGAACGGCGCAGCCTCTCCATATGTCGCGCCTCGTCGATTAGCGCGCCGACGCTCAGTTCGCAGACTTCATAGACGCCGTCGCCGAACTGATAGCCGCGATCCTCGATGTGTACCGTCGCCCGGGCCTGCGGCAGATAGCGGCCGTTCACATAAGCTATTCGACCCATCCCAAGCCCCGCTGCGTTCAATCGATTCCGAGCGACTTCAGCTTGCGATGCAGCGCCGAGCGCTCCATGCCGATGAATTCGGCGGTACGCGAGATATTGCCGCCGAACCGATTGATCTGGGCGATCAGATATTCGCGTTCAAAGACTTCGCGCGCGTCGCGTAGCGGCAGGCTCATCAGTTTCTCGCCGCCCGCGCCGTTCGGAGTCGAAGGCACCAGCGCGCCGATCTCGGAAGGCAGCATCTCGGAGGTGAGCTCGGCTTCGGGATCGCCGGTCGCAAGAATCATCAGCCGCTCGACGTTGTTGCGCAACTGCCGGATGTTGCCGGGCCAATCGTGCGACTGAAGCACCGCCATCGCCTCGGAAGCAATCTTGCGGCGCGGCAAGCCCGTGGTGAGCGAGATCTGCTCCATGAAGAACTCGATGAGTTCGGGAATGTCCTCGCGGTGTTCGGAGAGCGACGGCACGCGGATCGGCACGACCGAAAGGCGGTGGAAAAGATCTTCGCGGATAAGTCCCTCGTTGATGAGCCGCGGCAGATCGCGCGAGCTCGACGAGAAAATCCGCACGTCCACATGCACGCGCATCGTGCCGTTGACGCGCTGAAAGTTCTGGTCGACCAGGACACGCAGGATCTTGCCTTGCGTTTCCTTCGGCATGTCGGCGATCTCGTCGAAATAGAGCGTGCCGCCGTGCGCCTCCTCAAAGGCGCCCACTTTGCGGCTGCGCGCGTCCTTGCCTTCGACGCCGAACAGTTCGATTTCCATCATCTCCGGCGTTATGGTCGCCGAGTTGATCACCACGAACGGCCCTTGCGCGCGCCCCGAGGCCTCATGGATACAGCGCGCCACCAGTTCCTTGCCGGATCCTGGCGCGCCGGTGATAAGCAGCCGCGAATTGGCCGGCGCGACGCGTTCGATCACCTGACGCAGCTGATGGATCGTGCTCGACTTGCCGACGATGCGGTTGGCCGCGCCGGCGCGCGCCCGAAGTTCGCTGACCTCGCGCTTGAGCCGCGAAGCCTCGAGCGCCCGCTCGGCGACAAGCACCAGGCGATCGGCCTTGAACGGCTTCTCGATGAAGTCGTAGGCGCCCATCTTGATCGCCGAGACGGCGGTCTCGATGTTGCCGTGCCCGGAAATCATCACCACCGGCAGGCTCGGATGGGCGTCCTTGATCACCTGAAGAAGCTGCAATCCGTCGAGATGCGAGCCTTGCAGCCAAATGTCGAGAAAGGCGAGATGCGGGCGGCGCGCCTCGATGGCGGTAAGCGCCTCGTCGGCGTTTTTGGCGGTGCGGGTACCGTGACCTTCGTCGGACAAAATGCCCGAAACGATGTCGCGGATGTCGGCTTCGTCGTCGACGAT
>JASHSB010000161.1 GCA_030036945.1 Methylovirgula sp. | reverse complement strand
GAGAATGGTGTTGAGTTCGGAGGCAAGATGCGGCACTTCCGCCTCTTCAAGCTTGATACGGGCAAGATGGGCGATGCGGCGCACGGTCGCCTGATCAACGGGCATGGGAACTCCGAAGGCTTGCGGCAGGCGAGCCTATACATCCGCGCAGCGGTGGGAGCAATGCGAGGTCCGGAGCCTCAAAGCTCCAGGCTTTGGCCAATCTTGGGGACGATCGCTTTGGGCTTTGCGCCGAGCGCGGCGACGAATTCGCTCGGATCCTGCGCGAGCAGATCGAACGTGCCGTAATGGCAGGGCACCACCGTCTCGAAATCGAAATAGCGCTTGACCGCCGCGGCCGCTGTTTTGCCGCCCATCGTAAACCGGTCGCCAACCGGCACCAGCCCGATTTTGGGGCGATATAGCTCGTCGATCAGCGCCATATCCGAGAAGATGTCGGTGTCGCCCATATCATACAGAATCGGCCCGCGGCGCGGCGCGACGACGACCCCGAGCGGATTGCCGAGATAGATCGATTGTCCGTCGACCGTCGTACCCGAGGAATGCAGGGCCTGGGTAAAGCTCACGCGAAAGTCGCCGCAATCGATCGTCCCGCCGGTATTGCCCGGATTGATCTTGGCAACGCCTTGCGCCGCGAGATACATGCAGACCTCGAAACTGCCGATGAGTTCGGCGCCGGTCGCCTTGGCAATCTCGACGCTGTCCCCGATGTGATCGTCATGGCCGTGGGTCAGAAGAATGTGGGTCGAACCGGCGGTGACGGCGGCAAAATCGAGATCGAACTTGGGATTGCCGCGCAGGAACGGATCGATGAGTATGATCGCGGCGCCAGTCTCGATGCGGAAGGCCGAATGGCCGAGCCAGGTGAGTTTCATGGTGTTCCTCAGCTTACCCGCCGGAAAGATGGCGAGAAATGCGGTCAGCGACAAGAGCCTGTCGCGACAGGCGGCCGCATGAGCCCGGAGCCCGCCAGGATCGAGGACCTTGCCCGGCGTTTCACGGGCGCTGAGAGATTGATGGGCATCGATCTCGGCAGCAAGACCATCGGCCTTGCGCTGTCCGACGTCGAGCGCCGGTTGGCGACGCCGATGGAAACGCTGCCGCGCGGCAAGTTCTCGGTCGACGCGGCGAAGCTGCTGGCGCGTGCCAAACAATTCGACGTTGCCGCTTTTATTGTCGGCCTGCCCCTCAACATGAACGGCAGCGAAGGCCCGCGCGCCCAAGCGATACGCGCTTTCGTCCGCAATCTCGGCGCGCTTTCGCCTATCCCTTGCGTCTTCTGGGACGAAAGACTTTCCACCGCCGCAGTGCATCGCGCGCTCATCGCACAGGACGTCTCGCGCGCCAAACGTGCCGAGGTAATCGACCGAATGGCCGCCGCCTATATCCTGCAAGGCGCGCTCGACCGACTCGACCGATTGCGCGGATAGCCGTGCGAGCCTCGGGAATCATCTCGGTGCGCGGCAGGAACGCTTGGCCGAACCACTCCGTCGCGGCGTCGATGCACCCGCTATGCCGATTCGAGCGCCGGAGCGGGGATCGGTGGCAACACGGCTTCGATGCAGGTTCCCTTTCCCTCGCCCGAGGTGATGCTGAGCCGGCCGCCGCAGGCCCGCACCCTCTCGTGCATCCCGGTCAACCCAAGGCCTCTTTCTAGTTTCCGGGGGATGCCGATCCCGTCGTCTTCCACCCTGACCCGCAGCCCACGCTTGGCCCTTTCCGGAGAGCCCGGGTCGTCGATAATCCAATCGACGCCGACGTTGGCATGCGAGGCGCCGGCATGGCGGAATACGTTGGTGAGCCCCTCCTGCACGACGCGATACACCGCGAGGCTGACGTTCTCGTCGATCGTCGCGAAATCGTCCGCGGTCTCGAGCGAAACGTCGATTTCCGGGTGCGCCGCGCGCCACGAGCCGACCAGCGTACGCAGCGCTTCGCTAAGTCCGAGCTCGTCGAGACCGGCCGGCCGCAGGCGTTGCAACAGGCGCCTGAGCAGCGTCTGAATCGATTCGGCCTGTTCGCCGATCGCGATCAAGGTTTTGCCGGCGGCACCCGGCAGCTTCTCGCAAAGCGCGCTCACGTTGGCGCGGATGGAGAATAGGTGCGGCCCCATCTCGTCGTGCAGGTCGCGGGCGATCTGGGCGCGCTCCTCCTCCTGCACTTTCATGATCTGGTGCACAAGGCGCGTGTTCTCCGCGTTGACGCTGGCGAGATTGACGGCAAGTCCGTTGAGCTTCTCGGAAATGTCGACGAACTCCGGGGGCCCGCGCGGGATGAGTCTTACGCTGGTATCGCCCGCGGCAAGCTGGGTAATCGCCTGGCCGACCTGTGTGATCGGCGCGATGGCGCGTCCGACGAGGACCATGATGAAAACCAAAAGGCAGACGCCGAAGAGGAGCGCCGTTGCAACGACGGTGCCCATCTCGTCCCAGATTTCGGATAATTCCTGCGTCGGGTCGGATGCGATGGCGACAACGCCCAAATTTCGGCCATTGAAATCGGCGGGAATGACCAAGAGGCGGGGGCGTGGCGTGAAGAGATCGATAAACCATTGCGGCGGCGGACTTGCAGAACTGGAATAGGTGAATTGCGGCATGGCTTCCGCCTCTTCCTTGTTTGCCGCGAAAAATATCCGCACATGCCGGAGGTTCTGCAAATCCTCGATAAGTCCCATGAGCCGCGAACCGGGATCGGGCGCATCCTGCAAACTGACCAGCACGGTCGAAATGACCTGGCGCGCCAGTCGCTCGTCGCTTTGGTCTTCCGCGCGGATGCGCGGACCTCCCTGCCAGGCAATCAACGCGATATTGACCAGAAGAGACACAAATAGAAGCGCGCCAAGCAGCAGGTTTAATTGGGCGCGCAGGGAAAGTGATCGCATCGTCGGCGTCTCCGGATTGCGAGTTTACCGGGCTTGCCGCCGGCCTGCCAGTCTGCGCGTTCCTCAGGAACAAATCCAAAAGCGGCCGGGAACATGTGCCGATTTACCGGGACAGACGAGGCGAATAATGCGTCTGATTGCAAAGACTTATTGACACCTACTTGGCGTACACGACAAATGCCGGAAAGGCCTCAGAGCGTCGGGGAAGGAGATGCAAGTTCTTGTAGTCGACGATCATCCGGTGATCATCTCCGGATGCCGTGCGATGCTTTCTTCGTATGACGACATCGCGGTGCTCGATGCGCCCGACGCGGAGATCGCCTACGAACGCTATGTGGCGGCGCGGCCCGACGTCGTGGTGATCGACGTTAATCTTCCCGGCATTTCGGGATTTTCTCTGACGCAGCGCATCCTACATTACGATTCCGCCGCGCGCATCGTCATCTTCACGATGAACGACGACCCGATCTTCGCGGCGCGCGCGATCGAGAACGGCGCAAAGGGCTATATCGGCAAATGCGAAGATCCCGCCAAGTTCGTCGCCGCGATCCGGGCGGTCGCGGCGGGACAGACATTCCTTCTGCCGGAGATCGCGCAGAAGCTGGCTTTTCTCGACCCGGGCCGGCGCGGCGATGTCGTCGGAGGCCTCAACGCGCGCGAACTCGAGATTCTCCGTCTCTTGCGCAGCGGCAAGAGCATGGCCGAGATCGCCGGCGTGATCAACGTTTCCTATAAGACCGTCGCCAATAGCTGCGCGATTTTGAAGCGCAAGCTCGGCGCCCGCACGCCGCTCGATCTGGTGCGCATCGCGGTCGAAAACAAGCTCGCCTGAGTACGGCCCGTAACCATAGCCGTAAGGGCCGTAGTCATCGGGACGGGCGAAGAAGGAGAAGGAAACCCGCGTCGAAAGCGGCGCTATTCGAGCACGACGTTCTGCGGCTTTCCGGCTACCCAGGCTTCGATGTTGTCGACGAGCTGGTTGGCAAGCGCCGTCATCGCCTCGACGCTCGCCCAGGCGACGTGCGGAGTGACGATGAGGTTCGGCAGGTTGGCTTCGATGAGAACGTTGCCGTTCTTCGGCGGCTCGACGCTTAGCACATCGAATCCTGCGCCGCCGATCTCGCCGCCTTTCAGCGCCGCGACCAGCGCCTTCTCGTCGACCAGTCCGCCGCGCGCGGTATTGATCAGGATCGCATCCTTTTTCATTTTCTTGAATTCCGCGGCGCCGATCATGTTGCGCGTCTCGTCCGTCAACGGACAATGCAGCGTGATAATGTCGCTTTGCCCGAGAATCGTGTCGAGATCGACCTTGCCGGGGAAGTCGAAGACATCGGTCGCGATGACCTTCATGCCGAACGCGCCGGCGCGGGCGCCGACCGACTTGCCGAGCGCGCCATAGCCGACGACGCCGAGCGTCGAGCCGGTGACGTCGCGGATCGGATGATCGAAATAACAGAATTGGTTGATGGTCTGCCACTTGCCGTGCCGCACGTCGAGTACATAGGGCACGAGGCTGCGGCGCAGCGCGAAAATCAACGCCAGCGTATGTTCCGGCACGGTATTGACCGCGTAGTTGCGGATGTTGGAAACCGTGATGCCGTGCGCCTTGCAGTAGGCCTTGTCCACGCAGTCGGTTCCGGTGGCGGCGACCGCGATCAGCTTCAGGCCGGGCAGCTTCGCGAGGCTGGGCGCCCGCATCGGCACTTTGTTGATGATGGCGACCGCTGCGTCGGCCAATCGTTCGACGACCTGATCCGCGGAAGTCTCCTGGTATTCTTTGTAAGTATGCGGGAACTTTGGTTTCCGCACCGAGACGCCGATCGTCGCACGATCGAGAAAGACAATATTAAGCGGCTTGTCGGACACGAGCGCCCTCCCCTTTTTTCTTCTTCCTATTGGCGCCGCGCCCGCCCGTCAATGCGTGCCGGAATTGCGGTTCAAAGCTCTCGAAGGAGCCGCTCGGCCGCCGAAATTTCGACCTTGCCTGGCGATTCCTCGACGTTCAATTTGCGCACTACCCCGTCTTCGACGAGCATCGAATAGCGTTGCGAGCGCAGCCCGAGGCCGCGTTCCGTGAGATCGGCGGTAAGGCCGATCGCCTTGGCGAATGCGCCGCTCCCGTCGGCAAGAAAGAGGACTTTGTTCTCGCCGCCGGAGGCTTTGGCCCAGGCCTGCATGACGAACACATCGTTCACGCCGGTCACCGCGACGGTGTCGACGCCTTTCGCCCGGAATTCGTCGGCGTGCTCGATGTAGCCCGGCAGGTGATTGAGCGAACAGGTCGGCGTGAACGCGCCGGGAACGCCGATCAGCACCACTTTACGGTTCCTGACGATTTCCCTGGTGGTGCGGATTTTCGGACCGTCCGTCGTCATCACCGTGAACGTCACTTCAGGCAGAGCATCACCGACTTTAATTGCCATCGCCGCAAGTCCCCTCGTTTGGGCGGCGCAATGTAGCGTAATCCCAGCGGCACGCAAACGTGCCGTCTAGCCGCTCACGCGGCACCGCCGCGGCTTTTGGTTCGGGAGGCTGCGCAAATCCGGCAACTTGCAACCCGAACGGGGCGCGCGGCGTTGCCCGCACTCTCCCGAACAGCGGAGCAAACCATGGGTCTCTTTACGAAAGACATCAGGAATATGGATGACCTCTTCATCCATCAGCTGAAAGACGTTTATTACGCCGAGAAACGCATCGTCGGCACGTTGCCGAAGATGATCGACAAAACGGCTTCCCCGGAATTGAAGCAAGATTTCGAAACGCATCTCGACCAGACGAAGAACCACGTCAAACGCGTCGAACAGGTCTTCGAATTGCACGGCGTAGCCGCCGGCACGGTCATGTGCCCGGCGATCGACGGCATCATCAAGGAGGCCGAGGAGATTGCCGGCGACGTCGACAACAAGAACGTTCTCGACGCGGCGCTGATCGCCGCCGCGCAGGCGGTCGAACATTACGAAATCACCCGCTACGGCACGTTGATCGCCTGGGCGAAGGAACTCGGCGCCGACGACTGCGTGGACCTTCTCGATCAAAATCTTGAAGAAGAAAAGGAAGCCGACGAGAAGTTGACCAACTTGGCCGAAGGCAGCGTCAATCGAGCGGCCGCCTAAAGGTCCACCCCAAAGCGTCGCAGAGCCCTCATGCCGGGGAATCGAATGTCTCCCGGCATGAGGATCTCTCAATCTATGCGGGTCGCCGGCTTAACTGCCGGGTATCGCCCTATACTTTGCCGCTACGGCGAACTATATCTTTAGAACGACTCCGGCGTATACCACCTCATCTACAGTATAGTTCCAGAACACGAGGCTATAGAGTGCCGCCGGCCAGGCTGCGGCTTCGCCATTTCCTGAAGATTAACATTAGTTTAACTTTACAATTTTCTGCGAGCACACGGTAATTGTCTCCCTATATCGGAACAAGCGGCGGCGCTCCGGGATTGTTTCGGCAGCCGGGTCCCTGGCAACCGCCTTTGGAAATCCAATTAGGAGAAAGACGATGGCGCACGAACATTCGACCTCAAATCGTGGATTTGCCTCCATGGAAGAGGAAAAACAGCGCGAGATCGCCCGCAAGGGCGGCGCTAGCGTTCCGCCCGACGAGCGCAGCTTCTCGAAGAACCATGGATTGGCCGCCGAGGCGGGCCGCAAAGGCGGGGCCAGCGTGCCCGGCGAGAAGCGCAGCTTTTCGCAAGACCACGAGCTCGCGTCGCAAGCCGGACGAAAGGGCGGGCATGCATCCGGCGGCAACTTCGCCAACGATCCGCGCCGCGCTTCCGAGGCGGGGAGAAAAGGTGGCCACGCCTCGGGCGGCAATTTCGCCAACAACCCGCAGCGCGCCGCACAAGTCGGGCAACGCGGCGGTGAAGCTTCGCACGGCCACGCCGAAAGGCGAAGCTGACCGACCGAACGCCGGCTTCGGCGGCTAGCGCAGCGATTTGACGACCTTCACGGCTCGCTTCAAATCGTCGACGAAATCGCCAAATGCTTGCCGGCGCATCGTCTCGTCGGGCATCCGCAAGATCGCAGACGGATGTATCGTCGCCAGCACGCCGCGCCCATCGGGCAATGTGAGGGGTCTGCCGCGCACGCGCGCCAAGACAACGGGCCGATTCAAAATCGCATGGGCGGCGACGGTGCCGAGCGCGACCACGAGTTTCGGCCGCACCAAGGCGAACTCTTGATCGAGCCACCAGCGGCAGGCCTGAACCTCGCCGCGGTTGGGATGTTTGTGAAGCCGACGCTTGCCGCGCTGCTCGTATTTGAAGTGTTTCACCGCGTTGGTCACATACGCCGCACCGCGGTCGAGACCGACCGCGGCGAGCGCCGCATCAAGCATGCGGCCGGCGGGTCCGACGAAAGGCCGCCCCACCCGATCCTCCTGGTCGCCGGGCTGTTCGCCGACGAACATGATAAGCGCACCGATCGGCCCTTCGCCGAAGACGGTTTGCGTCGCCTCGCGAAAGAGCGGACAGCGCTCACAATGCGCGGCCTCCTCGACAAGCTTTTTGAGCCGCGCGGCGTGGCGCGGTTTTGTCGCGCCGTTTTCAGACAGCGGAACATCCCGGACCTGCGTCATGGCGTCGCCTGCAGCGCGTAGCTCCAGAAACGCCGATCCTGATCTCCGCCGCGCATTGCCGCCTCTTATACGGGAACGCCATCGCTGCCGGAAAATTGCGGCTTCGCCTACTTGGTTCCGGCCGCCGGCACCGCCTGCGTCGTTTGCTCGCCGGAAGGCGCGGGCGCCGGCAGCATAAGTTCCGTTGTGAACGCATATGCCGTGGGCGTGCCGGACAACGTCATTTGGACCGCTACATGCCGGGCTGCGGCCGGCGCCTCGACCGCCGTGATGGAAAAGAGTCGATCGGCACGGCGTTGCGTTTCAAACGCCCAGCCCTCGGGGGCCTCCGCAAAAAGATCGGCGGGCGCAGAATCGCCTTTCCAAGCCAAAAGCCAGGTGGGCCTCGCCGCCGCCCCATCCAGCACGACGCTGACGCGCGCGGCGACGTCTTGCGGCGACAACGCGATGGGAACCCGCGCCTCGGCGCCCGCGATGAGCGAAGCCTGCTGGCTCTGCCCGGCCGCTGGGAGCGCCAATTCGGCGCTGCTCTTCTCCGGAAGACAGATATTATCGCAGACCGCATAGTCGACCGTCAGGTGAAGCAGCACCGGCGCGCGTTGATTTCGCGCTGCGACATGGATGGGAAATACGACGCTGCCGCGATAGCCGAAGGCTTCGACGCCTTGGTCGTCGATGCGCTGCGGCGCTGGAAAGAGAACTTCCGCCTTCGCCACATTCTCGGATCCGTCCATGGAGAATTTAGGCGGCACGCCGGCGTCGCCCGGCGTGCGCCAATAGGTGATCGCGGTCGCGGGGAGCCTGATCTCCGCGGCAGCTTCATAGTTGCCGTCGGCCCCTTTTCCGGCGGCGATAAGCCGCATCTGCGCCTTGCCTTCCGACCAAGCGCTGGCGAACGGATCTGACTTCGCCGGGAGCGCCGCAAGGAAGAATGCGAGCCCGAGCCCGAGGCGGTTCGCAAAAAGGCGATGGTCAAACGGCCGGCGCTGCGCCAACATGGGGACGTGGCGACGGCTTTCGCGTGGCACGATTTCCTGCAACGGTCTTCCCTTACGGCTTCTCGCCACTCAGGTGCTGAAATCCGCCCCCGGTGACCCATGTGATCTACAAGTGATGATCTACACGTGAATACGGCGCGAATGATGGCAAGCGTGAAATACAAAGGCAAACGGGACGGTTATCTCGACGGCCAGCTGTTGCTCGCCATGCCGAGCATGACCGACGACCGGTTTGCGCGCTGCGTCGTCTATCTCTGCGCGCATTCCGACGAAGGCGCGATGGGGATCATCATCAATCGCCGCGCAGCGAGTCTGAACTTCTCCGAGCTTTTGGTGCAGCTCGAGGTCATTGCGCCCGACGAGGCGATCCGCCTTCCGGCGCAGGCCGGCGCCGTTCCGGTTTTGAAAGGCGGACCGGTCGAGACCGGGCGCGGCTTCGTGCTGCACTCGAACGATTTCTACATCGACAATTCGACCTTGCCAATCGACGCCGGCGTCTCGCTTACCGCGACCATAGACATTCTGCGCGCCATCGCGCGCGGCTCCGGCCCGGACCGCGCCGTTCTGGCGCTCGGCTACGCCGGCTGGTCCTCCGGCCAATTGGAAGACGAGATGCAACATAACGGTTGGCTCACCTGCCCTGCCGACAGCGCATTGATCTTCGACACGCCGCTCGAATCGAAATACGAGCGCGCGCTACGCAAGATCGGCATCGATCCGGGATTCCTTTCCGCTCAATCCGGCCACGCCTGACCTACGCGGCGATCGAGGCGGCGCCGACGAGCTTGCGCGCGTCGGTCGCGCTCATCGGATGCCCGAAAGCGTAGCCTTGCGCGTATTCGCAGCCGAGCTGATAGAGTTCGATCGCATCGGATTCCGACTCGGCGCCTTCGGCGATGATGGTCATTTCGAGGTCGTGCGCCAAGGTGACGATCGAACGCAAGATTGCCGGCCGCGCCCCCTTCCCGTTGTGGCGGACGAAGGAGCGATCGATCTTGATCGTGTCGAAAGGGAAACGCTGCAGATAGGCCAGCGAGGAATAGCCGGTGCCGAAATCGTCGAGGGAAAGCCCGGCGCCCAGTTTCCGCAGACGGGCGAGGAGCTGCGCCGTATATTCCGGATTCTCCATGACCAGGCTTTCGGTAAGTTCGAGCTTGAGCGTACCGCGCGCCACTTCGAGCCGCGAAAGCACCGTCTTGACGTCCTGGAGAAGATCGTGGCGTAGCAGTTGCCGGGAGGAGATGTTGACGCTCGCAAAGAGCGGCGGATCGACGTCGAGAGCGCGCTGCCAGGCGGCAAGCTCGCGGGCGGTGCGTTCGATCGCAAAGACGCCGAGATCGACGATTCCGCCAGTCTCTTCGGCAATAGGAATGAACTCGGCCGGGCCGAGCCGGCCAAGCCGGGGATGATCCCAGCGCAGTAAAGCCTCGAATCCGGCGACGGTGCGGTCCTCGAGCCGGATGATCGGCTGAAAGAGAATGTTCATCTCGCCGCGGTCCAGCGCGCGGCGTAGATCCCCTTCGAGGGTCAGCCGGTCGGAGCGCAAGGAGCGCATCGAAGGGCGGAACACCTCGATGCGGTTGCCGCCCAGCCGCTTGCTGTGACGCACGGCGATCTCGGCATCGTTGAGCATATCCTCCCGCTTGGCATGCAATTGCGGATCGTAGAGCGAGAGGCCGATCGAGGCGGAAAGCGGCACCTCGTTCTCTCCGAACGTCACGGGGGTCGAGACCGCGTGGCGCACCACGTTGGCGACCGAGATAATCTGATCAGTTCCCGACTCCGAAATGAGGACGGCGGCGAACCGGTCGCCGCCGAGCCGCGCCAAACAATCCTGCGGCTTCAGAATTCGGCCGAGCCGGCGTGCGACCGTGAGCAACACCGAGTCGCCCGCCGAGAAGCCGATCGTTTCGTTGATCTGCTTGAACCGGTCGATGTCGATGCAGATGACCGTCGGACGAATTTTGGAATCGGTTTGGGCCAGAAGGAGAGCGGCCTCGAGGCGATCGAAGAAAAGCTCGCGATTGGGCAGCCCCGTCAAGTTATCGTGCACCGCGTCGTGCAGCAGCCGCGTCTCGGCCATCTTGTGCTCGGTGACGTCGGCGAGCGTGCCGATAATGCGCACCACCTCGCCTTCCCGGCCGATCACCGGCCGGGCCTTGAGATGAAACCAG
>JASHSB010000160.1 GCA_030036945.1 Methylovirgula sp. | reverse complement strand
TCTCGGCCGTGCTTTGATCGACGACGGCATCGAACATGTCCTGGTGAGCGTCGTCGCCGATTTGCGCAAATTTGCGAAAGACGCCTTCTGGATCTTTCTCGACAACCGCGGCTGGATGCATCCGTTCGACGATACCGGCCGCCGCCGCCCTTACACGGACATCCCGAAATCGCTGAGCGATCTTGTCGACGATCCTTTCCGTTCGCTGGCCGGCGAATTGCGCCTCGCCGGCGGCTATGCCAAGGATACGACGCCGTTCAGCGAGTTTCTCTGGGCGGATTTCCTCAGACGCCGCATCAAACGCAAATTGGTCGAAGAGGATTTCCCCCAAGCCCTGGAAAAGGCGCTGCAATTCGCCAAGAGCGAAGCGACGGATTTCCTTCCCGGCTGGTGCGGCCCGGTGACTGGCAACTAGCAAGCGCCGCCAGCGCAAGAATCTTGTCGCCGAATGAAACGCGGCGCTTGCTTTTATCGTCTCGCGAAGTCAGAAATCCCTCTTCTCGGCCTCGGAACCGCCCGGCGCTTTGCGCGAGTTTGCCGGCAACGTGTCGAGCCCGTCCGCGCAATCTTCAAGGTTCAGACGATGAGACCTGCCGCGATTCTTTGCGCCGCGTTGGCAGCTTTTTTGCTCGCCCCACGCGCTGCCGACACGAAACCGATTTCGCTGCGCCATTACGATGGTATCTATTCGGTGCAGATCACCACGTCGGCGGGACCTTGCGCGAAGGTCTATCGCGGTTCGGTCACCATTGCCAACGGGCGCATCGCGGCAAGCAGCGAGCCGGGCGCCAGTGTCTCCGGACTCATCGAGGACAACGGCACCGTATCCTTGAGCTTTCGCGAGAACGGCCAGATCGCCAACGTCGGCGGCAAGATGAGAGCCGGGTATGGTCACGGCCCGTGGTCCTCGCCGACCGCCGAATGCGGCGGCTGGTGGACCGCCGAGCGGCAAAGCTGATCGATTACTGCGCCGGCACCGGCATGGGGCTGGCCGGCGTGGTCGCGCCCGGCAGCGCGGGCACCCCGGCCGCAGGAGGCGGCGCGGGTGCGGCGCCTTGCGCCGGTCCGGTCGCGGCCTGCGGCAGCGGCTCCGCCGTGACATCGGTACTCACCGGTTTTTGGCCGAGCACGGCCTGCACGTCTTCATCCTGGACCCGCGGCTGGCCGATTTGCGCGCCGATCGAGCGCACTACGTCGGGCGCGTCGGCATAGGTGTCGTGGCCGATGATCCCCGTCGATTCGCCGGAAAGATCGTAGACTTTGACGCCGAGGCGGGCGAGCACGGCGCGATCGCCGGGCTTGCGCGGATCGAGCGCGCCGACACGCGGCCGGTCGCCGGCCAGCGTCTCCGAAAGCGACAGCGCTTTGTCGCTCGCCGAAATCAACACCGAGACATGGGCAGGATTGAGCGGCCGCAATTGTTCGCGGAACACCGAGAGATCGATGTCGGGCGCGGCGAGCATCACCAGCCCGAGTTTGCCGTTGAGATCAGGACTGCCAGCGATCGCCCGCTCGCGTAAGGCTTCCATGCTGAGCCAAGTTCCCATCGAATGGGCAAGGATGTGGATCTTGCCGACATCCGGCACTTCGCTCAGGTCTTTCAGGAGGTTGGCAAGCGCGTCGCGCGACGCGGTGGCGCTTTCCCGCGCCGCCTCGTAATCGAGAAGATTGTCGCTCGAAGGCCAGGTGAAGAGCACCGGAATGCCGCCGAAACGGCCGTCTTCGACGATCTGCGCGAGCCGGAAGCGCGCGTCGTCGTAGCCCGTGTTGAAGCCGTGCACGTAGAGGAGCACGTCGCGGTTCGAGCCGACGCGGCCGGAAATATTGGTGGCGAGTTCGTTGCGGAAGCTTTGCTCGTCGAGGTCGCGCCGCGAAACTTCGACGAAATCTTTGCCAGGATGGGGCGCGCCGAACATCGGGCGCTCGATCTGGCCGACCTGATGATGCGGTGGAACGCTGAGGATTTGCAGCGAATAATCCGCGCCGTCGGGACGCATCTGGTTGGCGCCCGCCCCCGCGTCGCTCTTGCGGGTCGAGACGACGAAGACGAGATGCTGACGCGGCGCGGCGCCGGGCTGCCCTCCAAAGAAGGACACGTCGGTCAGCGCATTTGCGGCGCAGCCCGCGAGGGCCAGCGCGACGAGCAACTGTGCCGGCCAGGCCAGAATGCGCGATCCGCGAAAACGGCGCCGGAGCGGCGCCACGCCGCCCGCGCTTCGTTCGTCCGATGAAAAACGGCATGCCATGGGCAAAGCTTCCATGGCGGCGAAAGATGACGAGAATGGGACGCCGCCGCGGCGCATCCGAGTCACGCCTGAGGCTTCCGTTGCTGCATAAGCGAAGAGGGTTAGAATGGCGTTACGCGCCTCGACGCGCCTTTTCCGACAGCCGCTCATGAGTTCCATGCTGAAAATCCGCGTCGTCGCGTCGATCGACGAAATCGACGGTGCGGCGTGGGACGCTTGCGCCAACCCGGACGGTGTTGCGCTTGTGGAGGCGCGCGGCGGCACCGAAGAGCGTTTCAATCCCTTTCTGACGCACGCCTTTCTGCGTGCCTTGGAGCGTTCGCGCTCGGTCGGCGGGCGCACCGGCTGGACGCCGGCCCACGTCGTCGTCGAAAGCGCCGATACGCTGGTCGCGGCGGCTCCGACCTATGTAAAGGCGCATTCGCTCGGCGAATATGTATTCGACCACGCCTGGGCGGACACCTATCACCGGGTCGGGCTCGACTATTATCCGAAGATTCTGGTGGCCGTGCCGTTCACGCCGGTGACGGGACGCCGCCTGCTGGTAGCGCCCGGTGGCGGCGCGGCGGCGCGCGATGCGCTCGTCGCCGGCCTGCGGAAATGGCGCGAAAAGATCGACGCCTCGTCGATCCACGTCACCTTTCCGACGCGCGGCGAGTGGGACGATCTGCGCCGCGCCGGTTTTCTGCAGCGCACCGGCCAGCAGTTCCACTTCGTCAATCGCGGCTATACGGATTTCGAGGCGTTTCTCGCCGATCTCGCGGCGCGCAAGCGCAAGATAATCCGCCGCGAGCGCAAAGACGCGCTGACCGGCGGAATCGAGATCGAACTTCTCAGCGGCGCGGCGATCGGCGAGGCGCATTGGGACGCGTTTTTTTCGTTCTATATGGATACCGGCTCGCGCAAATGGGGACGACCGTATCTGACGCGCGCCTTCTTCTCCGAGATCGGCGCTTCGATGGCCGAGCACATTCTGCTGGTCGTCGCCAAACGCGCCGGCCGGATGATCGCCGGAGCGTTGAATTTCATCGGCAAGGACGCGCTTTATGGGCGCTATTGGGGAGCCGTCGAGGAGCATCCGTTTCTTCACTTCGAGGTCTGCTACTACCAGGCGATCGAATACGCGATCGCCCATAAGCTGGTGCGCGTCGAGGCCGGCGCGCAAGGCGAGCACAAGCTGGCGCGCGGCTACGCGGCGGTGCCGACCTATTCCGCGCACGAGATCGCCGATCCGCGTTTCGCGCGGGCGATCGACGCGTTTCTCGCCGAGGAGCGCCGCGCGGTCGACGAAGCGCTCGAGGAATATGCGGAGTTAGCGCCGTTCAAGAAGGGATGAACGCATTGGACAAGCCGGTTTGCGTGTCCGTCAAATCATGCTTGAATGATTGCCCGCGCAAGGAGCTCCGCCATGCCATCGACTTACGACACCGACAACATCTTCGCCAAAATCCTGCGCGGTGAGATGCCTTGCCACAAAGTCTACGAGGACGAGGTGGCGCTGGCCTTCCTGGACATCATGCCGCGTATCGACGGACACGTGCTCGTCATTCCAAAATTTCCGGCCCGCACGTTGCTCGACGCCGACCCCAAAGGGCTCGGGCAATTGATCCAGCGCGTGCAGAAAGTGGCGCGCGCCGTGAAAGATGCGTTTCGTGCCCAGGGCATCAGCATCATGCAGTTCAACGAACAAGCGGGCGGACAAGTGATCTTCCATCTCCACTTCCATATTTTGCCGCGCTGGGAAGGCGTCGAACTGCGCCCCGCCCACAACGGCCGTATGGAAGATCCGGCCGTGCTCGAGGCCAATCGCGCCAAGATCGCCGCGGCGCTGAAAAGGAGCATGGATTCATGATATTCCGTCAACTCTTCGATCAGGCTTCAAATACCTATTCTTATTTGATCGCGAGTCGAAGGGGCGGCGAGGCGCTCATTATCGATCCGGTGCTGGAAAAGGTCGATCGCTACCTTCAACTGATCGACGAACTCGATCTCAGGCTGGTGAAGGCCGCCGATACGCACTTGCATGCCGACCACATCACGGGGTTGGGCGCACTGCGCGATCGAACCCATTGTACCACGGTGATGGGCGAACAGACCAAGGCCGACGTGATCTCCATGCGGCTCGGCGACGGCGACAAGCTCACGATCGAGGGACTGACGCTCGATGCGATCTACACCCCCGGTCATACCGACGATTCCTATAGTTTCGTCCTGCCAGACCGCGTGTTTACCGGCGACACGTTGTTGATCCGTGGCACCGGCCGAACGGATTTTCAGAATGGCGATCCGCGCCAGCAATACGAGTCAATCTTCGGTCGTCTGCTCAAATTGCCGGATACGACGCTTGTCTACCCGGCACACGACTATAAAGGCGACACCGTCTCCACAATCGGCGAGGAGAAGACATACAATCCGCGGCTCCGGGTCAAGTCCGTCGATGAGTATGTCGAACTCATGAACAACCTGAAGTTCGCCAACCCGAAGATGATGGACGTCGCGGTGCCCGCGAACATGAAAGTCGGCATCGCCCTGGATGAAATCGCCCGCCGCGGCTGGTCGCTCCCGGCGAGCGCAGCGCTCGATCTCCATGGAAGCTCCGACGTCGTGTTCATCGATCTCCGCGAACGCTCGGAACGCGAGCGGCATGGCGCCATTCCCGGCGCGCTACACGTCCCCTACCCCACGGTTCAGGAAGCCATCGGCGTCGGCGGCATGCTCAACGGGCTCGCGAAATCGACGAGCAAGCAGCTTTTATTCTACTGCGCGTACGGCGAACGCTCGGCCATGGCGGTGCAGGCCTCTCAGGATGCCGGACTGGAAACGGCCCGCCACATCGAAGGCGGAATCGACGCCTGGAAAAAGGCCGGCGGACCGGTCGGTCCCTAGCCGACGCCGGCGGCTCCGCCCGAATCGGCAAAAGTTGCGGCGCGGGTCAGTCCCCTGACGGCACGTTGGGGGCGATGCCGGACGGCTTTTCGGCTTCGTCCGCCCGGTCGGTCGCGGCTTCGGCTTCCGCCTCGCCCTCCGGCAGATCCGGACCGAACTCGTCCTCGCCTTCATCGCCTTCTTCGCCCTGCAAGCGGCGGGCGCGGGCGCGGCGCACCTCGGGTTCGGCGCGCACGCGTTTCTTGCCGGCTTCGACGATGTCGCGTTCGAGGCGCGGCAGAACCGGCCCCTCGGGGTAGACGAAGCCGAGCTTCTTGCCGCCGTCCTCTTCGGTGGTGACGACGACGCGCACCGTTCCGCCGTTTTTCAGCCGGCCGAACAGTACTTCGTCGGCGAGCGGCGTCTTGATCGTCTGCTGGATGACGCGCGCCATCGGCCGCGCCCCCATCTGCTCGTCATAGCCGTTCTCGACCAGCCAATTGCGCGCCTCGTCGGTGAGTTCAATCGTGACGTTGCGGTCGGCGAGCTGCGCGTCGAGCTGCATGATGAACTTGTCGACCACCTTGGCAATGACCTCGGGCGGCAGATGGCCGAAGGCCACGATCGCGTCGAGCCGGTTACGGAATTCAGGCGCAAACATCCGGTTGATCGCCTCGATATCGTCGCCTTCGCGACGCGAGCGGGTAAACCCATAGGCGGCGTGCGCCATATCGGAGGCGCCGGCGTTGGTCGTCATGATCAGGATCACGTTGCGGAAGTCGATCTGCTTGCCGTTGTGATCGGTAAGCTTGCCGTGGTCCATCACTTGCAGCAGGATGTTGTAGAGATCGGGATGCGCCTTCTCGATCTCGTCGAGCAGCAACACGCTGTGCGGATGCTGGTCGATCGCGTCAGTAAGCAGGCCGCCCTGGTCGAAGCCGACGTAGCCGGGAGGCGCGCCGAGCAGCCGCGACACGGTGTGGCGCTCCATATATTCCGACATATCGAAGCGGGTCAGCTCGACGCCGAGCGCGACGGCCAACTGGCGGGCCACCTCGGTCTTGCCGACGCCGGTCGGACCGGAGAAGAGATAGCTACCGATCGGTTTTTCGCCGTCGCGCAGGCCGGCGCGGGCGAGTTTGATCGCTGACGTTAGGGTCACGATGGCCTTGTTCTGGCCATAGACGACCCGCTCCAACGTCTCGGTGAGATGCTCGAGCACCTCGGCATCGTCCTTCGAGACGCTCTTCGGCGGGATCCGCGCCATGGTCGCGATCGTCGCTTCGATCTCCTTGATGCCGATCGTCTTCTTGCGCTTGTTCTCCGGCACCAGCATCTGGCTCGCGCCGGTCTCGTCGATCACGTCGATCGCCTTGTCCGGCAGCTTGCGGTCGTGGATATAGCGGGCCGAGAGTTCGACGGCGGCCTTCACCGCCTCGCCGGTGTAGCGGACCTTGTGGAACTCCTCGAAATAGGGCTTTAGCCCCTTCATGATCTCGATCGCGTCCTCGACCGACGGCTCGTTGATGTCGATCTTCTGGAAACGCCGGACGAGCGCCCGGTCCTTCTCGAAATACTGCCGGTATTCTTTGTACGTCGTCGAGCCGATGCAGCGCAGCGTCCCTTGCGCGAGCGCCGGCTTCAAAAGATTCGACGCATCCATCGCGCCGCCCGACGTCGCCCCTGCCCCGATCACCGTGTGGATCTCGTCGATGAACAGGATCGCCTTCTTGTGGTTCTCGATCTCCTTCATCACCTGTTTCAGGCGCTCTTCGAAATCGCCGCGGTAACGCGTGCCGGCCAGCAACGTGCCCATGTCGAGCGCGAAGACCGTCGCGTCGGCGAGCACTTCCGGCACGTCGCCCTTGACGATCTTGCGTGCCAGGCCTTCGGCGATCGCCGTCTTGCCGACGCCCGGATCGCCGACCATCAGCGGATTGTTCTTGTGGCGGCGGCAGAGCACCTGGATGGTGCGCAGGACCTCCGCGTCGCGGCCGATCAAAGGATCGATGCGGCCCTCGCGCGCCTTCTTGTTGAGGTTGATGCAATAGGCTTCGAGCGCGCCTTCCTTCTTCTTCGAATCGCCGTCCTTGTCCTTCGCGTCATGCGATTCGTCGTCGTCGACGCCGCGCGCCGTCTTGGAAGTGTCGGAAAGCCCGGGCCGCTTGGCGATGCCGTGGCTGATGTAGTTCACGGCATCGTAACGGGTCATATCCTGCTCTTGCAGGAAATAGGCGGCATGGCTCTCGCGCTCGGCGAAGATCGCAACGAGCACGTTGGCGCCAGTCACCTCCTCGCGGCCGGAAGATTGGACATGGATCACGGCGCGCTGGATCACCCGCTGGAATCCGGCCGTCGGCTTGGCGTCCTCGCGGCCGTCGCCGACCAGATTGTCGAGCTCCTGGTCGATGTAATCGCGCAGATTTTTGCGCAACAGTTCGAGATCGATCGAGCAGGCGCGCAGCACGGCCGCCGAATCGCTGTCTTCGGTCAGGCTCAACAGAAGATGTTCGAGCGTCGCATATTCGTGATGCCGCTCGTTGGCGACGGCAAGGGCACGATGCAGAGTCTGTTCAAGATTACGCGAGAAGGAAGGCATGGCGGTCTCTCATTTCTTTTCCATGATGCATTGCAGCGGGTGCTGATGCTTCCTGGCATAGTCCATCACTTGGGTAACCTTCGTCTCGGCAACTTCATAGGTGAATATCCCGCATTCGCCGACGCCGTGCTGATGGACATGAAGCATGATCCGCGTCGCCTCTTCCGGCCCTTTGTTGAAATACCTGCGTAGAACCGTGACCACAAACTCCATCGGCGTGTAATCGTCGTTGAGCAGCAGGACGCGATACATGCTCGGCCGTCGCGTCTGCGTCTTCGGCCGCGCGATAACCGCCGTGCCGGTGCCCGATCCGAGATCACCACCTTTCTGCTGATCTTTAGCCGCCCGTAACGGCATCCCTCCATCTCCATTCACACCGGGCATGACGCCGGAATCGCGGCCAGCGCTTCGCTCAACGCGGAAATCATAACTCCGGTTCGCCCTTTCCGACTACCGCGATTTCGTCGAGGGGGCCGCGCTTTCCCGTGCCTCCCATGCAAGATAGAGATTAGCACGTTCGGATCCAGCCATGCGGCTTAATGACGTTGGGAAATAATTGCCGTTGCGGCTCGACTCGGGCATTTTTCATGACCCGAGACGGTACGATCGCCAAACCGGCGCGGCGCACCAGGAGCGCAAAGAAAAAGGCCCGACGCGGGGCCGAGCCTTACTGCTGAAAAGGGCGCAACTGCGAACGTAAACGACCGCCGGATTGCAAGATCGTCCGGATGCCTCACTTGGCGCTTTACTTGGCGCTCGCAACCTTGGTGCTGGTTGCGACAGCCTGAACCTTGGCGAAGACGCTCTCTACCGGCTTAAAAGCTTCCTTGGCGAGAATCGTGTAAAGCTCACCGAGCTTGGTCGCTTGGGCTACGAATCCCTCATAGGCTGACTTTGCGTATTCCGATTGGATCTGGATCGCGTTGTCTAGCGACTTGGCGCCGAGCAGCTTCTCCAGGTAAACGGAATTGCTCTCGAGCGACTTCTTCGAATAGTCGGTCGTCTCGGCGGCAATCGTCTGGAAGCCTTTGGCGAGGGAAGCGGCGACTGAACTGGCCGTCTCAAGCTGTTCCTTGCCGAATTTCTGGAATTCCTCAAAATTGGAAGTCATCGTTCAACTCCTTGGGAGGGATAGGCGTTGGCTCGTCCGGCAGGAACCGCGCCTCGCGGCCTGCCAGCTCACGATCCCACACATAGTGCAATGCACAATTATGGTCAAGCATATTTTTGCGTCGCAATAAAAAATCCCATCCTGGCACTCCTCTGTCGAGCTATCCCCATTCCTTTAACGCCGGGGTAACCGGCACGATTTAGCGTTCCTTATCGGACTGTTGGGGCGAACTCGGGCGGTAATGTCCCTACCTCTCAGCTCAGGAGCGGCGATGCTGGGCTTTCGCCCGGCGTATCCCTCCAAGTTTCTAATTCCGGGAGAGTTTTAGTCGGCGGACCGGGGCGTTTCCCACTTGCCGGCGCGTTTCAATGGCAAAATCAGGGAAAACCGCGTCATGCCGAAGGGTCGCCGGGGCGTTCGTCCCCTGCTGGTAGCGTTCAGTCTGTGCCTTTCGTTCGCCTGGTTCGCCCCGCCGGCCCAAGCCCATCACCGCCATTCCAATCATCGGGGATACGCCTACCATCGGGTCTGGCGGCACGCATTCCACGCGTGGCATATGCGCGCCTACCGTGCGGCGCGGGGCACAGCCGCCAATTTCGCGGAGATCGTCGTCGACGGCAATTCGGGGCGCGTCCTTTACGCGCGCAACGAGAACGAGTTGCGCCACCCGGCTTCGATCACCAAGGTAATGACGCTCTACCTGCTCTTCGAGGAGATCAAAAAAGGCCGTCTTCGGCTCGACTCGCGTATACCGATTTCGGCGCACGCCGCGGCCCAGGCGCCGACCAAGCTCGGCTTGCGCCGCGGTTCGACGATCACCGTCGAGAACGCGATCAAGGCCATCGTCACCTTGTCGGCCAACGACATCGCGGTTGCCGTCGCCGAGGACATTGGCGGAGACGAAGCGACATTTGCGGCGATGATGACCCGCGAGGCGCATGCGCTTGGCATGGCGCGCACCCATTACGCCAACGCCTCGGGCCTGCCCAACGACGCGCAGATCACGACTGCGGCCGATCTCGCCCTCCTCGGGCGCGCCGTTCAGGAGCGTTTTCCGCGCTATTACCACTATTTCTCGACCCGCGCGTTCATTTACGACGGGGTCGTCAATCGCAACCACAACCATCTTCTCGGCCGCATCGACGGGCTCGACGGAATCAAGACCGGCTATACCCGCCAATCCGGCTTCAATCTCCTGACCTCGGTGAAACGCGACGGCCATTTCATCGTCGCCGTCGTGCTCGGCGGAACGACGGCCGCGAGCCGCGATCGGATCATGGCCGGCCTGATCGCCTCGGAAATCGACAAGGGTTCGACCCGGCGTTCCGCGCCGACGATCGCCGACGGCGAGCATGACAAGCAGCGCGGCGGCGCGGCGGAAAAGCCGGTCGAGGCGGCGCACGGCGCACCGTTCGTCCCCGCGCCCGGCCCGCTGCCCGTCGCCTCGATCGAACCGACGCCGATCCCACGTCCCGCCTTCGTGTCGAGCACGCCGATGCCGCTGCAGCCGATGCAAATCGGACCGACCCGCCATGTGGCTTATGACGGCTCGACCGAACGGCCGATGGCATCGACCACCACGCCTTCGATGCTGGGCTGGCAAATCGGCCCTCCCGCCGCGAAGGAAGAAGATGATGCGAAATTCGCGAATGCCAAAGCAAGCGCGACGCGAGGCGAGCGATCCGCCAAAGATTCGCAGCGCGTCACAATGGCCAAGGAAAGCGGCAATGTCGGGTTGGATCGGCCGAGTTCCCTGCGCAGCGGCTGGATGATCCAGGTCGGGGCAACCGACGACGCGGGCGCGGCAAGCAAGCTTCTCGCCCGCGCCAAGGTGCGCGGCGCGCATGCGCTGCATGCCGCGGAGCCGTTCACCGAGAAAGTTCGCAGGGGAGATCAGACGCTGTACCGCGCCCGTTTCGCGGGACTCGACGCCGACGACGCGGAGGCCGCCTGCCGCAGCCTCAAACGATCCGGCTTCGCCTGTTTCGCGACTAAAAATTAAACAATTCGGGGCACAATTTAGTCAATTCGGAAACTGCGAGTTGCCGGTGTAGCGTGGGGAGTTAGTGGTGGCGGCGCATCAGAACGTCCTTGGCTTCGTTCACCCGGGCGGCAAGGTCCGTGGATCCCCCGTGGTCGGGGTGGAGCTTTTTCATCAACGATCGGTGCGAACGTACGACATCGTCGCGCGAAGCCCCTTTGTGAAGGCCCAGGACCTCATAAGCCTCATCCTCGGACATCACGCCAATGCGCGGCGCGGCTTTCGCGCGCTGGCGCCGCGCGTCGTCCCCTGCGTCACCTGCCGCACGCCATCCGGGAAACCGGCGGTCAAAATACGCCTCTAGGAGCCGCGCTCCGTCCGGATCGTCGCGCAGACAAAGCCGGTAAAGCGCTTCGCATTGCAGCCGGCTCATCGCGTCGAGCGATTTGCCTTCGTCGGCGCCGGCGAGAACCACGCCGCGAACCGCGCCGCTGGCGAGGTCGAGCTCCATTTCGATCATCGCCGAACGCACCCGCGAGCTCGGCCGCGCCGTTCTGCCGAACCACGCCCCCGCCGAACGGTTGGCGAGAAGCCAAAGGCCGAAACCGCCGAGCGGAAGCGCCAGATCGATCCTGCCGCGCAACAGAAGAAACGCGGTGAGCAACAGCGCCGCGCCGCCGCCGCTCATCCGCAGGGCTTGCACGAGCGCCGCCGGATTGGCGCGCGCCACGCTCCGCAGCGCGAAAAGAACGATCCAAAAGACGATAAATCCGGCTAGGATATAAGGCATCAGCGCATCTGCGACAGCAACAACGAGGTTTCGGGCTCGGAGCGCGCTTCCAGCGCCACAAGGCCGCCCGCCGCATAGGCCGCGGCCGCGCCGAGCAGCGCTTTCAGCCGTTTTACGGCGTTGGAACCGAAGGCGGCATAGGCGCCCGCAAGGAAGGCAACGCGGCGGAAGGCCCTCCTCGGCGATCGGGTCGCGGCCCTCCTGGAACATGAAGGTCTCACGCCCAAAAGGCCCAGTTCGCCGGCGAGCCGGGCAAGATCGTCGATTTATTCCTCCATCGTATCGCCGACGAAGACTCTGCGCTACTCACGCCGCACTCCTCGCTCCTACGAATTGCTAGGCCGCCCGCCGTGGTCCCGCTTGCGGCAGCGGGTCCGCTAGGTCATAGACCCATAAAGGGGATTCCCGAATCGGGGAATGACTGATTCAGTCTCCCGGGACGGGAGGCTGAGATGGCACGCTTTGATTTGACGGATTTCGAGTGGTCAGTGATCGAGCCTTTGCTGCCGAACAAGGTTCGCGGCGTGCCGCGGGTCGACGACCGACGGGTTTTGAACGGCATCTTCTGGCGGCTGCGGACGGGCGCGCCTTGGGGCGACATTCCGGCCCGTTACGGCCCCCACACGACCTGCGTCAATCGCTTCAACCGGTGGCGCAAGGCCGGCGTCTGGGATCGTCTTCTCGAAGCTGTATCAAAGGCTTATGACGGCGATATCCAGATGATCGATTCATCTTCGATCCGCGTCCATCAACACGCCGCCAACACCCAAAA
>JASHSB010000159.1 GCA_030036945.1 Methylovirgula sp. | reverse complement strand
CCAAACGGCTGGCCGCGGGGCTCGAGTTGATGGCTCGCAGCAGGCTTACCCATACGCGGCC
Organism: Methylovirgula sp.; assembly: GCA_030036945.1. Taxonomy (GTDB): domain Bacteria; phylum Pseudomonadota; class Alphaproteobacteria; order Rhizobiales; family Beijerinckiaceae; genus Methylovirgula. Next base: position 3,180 of record JASHSB010000159.1, on the reverse strand, counting down.
GTCGTATGGCGTCCGCAGCATCAGCCTTGACGGCCGAGAGATTGCTGTGCGGGAGGAGACGCTGCTCTCTCTGCCGTTCTGCAACCTCCTGCGTTTTTTCAAGGACAGCGCCGCGGCACAGCCGAAAATGTTGATCGTCGCGCCGCTCTCCGGACATTTCGCGACCTTGCTGCGCGAGACCGTGAAGACGCTGCTGGGCGATCACGAAGTCTACATTACCGACTGGAAGAACGCCCGTGACGTGCCGCTCGAGGAAGGGCCGTTCGGGTTCGACGATTACGTCGACTACATCGTCCAATGCCTCGAAAAGATCGGACCCGGAGCGCACGTGCTGGCCGTCTGCCAGCCGTGCGTGCAGGCGCTGGCGGCCGTCGCGCTGATGGCCGAGGAGCGCAACCCCGCCGAGCCGCGCAGCATGACGCTGATGGCGGGACCGATCGATACGCGGGTGAACCCCTCGAAGGTCAATGTGCTCGCTACCTCGAAACCGATCGAATGGTTCGAGAGGAACCTGATCTCCCGCGTGCCGATCCGTCTGCCGGGCGAAGGCCGCAAAGTCTACCCGGGCTTCGTACAGCTTTTCGCGTTCATGTCGATGAACATGGAACGCCACGTCAAGGCGCATCGCGATCTCTACCGGCATCTGAGCGAGGGGAGGGACGAAGACGCGCGGGCGATCATGGCGTTCTACGACGAATATTTCGCGGTGCTCGATCTGCCGGCCGAATTCTATCTCGAGACCGTGAAGATCGTTTTTCAGGATGCTTTGCTGGCGAAAGGAAAACTGACGCATCGCGGCCGCAAGGTGAATCCCGGCGCGATCCGCCGCACGGCGTTACTCACCGTCGAAGGCGAGCGCGACGACATCTGCTCGGTCGGGCAGACCGCCGCCGCGCATCTCCTCTGCAACGGCCTTCGTCCGCATCTCAAACGGCATCATTACCAAGTCGGCGTCGGCCACTACGGAACGTTCAGCGGCAAGCGGTGGAACGCGCAAATCTATCCAGCGATCCGCAACCTCGTGCTGGCAACGAACTGAACAGCCGTGACGGTCAAGGCAATACCGCGCTCAAAATTGTGTGTAACCTTCGAAATGGGCATTCGCATCCGGCTGTTTCCGGCTCTCTTCATATGCCGTCATAACCTCGCAGCCCGTGCGTCGTTCGACGGGTCGAGGCGCGAACGATTGTTCTCGTGGGCGACCCACAGGAATACGGGAACGGCCGCGAGTTCGGCGACGAGGCAAAAACCCATCGCCTCCCTAGCCGACCGGTCGTAGAGAATACCGATCGCCAAACTGCCCAAGAACCAGAACAGCCCATAGCCGGCCGTGAACAAGCCGAACGCCGAAGCGCGGCGATCGGGCGCCACCATCGGTGCGATCGCCGCGGGGATGATCGACTCATGTACGCCGGCGCCGACGCCCCATATCACCACGCCGACGAGCGCCAGCCAAAAATCGCCGAGAAAGACGAGGGGGGCAAACGCGGCGGTAAGCAGCGCCAGCCAAATCAGCACCCGAAAGCCGAAGCGGTCGAATAGCCGCCCGACAACGAGCGAGCCGCCGCCTCCGATCCCCATCGCGGCCGCGTAGAAAATTGCAATCGAATCGGGAGGCACGGTGTGCGCACGGCTGAAGTGATAGGCGATCAAAGGATAGTCGGCGAAACCGGCCGCTACCAGCGCGGCGCCCACAAAATAGATCCAATAAATCCGCGGCAAAGCGCGTGCATGCATCGACGGCCGCTTAATCTCCAGATCTTGCGGCTGCGGATAGCGCAAACGCGCGACGGCAACGAGACCGAGACAGACGACAGCCGGCACAAGCATGACGCCGAACGCCTGCCGGTAGCTGCCCTGATGCGCCAAGATTGCAGCGACCAGCAAGGGGCCGACCATGGCGCCAGATCGGTCAAGGATTTCATGCAGCCCGAAAACATGGCCGTAGCCGCCCACATCTTTTGCCGCGTGCGACAGCATCACGTCGCGCGGCGGGGTGCGGATAGCCTTGCCGATGCGCTCCAGGATGATGAGCCCTGCTGCCAGCGGCCAATTGCCGGTCAAGGCCAAGGCCGGTATCGCCAGCATCTGCACGATGTAGCCGAAAATCGTGATCGGCCAGAATTGGCGGGTCCAGTCGGCAAACCTTCCGGAAAGCAGCTGCAAGCCGAAAGCCAGGGCTTCGCCTAATCCGGTAACCGCGCCGACAATCGTAGCGCTCGCACCCAACGCCGCCAGATAGGGACCGACGATGGTCCATGAGCCTTCATGGGTGAAATCGGCAAAGAAACTGAGAGCGCCGATCAGTAGAACGAATGCTAGCGCGGCGCGGCCGCCGTCGCTTTGCGTTGTTCGAAAGGTCATGCCAATATGCTGCGCCGCCGTCCGCCAAGCAGAGAAATCGCTCACACGCTACTATATAATGCGGCCGCAAGCGTTCTGCCCGGCTCGATTGGCAGGTCAGTTCGAATTCTTTGCCGTTTTCACGATGCCACGGAACAGTTTGTGCAAATCACTATGCAAGGTCAGCAGTTCCGACATGGTCGATCTCGGCATACCGGAAAGAACCTGCACTCTCCTCTTCCAATGCTTTTGCGAGAGGCGAAAGCCGGAACATAAGTTTTCTACGCCGTAACGGGTTTCGTTGGCCGCACGCTCGAGCGGCTTATAGACGTTCTTTGGCTGTGTGTTCTTCTTAGCCATGAAGATTATCCGCTTTACCGTCGATTGGGGGTCTCATCGTTTCCACGGCGTATTCGCGATCGTTCGCGCACAGACAACGATCTCGTCGAGGCTGTGGACGGCGGCACCGGTCGTTTCTATTTTCCGGATGACTTGGTCGTAATTGATGGCCGTGCCTTCAATCGCGATATTCGTTCCTATCGTTTCGATATCCATGCCGGTGACCGTGATGTTGCATGAGTCTACGCCGCTGCAGTTCTGGATTGCTTGCGCGACATCGATCAGCGACGGCTTGGCGCGCGCCTTATCGACGTCCAGCACGATCCTTCGAATGTTTGCTGTTTTCATCGCCGCACTCTAATCCATCGGCTAAAAGGCAATGGTTGTCCGGGCACCGAAGACGGCCTCGTCGCCGAGGAGTTTGGTTGGGTTCAGAGGATCGACGATGCCGCCGCCGGGATTGAAGATGTATTGGAAGTCGGGCTGCAGCTGCCACCA